>JANQFA010000189.1 GCA_028278065.1 Myxococcota bacterium
GCGATCCGGACTACCTGGAGCGCATGCTGCGCGAGGTGAAGGCGCGCGGACCGGTCTGTGCGGGAGACCTCCCCGGGCCCGAGGGCGCGCCGCGTCGCATCGGCGGCTGGTGGGGCACGATCCCGAAGGTGGCCCTGGAGGCCCACTTCGCGGCGGGTCGCCTCGCGGTGGCCGGCCGCAAGCCGGACTTCACGCGGGTGTACGACCTGACGGAGCGGGTCGTGCCGGCGACTTCACGCCGTCGACGCGTGGCGCCTGGCCGAGCGCGCCGTGAGCTGCTGCGGATCGCGGCCCGCGCCCATGGGGTGGGCTCCGCCGCCGACCTCGCCGACTATTACCGGATGCCGATGTCCGAGGCGCGTCGCCATCTGGCGGAGCTCGTGGCCGGCGGGGAGCTCCGGGAGGTGGCCGTCGAGGGCTGGCGAGAGCCGGCCTACCTGTCCCCGACGGCGCGCGTCCCACGCCGCATCGACGCGGCCGCGCTCCTCTCTCCGTTCGATCCGGTCGTCTGGCATCGACCGCGTGGCCAGCGTCTCTTCGACTTCGACTACCGGCTCGAGATCTTCGTTCCCGAGGCGAAGCGGCGCTGGGGCACCTACGTGCTGCCCTTCCTGATGGGCGACCGTCTGGTGGCCCGCGTGGACGCCCGCGCCGAGCGCCGCGGCGGGATCCTGCGCGTCCCTGCGGCCTTCCTCGAGCGCGGCGCCGACCCGGACGTCGTGGCGCCCGCCCTGGCCGCGGAGCTGCGCAGCTGGTCCGACTGGCTCGATCTCGGCGAGGTGCGGGTGGGCAGGCGCGGCAGCCTCGCGCGCGCCCTCGCGGAGGCTCTGCGCGGGTGATCTTCTACCTGCACAGCGACGATCCCGTCCTGCGTGCTCTCCTGGCGCGCTTCCTCAAGACCCACGGCCGTCCCCTGGCCGGGCGCTTCCGGCCCATCCGCTACAGCGAGGCCTTCGCCGCGAAGGCCGTGCGTCGCGGCACCTGGATCTTCTCGGATCTCGAGAGGCTGCCTCCCCGCGACGCCGAGCGCGCCGCTCGCTTGTGGAGTGCCCTGGACCGCGCCGGGCAGCGCGTCCTCAACCACCCCACGCGGTCGCTGCGTCGCTTCGAGCTGCTGCGCCGTCTCCACGAGGGCGGCGTGAACGCCTTCGACGTGTGGCGGCTCAACGAGGCCCGCACGCCGACCCGCTTTCCCGTCTTCCTTCGCATGGAGAGCGACCACCGCGGATCCCTGGGCGATCTCGTGCGCACGCCCGACGAGTTCCGGATGGCCGTGCGCGACCTGGACAAGGCGGGTCGCAGTCGCGACGACGCGATCGCCGTCGAGTTCTGCGACACGTCCGACGCCGAGGGCGTGTTCGCCAAGTACGGGGCGTTCTTCGTGGACGGCCGGGTGATCCCGCGCCACCTCTTCTTCGCCAAGCAGTGGGAGGTGAAGGAGCCCGAGATCCTCGACGCGGAGCGGCTGCGGCGGGAGCACGAGTACCTCGAGAGCAATCCCCATGCGGAACAGATCCGGGACGTCTTCGCACGCGCGCGGCTCGACTGGGGTCGCATCGACTACGCCATGCTCGACGACCGCATCCAGGTATGGGAGATCAACACCCATCCCATCCTGCCCAGCGCGCCCGGACCGGGCGGTGCGGCTCGCGTCGAGGTCAACGCGCGCTTCGCCAAGCGCTTCCTGGGCGCCCTCGACGGGGTGGACGCGCGGGTGAGCGGGCCCCGCGTCCGCACCGGCTTCGGGCGCCGCTCGCGCCTGCGGCTGGAGGAGCGGCTCTGGAGCGCGGCCTGGCGCGCTGCGAGGGCATTGCGCAGGGACGGCGACACGGAGTAGTCGCTGGCACCCGGAGAGACACCGTGTCTCGTCGGGACGGCCTCATCCCGTGTCGAACCGGCGATTGCGCCGGTGTCGGGGATTCCCCGGTGTGCGAAGCGCGCGCCAGATGAGATGCTTGGAGTGCTTCGGATCGTGGTGGGACCGGGGGGCAGCATGGGATCCACTCAGACTCCGGACCGGCGCGGGGCCGCCCATGGCTGCGGCTGCGCGGCTGCGGCGGGCACCGTGCACAGGGCGCGACGTGCGCCGGAGAGCGGACCCCGCTGGCTCCGCTCGCGGGAGGCGCGGCAGGTGAGTCGCATGCCCGTCCCCGACGACCTGGTGGGCGCGGTGCGCTTCGCCAGCGAGAACCCCGGGGCCGTCGGCGACGACTTCTGGGGCACCATCAAGCAGGTGATGGAAGGGCTGATCGTCGATCAGGTCCCGGAGGGCGCCACGGGAGTCCGCGCGATTCTCGACGAGGTGCACACGGAGTTCGTGGTGACCTGGCGCAGCGGCGACGCGGAGGGCTCGGGACGAGAGCCGTCCTAGCCTCCCGCGCCCGGCATGGCCGGCACGGTGAGCAGACTCGGCGCCAGCGGCACGTCGATCTCCGCCTCGTCGATCACCAGTGTCGTGGTGCTCCGCTCGGTCGGATCGAGGAAGGTCATCTGCCGGGGGATCCAGGCCTCTGCCTCGCGGGTGACGCGAGAGCGGTCCACCTGGAAGATCTTGGCCTCCCGGTCGTCGGCGTCGTAGAAGACGGCGCGCAGCGGGATGCAGAGCTCGCGGTCGACGAAGGTGCGGGTGCGCGCGTAGCGCGACCCGTCGGCGTCCGGCTCCACTGCGTCGCGGGCCTCGAGCACCCAGTAGGGACGCTCGTCGGCGGGCCGACCCGTGTCGACGAGCGCCAGATCCTCGCGTCCCACGGGATCGAGGAGCAGGCCGATCTCCTCGATGCCCAGGTCGGCGCGCCCGAGGAAGCCCTCGAGCTGCTCGCGGCTGGTCACGCGCTGCGCCCTTCCGATGCCCGGCAGATAGAGGTGGACGCGGGGACGCGCCTCGCGTGCGCCTTCGACGAGGACCGCCGCCCCGGCCAGGTCCTCGGGCTGGATGAATCGGATCAGGACGCGTCGCTCGCCCGTGGGCAGTCGCCGCCAGTAGATCTTGAAGCGCGAGTCGTTCGTCTCGCCGACGGCGTCGCGGAACTCCAGCCGGATGTCCATCACCGACGAACGGCGCGGCGTGTTCGCCTCCACACAGGCACGTACGTCCGCCACCTCGAGAGCCGCGACGACGCTCGCCGACGGCGCGCCGCCCAGGGCGGCAGACGCGACGGCGGTGGCCGTCAGCGCGATCGCGATCCTCATGGTCTCCACTCCCCGTCCGAGTCGATCCATTCCCGGAAGTTTCGCACATATCGCAGCACGGTCTTCCGGCTCATCCCCTTCTGCACGAACTTGGGGACTCCGGCTCCCACCTCGACGTTCGATCCGAAGCGGCCGAGGGTGCGCTGGGGACTGTCGGCGAACCCGTACAGCTCCCAGAATCCGTCCATGCGCGCCAGGTCGTTGTCGAAGTCGGGGTCGAGCTCCCATGTGATGCGCTCGCTGGTGGGATCGTCCTGGTAGCGGAGCCGGTAGGTGAGCTTGCGGAACAGGATCTTGAGCTCCTGCTCGTCGATGCGCCCGTCGGGCAGGGTACGGATCGTCCTCACCTTGTTCAGCTCGGGCCGGTACTCGCTCTGGCGCGAGGCCTGCCTCAGCAGACCGACCACGTGCTCGCGCGATCGCTCGAAGAGCACGTACGCGACGATGAACGACTGCTCGCTCTCGCCCACGTCCTCGAGCACGAGGACGCGCTCGTCCTGCAGGCGACTGACGAGCTCGGGCGGCTCGCCGGACAGGACGCTCTCCGCGCTGGGCCGCGCTCCGCCCATCGCCGTGGCGAGGACGACCAGCGCGACTCCCTGGGCGACGCGAGTTCGGTGGGACATCGGGCTTGGCAGACAGCCTACACCCGAACGCGGCGCCCCGGTGTGAAGACCTTCACTGCACGGCAGCCGGGGGCCCCGCGCGCCGGATCAGCGGGCGGCTGGCGCCGGATCAGCGGGCGCTGGCGACGCAGCCCGCGCCGGGGCCGATCTCGGCCGAGGCGATGGTGCGGCGGAAGAGCTCGAGCTCGCGCGCGGAGGCGTCTCCGCCCTCCTTGGTCAGCCGAGCCACCAGATAGCGATTCGCGGGCGCCACCAGCACCACGACGTAGGCGCTCCCCCGGGGAAGGCGCAGCGCGCCGCCCGCGCTCGGAAGCCTCGGGTGGGGATTCCGGAACGGGCGCACGTCCAGCGTCTCCATCGCGCCCAGGTGACCCAGCGCCCGCTGGAGAGCCTCCTCCGCGCGCACGGGTCCCGAGGTCCGTACCAGTGCGAAGTCCAGGGAGAGCCGCGCGTCCGCCGACCCCGCGGGCGGGGCGAAGGTGACCTGCTCGGCCTCCGGGCCTCTGTTGTGCACGCTCGACCATCCGGCGGGCTCGTTCAGCTGCAGCTCGGGTGCTGCGCATGCGGCCGTTTCCAGGGGGCCTTCAACCGGCTCGTCGATGTGGTCGGCTCGGGCCGCCCCGGGCCAGAAGAGCAGGATGGCGAGCGCGCCGAGCGCAATGGCATGGGCCATGGCGATTCCTCCGGGCGCGCACTCGCTGGATCGGCCGCCTCTCGCGGGGCTTGAGGGAAAATCCCCTGCGGACTCCGGGCAGGAGTCATCTCGACCGCTACCCGGAATATTGAACACGGTTGGGCATCGCACAAGGTGTGACGGGAGACACGCCGGCGAAGAGCGCGTGGAGCTCTCGCAGTCGGGGCGCGCGTGTGACGTGCTTCTCGGGTCGGCGCACGGCGCACGGCGCGCGCGTGAGGTGCTTCTCGGGTCAGCGCACGGGCTGGGCCGGCGGGAGGTTGAAGCCGGGCCCCGGCTTCCAGCCGCTTTCCCGAATCAGCTCGGTCACGTGGACCATGTTCAGCAGGTCTTCTTCCATGCTGAACTTGCCTTCCCCGGCATAGGTCATGATCGAGATGCCCGGCGCCTGCCAGGGCGTGCCGTCGGGGCGCGCGCCCGGCAGCCGGTTCTGCCAGCCCGAGATCAGGCGGTTGCCCGTCACCGCGGTCCACTCGCGCGGGAAGGTCCAGCCCTCCAGGCCCGCCATGCTCTCGTCGAGGAACTCGCGGATCCCGGCGATTCCCTCGACCCGCCCCCAGGCGGGATCGATGAAGGTGGCGTCGTCGGTGAACCACTCGGCCAGGCTCGACCAGGGCGCGCGGCCGGCCTCCACCTCGTCGCGCTGCGCCACGTAGGCGTCGTAGGCGGCGCGGATCTCCTCTTCGGGAAAGGCATCGGACATCGTCGCGCTCCTTCGCGGTGGGAAGGAGGCGACGATACAGCGCCTCAGCGGGCTTCGCCCCAGACCAGGCGGCCCTCCATCCAGGCGGGCGGGAAGAAGGCCCACCACATGAAGAGCGAGGTGAAGAGGGCGGGCAGGGTCGCCAGCACCGTGGTGACGGGATGGTCGAGCGGGCTCTGCATCCCCATCACGAAGATCGGGACGATGATGAGCAACGTGGTGAAGATCATGAGCACGCCGGCCGCGCCCCAGAAGAAGATCTGGTTGTGGGCGCCCGTGCTGCCCAGCCCGAGCGCGATCTGTCGGCGCATGCGCGACGCGTAGAGCAGGCCCTCGGTCGAGGACCAGCAGAAGAGCGCCAGTCGCGTGCACTGGAAGATGAAGAGGCCCCGGACGTGGAGGTCGGCGGCGCCGAAGTCGCCGTCGAAGAGGCGCAGCAGCCACGCACCGGTGGCGACGAGCGAGCCCGCCGCGAAGAGCGCCGCCCCCCAGCCGGGCCCGGGACGGAAGACGCGCCAGATGACCGCGTAGAGAGCCACCGTGCCCGCGACCTGCAGAGCGAAGCCGGCTGCGGTCATGCTGGTGAAGAGGGCCGTGCCCGGCTCGGTCCAGACGAGGCGCTGGCCGAGCTGGGATCCCACAACGCCGAGCGTGCCGGCGACGAAGCCGATTCCGAAGAGGAGCTCGGGAAGCCCCCGGGTCTCGGCAGCGCGCAGCAGGAGGCGGACGCCGACCGTGAGGGTCACCAGGCCCACGACCGCGAGTGCGAGTGCGGCGAACTGCTCCAAGAGTGCCTCCGGCGCACCCATCGGCAGGTCCCGAGCAGGACTGGAGCAATTCCGTCCGGAACGCCGGGGCGCGCCGCCGCCTGCTAGATCAGGCGTGCCGCGAGGAGGCCCAGCAGGGCGGCGCAGGCGGTTCCAGCCAGCCCCGTCGCCGCTCCGAAGGCCCCGCGCCGCACGTCGCGGGCGCCCAGCGCGAGCGCCGCGGCGAAGGCGACGCCCAGGCCCAGGGCCAGCTGGCGCTCGCCGGCCGCCAGCGCGGCGAGCACCACCAGGATCGGGACGGCGACGATCAGCTTCACGCCCAGGAAGGCGAGGCCGCGCTGGATGGGCTCGTCGAAGAGGCCGGGTGTCTTGTCGGGCGCGTCCACGGGCCGGGAATCTAGCAGCGGGTGCGGATCAGGTGGCGAAGCGATTGGCGGTCAGGCGGATGGGACCGTCCTCGGGGTAGGGCTCCATCTCCTCGTAGGTGCGCTCGTAGCCGGTGGAGCGGAAGCGCCACGCGCCGTCGACCTTGACGTACTCGTCGCGGTAGAACGCGGCACCGCGGATCGTGATGTGGTGCTGGGTGTCGATGACCGTGTCCCACAGCGCCCAGATGCCGGTCGCGGTGGTCTCGCTGGTCAGCTCGATCTCCGGGTGGTGTCCGTGGTGGGCGGTCAGCATCGAGCTCCGCCCGAGCGCGCCGGTCAGGAACTCCATGATCTTCTCGCGGCCCTCGAATGCGTACTTGCCGCCGCTGTAGGCGGCGCTCGCCTCCTCGACGAAGAGCTCGCGCAGCTCGTCCCACTGCTTCAGGTCGAGGAAGCGGAAGTAGCGGTACTTGAGCTGCCGGATGGCGTCGATCTCGACGAGGCGCTGCAGGTCGTCCATCGGGGTCTCCTCCGGCGCGCCAGCTTAGCAGGGACGGGGTGTCCGGCCGGGCCGGTCGGCGCGCCTCAACCGTCGGCGAGATCGGCGATCACCGGGGCGTGGTCCGAGGCCGTGAGGCCGTCCTTCTTCTTGCGGTAGTCGCGATCGATCTCCACTGCGGCGACGCGCCGCGCCACGGGGGGCGAGCCCAGCAGGAAATCGATCCGCAGGCCGTGACCGCGGTGGAAGGCGCCTCCCCGGTAGTCCCACCAGGAGAAGGCCTGGTCCTCGGGCCGCGCCTGGCGGAACAGGTCGGCGAGGCCCTGGCCGAGGAGCTTCTCGAAGCGGCCGCGCTCCTCGTCGGTGTGGAAGATCTGTCCGGCCAGCTCCGCTTCGTTCCAGCTGTCGAGAGGGGCGGGCACGATGTTGAAGTCGCCGCACAGGACGGCCGTCTCGCCGCCGTGCTCCGCCCACCAGGCGGAGAGCGCATCCAGCCAGGCGAGCTTGCGGCCGTAGTCCTCGTGCTCGAGGTTCTTGCCGTTGGGGACATAGACCGTGGTGAAGACGATGTCCCCGGTGCGCGCCTGGAGGAGGCGCGCGCCCATGTCGTCCTGGCCGGGCAGCCCCGCCTGGAGGATCTCGGCGTCGAGCGGCTCGCGCACCAGCACCGCCACTCCGTTCCACGCCTTCTGCCCGTGGACCAGCGCGCGGTAGCCCAGCTCGCCCAGCTCCTCGCTCGGGAACTGCGCCTCGGTGAGCTTCAGCTCCTGCAGGCCCACCACGTCCGGCCGGCGCGCCTCGAGCCAGTGGCGCACGAAGTCGAGCCGCGCCCGCAGCCCGTTCACGTTCCAGGTGGCGATGCGCATCTCAGCCGGCCAGGGCCTCCCAGCGCACACCGGTCAGCTCGGCCGACAGATCCCAGAGCGCGCCCGCCCTCGCCACGTCCTGCGACCGCGCCGTGGAGGACACCTTCGTGGGATGTCCACGCATCTCCTGGAAGCCGTCCGGACCGTAGTAGCCCGCCGGCTCGACCGCGGGGTGGACCGCGGCATAGATGGTGGGCAGCGCGCCCATCGCCGCGGACTGGGAGAAGATCCGGTTGGCCAGATCCGTGGCGCGCTCCATGAACCGGGATCCCTCCATCTGCGGACCCACGGCCTGGAGGTTCGTCGCGGCGTAGCCGGGATGGCACGCGGCGGCGAGGAGGCGCTGCCCCTTGCCGGCGGCGTCGAGCTTCCGCTGCAGCTCGTAGGTGAAGTAGAGATTGGCGAGCTTGCTCTGTCCGTACGCGGGCCACTTCGAGTAGCGGCGCCGCTCGTAGTTGAGATCGTCCACGTCGACCCGACCGATCTTGTGCATGGTGCTGCTGACGTTCACCACGCGGGGGTTCGGCGCGGCCAGGAGCTGCGGCAGGAGCAGTCCGGTCAGCGCGAAGTGACCCAGGTGGTTGGTTCCGATCTGCATCTCGAAGCCGTCGTCGGTGCGCCGCAGGGGAATCGCCATGACGCCGGCGTTGTTGACCAGCACGTCCAGGCGCTCGCGCTTCCCGGCGAACGCCTTGGCGAAGTCGTGCACCGAGGCGAGGCTGGCCAGATCGAGCTGCATGACCTCGACCCGCGCGTCGGCCTGCCTTGCACGAATCCGCTCGGCGGCATCGGCCGCCTTGGCCGGATTGCGGCAGGCCAGGAAGAGGTCGGCTCCGCGCGCTGCCAGCGCCCGGGCCGCCTCGAAGCCGATTCCGGAGTTGCCTCCCGTGACGATGAAGGTCCTGCCGTCGAGTCCGCCGACGGGGATGTCCTCGGCCGTCCAGCCCATTGGGGGGTCCTCCAGAGCCGGATTATACAGCCCTCC
Organism: Myxococcota bacterium; assembly: GCA_028278065.1. Taxonomy (GTDB): domain Bacteria; phylum Myxococcota_A; class UBA9160; order UBA9160; family JAFDET01; genus JAFDET01. Next base: position 8,698 of record JANQFA010000189.1, read on the forward strand.
GCTCGGCCCGAACGGCGCTGCTATCTTGGCTGACATGGAGCACTTCGTTCTCGGCACGAACATCGAGCCGCCGTTCCCCGAGACCCTGGAGACGGCGATCTTCGGGATGGGCTGCTTCTGGGGCGCGGAGCGGCGCTTCTGGCAGGCGCCCGGCGTGCACACCACGGCGGTGGGGTATGCGGCCGGGTCGACGGAGCGCCCGACCTACCACGAGGTGTGCAGCGGAGCCACGGGCCACGCGGAGGTGGTGCTGGTGGTCTTCGATCCCGCCGCTACGTCCTACGCCGAGATGCTGCGGCTCTTCTGGGAGGGCCACGACCCCACCCAGGGCAACCGCCAGGGGAACGACGTGGGCTCCCAGTACCGATCACTCGTCGGGATCCACTCGGAGGATCAGCGCCGCCTGGTGGCGGCCACGGCCGAGGCATACGGCAAGGAGCTGCAGGCCGCAGGCTACGGCGCCATCACCACTCAGCAGAGCGATGCGCCGCGCTTCTGGTACGCCGAGGACTACCACCAGCAGTACCTGGCCAAGAACCCGAGCGGCTACTGCGGCCTGGGCGGCACGGGTGTGCGGCTGCCCAGCGTCGCCTAGGCCGCGAAGCCGGCGCCGCTCACCGGTGCCAGGGCCTCCCGCAGCGAGTTGCGACCGGTCCGGGTCTGCCAGGCCGCACCCAGACGCTCGGCGCGGCGGCGCTCCTCGACGGTGTCGACGAACCACCACTCGGCTCGCGCCGCATCGTGGGTGAGATCGAGCACCGCGTAGCCGCGCTGGGTCAGGTCCACCCAGCGCAGGTGCGGATTGTTGGCGAGCGCCACGCGGGCGCGTTCATCCGCCTTGTCCGGCGGCGTCCCGCCCGGAGAAGTGATCCCCGGGGTGACGAACTCGACGGCCACGGAGCCGCGGCCCGAGGCGGGGTCGTAGCGGGCCGGGTCCCACGGGTCGCGCGTCACGTCCTGGGCCCAGGAGCTGTGCAGGTCCCCGGTCAGGATCACGACGTCGTCGATGGCGTTCTCCTCCAGGTGATCGAGTACCCGGTTCCGGCTGCGCGCATAGCCGTCCCACATGTCGGTGTTGACGATGCGGCCGGTGCGTCCGTGGAGGTGGCCGAACATGACCTGCTGTCCCAGCACCTTCCAGCGCACGCCGTCCTCCTTCGCGCGCAGCAGCTCCTGGAAGAGCCAGTCCTGCTGCGCGTCCCCGAGGAGCGAGCGGTCCGGGCTCCAGATCTCGGGGAGGTGATCCGGACTGGGGGCGGCGCGGTCGCGGCCCACCAGGCGCGTATCGAGCATGAAGAGATCGGCCAGGTCCCCGAGTCGGAAGCTCCGATAGATGCGCCCGCGCCGGTCGGCGTGAACGGCGCTCTCGCGAATGGGCATCCACTCGAAGTAGGCGCGCACCGCGGCGCGGCGGCGTGCGGCCCAGGGACCCTCCTCGGGGCCGTGGTTCTCGGCGCCGTGCTGCCAGGCGTTGTTGGCCAGCTCGTGGTCGTCCCACACCGTGACGAAGGGGTGGGTGGCGTGGGCCTGCTGCAGGTCCGGGTCGGTGCGGTAGGAGCCGTAGCGGAGCCGGTAGTCGGCGAGGCTGAGGGTCTCGTGCAGGGGCTCGGGGACGCGCCCCAGCGCGGTGCCGTCGCCGTAGTCCCCGTTGGCGTACTCGTAGATGTAGTCGCCCAGGTGCAGGACCAGGTCCAGGTCGTCGCGTTCGGCGATCAGTCCGTAGGCGTTGAAGAAGCCGAAGTTGTAGCTGGAGCAGGAGGCGAACGCGATGCGCAGACGCGACGTGGGGCCGACCGGGAGAGTACGGGTGCGACCGACGGGGCCGTCCCATCCCAGGGCGGAGAACCGGTACCAGTAGCGCGTGCCGGGCTCGAGGCCGACGGGCTCCACCTTCACGGTCCAGTCGCGCTCCGGGGCCGCGGTGGCGCTACCGCGCGCCACCACGTCCTGCAGCCCGGGATCGCGCGCGAGCTGCCATGCCACCTCGATCCTGGAGTCCGCGGCGGGTGGCGTGGCGCGAGTCCACAGGATCACGCGGTCGGAGAGCGGATCGCCGCTGGCGACGCCGTGGCGGAAGGGCGATTCGATCGCGCGCAGGGGGCCGGCGGTGCGCGGGGGAGACGCGCAGGCGAGAAGCGTGGGCGAGACGAGCCCGGCTGCCGCGGCGGCCGGGATCCGGGTCAGGAGCTCGCGTCGGGTGAGCGACATGGCCCTCCTTGCGCGGGGTCCGGGGGCTCAGTTGTGCGAGTCGATACGCAGCCGGTAGCCGCCTTCGGGCGCAGACTCGAAGAGCTCTTCGACCAGCGGGTGACGGCAGGGCTCGCCGGTGTCGTCGACCAGCAGGTTCTGCTCCGAGACGTAGGCCTCGTAGGTCGAGTCCTCGTTCTCGGCCAGGAGGTGGTAGTAGGGCTGGTCGCGGCGCGGGCGCACGTTCTCCGGAATCGACTCGTACCACTCCTCGGTGTTCGCGAACGTCGGATCCACGTCGTAGATCACTCCGCGGAAGGGGTAGAAGCGGTGGCGCACGACGTCGCCCAGCTTGAAGCGCGCACTGCGGTTGACCTCCATGGCGCGGAATGTACCGCATGCCTCTCGCCGCGCCGGTGCGCCTCGGGCTTTTCCCCGAAAGATGCTCAACCCCTCGTGTCGGTCGGCCGATGGAAGCGTCGTCCACCCGTACGGAATGGGCGGACCGTGCGCAACGGGGCGGACCCGTGCGCAACGGGAGCTCGCAAGCGGCGGGTCGATCGCATGCAACGGGTGCGGGAAGCGTCGTCCCGTGCGCAACGGGTGCTGGAGGGGTCATGCCCAACTGCCGGAACTGCGGTACACGCTACGCCGACCGCGACAGGCACTGCCCGAACTGCGGCCGGACGCTGAGCCCCGGTAGCTCGCTGTCCGGAGTGCAGCCCCTCGAAGATCCGAGCGTCACCCAGCCGCCGCTGGCGACCGCCGCAAAGGGCGACAAGGAGCAGTCCGGAGCGTCCGAGCCCGCGTCCGGCGCCGACGAGTCGCGGCCGCCCGAGACGAAGTCCGCTCCCCGTGCGATGCGGAAGCCCGCCTCGAAGAAGGAGACGGAGAAGAAGGCGACAGCGGCGCCCGAGCCGGACGTTCTCGAGGAGGAGCTCCCCGAGATCGACGTGCAGGAGCTGGAGCCGCCCGATGTCGAACCGCCGGCCACGGAGCCCGGCCTCGGCGTGGACCTCTCCGACCCGGCTGAGAGCAACATGGGCGCCGACCTGTCCGAGCCGACTGAGAGCAACGCGGGTGCCGACCTGTCCGACCCGGCTGAGACCAATGCGGGCGCCGACCTGTCCGAGCCCGCTGAGAGCAACGCGGGTGCCGACCTGTCCGAGCCGGTCGAGCCCGATGCGGGTGCCGGCTCGTCGGAGGCCGCCGAGCGCGACCTGTCCGAGCCGGCCGACCCCCTCCAGGAGGAGCCTTCCGTGGCCGAATCCAATCCGAACACCCTCTTCTCCCTGCAGTCCGAGGAGCTGCGCGCGCGGATCATCGAGCAGCCGGGGCTGGTCGAGCGCGGTCTCGGCGTCTACACCGACGATTCGGGCGACCCGGTGGGAGCGGAGTTCTCCACCGAGGTCGGGGACATCGACCTCCTGGCCGAGGGCGCGGACGGCGCGCTGGTGGTGGTCCGGGTGGTGGAGCGGGGCGCCGGCGATCCCGTGGGCCCGGTGCTCGAGCAGCTCGGCTGGGTCTCCAAGCACCTGGCCGCCGACGACCGTCCGGTGCGCGCGATCGTGCTCCTCGAGCCTCCCGCGCCGCAGCTCGGCTACGCGGCCCGCGCCGTGGCCGAGCAGGTGGCCTTCAAGACCTGGCGCGTCGTGGTGGCGGTGGAAGACATCGCGCTCTGAGCCCCCGCTCCGGGCCCCGACGTGCCGCTGCTCCAGCGGCGTCCCCGGCGGGGAAGTCCCGGGAAAACAGCGGTATACTCCCGCCCTCGCGCCACCGGCGCGCTGAGGGGAGTGCCCGTTGCAGCATCAGACGCTTTTCGAGCTGGCCGCCGACCGCGAGGTCCGCAAAGCCGCCGGCTTCAGGGAGGTCGCGAAGGGGCTCGATGCCCAGATCCTCCTGGACCTCTATCAGAAGCAACTGGAGTCGGCGCCACGTCGCGGTGACGCGGGCAAGAAGTTCTTCGCAGAGCATGATGGGACCCTTCCCAAGCGGGGTGCGAAGCGTGCCGAGGACCAGCTCGCCATCGCGCTGGTCAATCACGCGAGGGATGTAGGTAGGCCGCTGCCGCTGCCCTCTCGGCTGCCGGGCGACGAGCCCGGTGGCCTGGCGATCCTGGACTACCACGTACCGCTGCGGGTCTCGGCCTCGGACGCGGGTCTCGCCCGGGTGGACGTGCTGGGCGTGGGCCGCGACGATCGTCTCGCGGTGGTGGTGCTGCGCTGGCTGCCGCCTTCGGCGACGCGCGGCTCCACCGGGGATACGCCCCTGCGCGTCCTGCTCGAGGGTCTCTCGGCCTGCGCAGTCCTCGATGCCAGCCGCGACGTCGTGCGCGCCGAGGCCAAGGATGCCTTCGGCGTCGAGATCGCAGATGCACCGCCGCTCCTCTACGTCGTGGCGAGCCCGCGCTGGTGGGAGCTTGCGCGTCGTCGCGAAGCCCAGAAGGGAGCGGCCTGGATCAATCAGCTCGAGCGCATCGCCCGTGTCCTCGACGGCACGGAGCCTCCGCCCAGCGTGGCGGATGTGGACGACCTGCCGCCGGAGGTGGACCCGGTGGGAGTCGGGGTGCGCTTCCTCTCGCTCAACCTGGACGGCGAGCCGGCCTGGGAGCTCCAGGACGAGAAGCCGACCCTGCTCTCCGTCGCGCGCCTCGCCACGGCGTGGGAGTCGACGGCGGGACGCATCAAGCCCAAGGCCAAGGCGCGCCCGAAGACCGCCGCGGCCGAGCCCGAGATCGTGGAGGCCGATCCCTCGCGACCGCCCCGGAGCTACAGCGCGCGCGACGCCTACATGGCCGGCGACACCATCGACCACCCGACCCTGGGGCGCGGCGTGGTGCAGGGGGTCGCCGGGCCGACCAAGGTGAACGTCCTCTTCGACGGTGTGAAGCGGGTCCTCGTCCACGGCCGCGCGTGAGCCCGGGCGCGCGCCGCGCATCCCATCCGGGTGAGCCGCCAGCGTCGCCAGCTCGCTTCCTTCCTCCTCGCGCTCGCCACGGGCGCGGCAGGCGCCGGAGCGGACGGCTCGCGCTCCGCGCCTTCCGGAGCGGCCGGAGACGGCTCGCGCGGCGCGCCCATGTCCGGAGCGGCCGCAGACGGCTCGCGCTCCGCGCCCATGTCCGGAGCGGCCGGCGACGGCTCGCGTCGGGCGCCCGGCGGCCAGCGCGAGGAGATCCTGGGGCCGTTCCTCTCGGAGCACTGGCGCCTGCCGGTGCCCGCACAGGGACCCGTCCCCGACGGCTGGAGCGAGGCCGAGGCGTCTCTCGACCCGGCGGCCTGCGCTGCCTGTCACCCGGCCCAGTACGCGGACTGGAAGACCAGCCTCCATGCCCGGGCCTGGTCCCCGGGCTTCGCCGGCCAGCTCCGGGACGGTCCGCTGGCCCAGCCCGCCGAGTTCGGGGCCTGTCTCACCTGTCACGCGCCGCTGAGCGAACAGCTGAGCGATGGGGCCCTGCGCTCCCAGGGAGTCGTCTGCGCATCCTGCCACGTGCGTCGGCACCGCCGCCTCGGGCCGCCGCGGCGCGCGGATGCGGAGCCGACCGCGGAGCCCGCGCCCCATGGCGGCTTCGAGGCGCGGGACGAGTTCCGCGAGTCGCGCTTCTGCGCCGAGTGCCACCAGTTCTTCGACGAAACCGGGCCGGGCGGCAAGCCCATCCAGAACACCTTCCTGGAGTGGCGAGCCAGCCCCCAGGCCGCGGCCGGCGAGACGTGCCAGTCCTGCCACATGCCCGGGCGCCGCCACCTGTGGCGTGGCATCCACGATCCGGAGACGGTGCGGGAGGCGGTCGACGTGGAGCTGGAGCCGGGTGGGGGCGATCTGCTGGCCGCGCTCGTCGTGAGCAACCGGGGCGTCGGCCATCGCTTCCCCACCTATCTCACCCCGCGTGTGCATCTGGAGATCTGGCAGGAGGACGCCTCGGGAGGCGTCGTCGACGGCACCCGTGTGCGGGGCGAGATCGCCCGGATCCTCGACTGGTCGGACGGGAGCGAGCTGTCGGACACGCGCATTCCGCCGGGTGGTAGCGCGCGCCTGGAGTACCGGCGCCCGCGGGCGCCCGGCGCCGTCGGCCTGGCGGCACGGGTCACCGTCGATCCGGATCACCACTACCGCGCCGTCTTCGACGAGCTCCGCGGCATCTACTCCGATCCCGAGGCGCGGCGCCTGATGGAGGAGGCCTTCGCGCAGGCGTCCCGCTCCAGCTACGTGCTGGGGGAGCTGCGCCTCCCACTGGCCGGAGACGGAGAGGGAGGCGGGTAGGCGAGGTCCCGTCCGTCGGGGTGACGGAACCCCGCCCGCCCGGGGACGGCATCGCGGGTGCGGGTTGCAGGCGGGTTGGTGCCCCCTGGGGTGCGCTAGGGTCCGTCGCGATGGCGTTCCCGGAGCCCGTCAGCGAGCGTGCCCCGTCTCGTCTGGGTCTGCTCGGGAACCCGGGCGACGTCTACGACGGGCGCGCCCTCGGGCTGGCCATCTGGAACTTCCGGGCGGAGGTGACGGTGGCGCCCGCCGAGCAGCTGGTGCTGCCGGACGATCCGGGCGCCGCGTCCCTGCTGCGCGCGGCGTTGGGCCGGCTTCCGGAGGCGCCCCACGACCGACTCGCCCTTCGCGTGGTGAGCGACGTGCCGCGCCAGGTGGGGCTGGCCGGGTCGAGTGCGATCGTGGTGGCGGCGCTGCGTGCACTCGCGCGCTTCTTCGCCATCCCTCTCCACCCTGCAGATCTCGCCGAGCGGGCCCTTGCCGCGGAGCGCGAGGATCTGGGCTTCACGGCCGGGCCGATGGACCGGGTCGTGCAGGCCTATGGCGGACTCGTCTGGATGGACTTCCGTCCGCCGCGTGGCCCGCGGAGCTACCGGCGCCTGGATCCGACCCTGCTTCCGCCGCTCTTCGTCTCCTGGAACCCGGAGCCCGGAGAGGCCTCCGTGGTGGCGCACGATGACGTGCGCGCCCGCTTCGAGCGGGGCGACCCCGAGGTGCGGCGCGTGATGGACGCGCTTCCGGTGCTTGCGGAGGAGGGCGTGGCACGGCTCGAGGCGGGCGACCGCGAGGGCTTCCGGGCCTGCATGGACCGGAACTTCGACCTGCGTGCCTCGATCTGGCCCCTGCGCGACCGCGACGTGGAGCTGGTGCGGGTGGGACGCGCGCACGGCGCCGCGGTCAAGTACTGCGGTTCGGGCGGTGCCGTCGTGGGCGCGCTGGCAGCCGAGGCCGAGCGGCCCGCCATCGAGAAGGCCTACGCCGAGGCGGGTTTCCGCTGCGCCGCGCCGGTACTCGAGCCGTGAAGGCGGCCCTCCTCGCCACGGAAGACGCGTCGTGAGGGCGCCCCTCCTCGCCACGGGAGACGCGTCGTGAAGGCGGCCCTCCTGGCCACGGGAGACGCGTCGTGAAGGCACTGCTCCTCGCTGCGGGCTACGCGACGCGGCTCTACCCCCTGACTCGCGATCGGCCCAAGCCCCTCCTCGACGTGGGCGGCAAGCCCATGCTCACGCGCATCCTGGAGCGCGTGCTGGAGCTCCCCGATCTCAGCCAGGTAGTCGTGGTCGGGAACGCGAAGTTCGCCCACCTGCTCCGGGACTGGGCCCGCCAGGTCGACTGCCCCGTACCGATCCGGGTCCTCGACGACGGCTCCACCGACGACTCCAACAAGCTCGGCGCCACCGGCGACATCGCCTTCGCCCTCGCCGAGTGCCCCCTCGACGGGGAGGACCTTCTCGTGGTGGGGGGCGACAACCTGCTGGGCTTCGACCTGCGGCCGCTCTACGCGGCGTTCCAGCGACAGCGCACGCCGCTCCTCGCCGTGCGCCGCGTAGACGTCGGCCCCGGACCGTCGCCCTACAACGAGGTGACCCTGGACGCGTCGGACCGGGTCGTCCGCTTCCGGGAGAAGCCGGCCGACCCGCAGTCGGACCTGGTGGCCATCTGTCTCTACTTCCACCCGCCGGACGTAGCCGAGCGCTTGCGCCGCTACCTGGAACAGGGCGGCGATCCCGACGCACCGGGCCACTTCGTGGCCTGGCTGGTCGACGACACGCCGGTCCACGCCGCCCGCTTCGAGGGCGACTGGTTCGACGTCGGCGGGCACGAGGCCCTGGCCCAGGCTCGTGAGCGCTTCGCGGGGAAGCCCTAGGCAGCCGGCAGCTTCCGCAGGGCGTCGATCCGCTCCTCGATGGGCGGGTGGGACATGAAGAGCCGCGCGAACCCGGACTTGCCGCCACCCGAGATGCCGAAGGCCTGCATCTCCTGGGGCAGCGGCTCCTGGGGACCGCGCGAGAGCGCCTCGAGGGCGCCGATCATCTCGGTCCGGCCCACCAGGCGCGCGCCCGCCGCGTCGGCCCGGAACTCGCGGCGGCGCGAGAACCACATCACCAGGATCGAGGCCAGGATGCTGAGCACGATCTGGGCCAGGATGCTCCCGATGATGTAGCCGATGCCGAGACCCTCCTCGTTGCGGAACACGACCCGGTCCACGGTGTGTCCGATGATCCGCGAGAAGAAGATCACGAAGGTGTTCACCACACCGGTGATGAGGGTGAGGGTGATCATGTCGCCGTTGGCGACGTGGCCGATCTCGTGTCCGAGGACCGCCTCCACCTCGCCGCGCTGCATGCTCTGCAGCAGACCCGTGGAGACGGCGACCAGCGACTTGTTCTTGCTGGCGCCCGTGGCGAAGGCGTTCGGCGGACCGTCGTAGATCGCCACCTCCGGATGTCCGATGCCCTCCGCGTCGGCCAGGCGGTGCACGGTCTGCACCAGCCACATCTCGGCGTCGTTGCGGGGGTCGGTGATCACCTGGGCCCCGGTCATGCGCTTGGCCATCCACTTGGACAGGGCCAGCGAGATGAACGAGCCGCCCATGCCGAAGACGGCGGAGAAGATCAGGAGGCTCTCGTAGTTGAGATCGACTCCGTTCTCGGCGAGGACGCTCTCCACGCCGAAGATCCAGAGGACGATGGACAGGACCACCAGGATGAGGACGTTGGTGGCCAGGAAGAGCGCGATTCGCTTCATGGGGTCTCCGTTGGGCGCCGCGGCGCCCGGGTTTCGATAGAAGAGGATGGACCCGGGACGCCGGGAGTCAAGCGGTCGGCTCCCCACGGGAACGGGGGGTCAGCTCCCGCCCGGGCTCGGGAACAGCACCACCTCGCGCCAGGGGCGCAGCCAGGCGACGCTCCGCCCGGGTCGCGCCTCGGCCCACTCCTCCAGGAGCGCGAAGGAGAGCCTGGGGTCGAAGAGGAGCCGCGGTCCGGGCACGTGGCGCCCGTCTGGCCGCTCGGTCAGCGAGTCGAAGTGGATGGGCACCACGCGTCGGGCGCCCAGCGCGTCGACGATCTCCTTCAGGTACTGGCGCGAGTAGGCCTCGCCCTGGCGGGCCAGGCCTCCCAATCCCAGGAAGACGGTGTCGGCCGCGTAGCCGTCCAGGGCGCCCGGCACGAAGCCCGCGCTGCCCTGGACCAGCATCGAGCCCAGCGGGTGCTCGATCAGGATCGACCAGGCGCCGCCCTCGGGATAGGCGTCGATCGGCACCGGCGGGACGAGGGGTGCGTCGAGGCTCTCGCCCAGACGGCCCTGGCCGGCCGGGAGCGCGATGTGCTTCGAGACCAGGTGGGTGACGGTGAAGTCCCCGAACACCTGGGGGACGCCGGGCTCGGCGACGCGGATCTGATCCTCGCGGAGGCCCGCACCGCGCCCGATCCAGGCCGTGGTCTCGGAGCCGAGCAGCACCGCACCCGTCCGTCCGGCCACGTCGGGAGCATCCTGCGCGTGGTCGTAATGCGAGTGCACCGGCATCACCACCGCGGCGCGCCGGATCTCCGCCCGGTGCAGGCCCGTGGCGATCGCGTCGGGATCCGGCGACACGGGCGCGCGGCGCAGGATGTCCCAGAGCCCCACGCGGGTGAACCAGCCGTCGGTGAGGAGGGTGGTCTCGCCGTCGCTGATCACCAGGGTGGCCACGCCCAGGAAGCGCGCCGTGATGCGCGGCTCCCAACCGCGTGGTGGCGCCTCCGGCAGCTCCCAGCGCGCGGCCCACGGCTCGAGGTCGGGAAGATCCCTCAGCACCCAGGTCAGGGCTCCGGCGGCCACCACCCCGAGCGCCGCCGCCAGCCCGAGGAGGACACGCAGGACCCTCACGCGACTCCCAGCTCTGCCAGGGTGACCGGCCGTCCCTCGCGGGCGGAGATCTCGCCCGCCTGGCCGACGGCCACGGCGAGGAGCCCGTCGCGCACGCCGACCTCGGGTGGGCCTCCCTCGCGGATCGCCTGGTGGAAGGCGACGTGCTGGAAGTAGGTGGCGCCGTGATGGAAGCCCGCCTTGAGGATGCGCTCCTCCACCGCTACGTGCTCGGTCCTGACCTCGCGCGGGATGCGCCGGCCGATCACGACGGTCGAGTCGGGGACGAAGCACTCCACCTTTCCGGTGTCGCCCACCGCGCAGATCTCCTGCTCGTTGCGCGAGCCCTCGGCGAACATGCAGAGGTCGAGCATCGCACGCTTGCCGTCCGAGTACTCCACGATGACGTAGGCGTTGTCGATGATGTCCGGCTTCTCGCCTGCGTAACGCTCGTCCTGGTGGTTCACATCCATCGCACCGGATGCGAAGACCCGCACGGGCTCGGCCCCGGTGATGAGGTTCATGAGGTCGAAGAAGTGGCAGCACTTCTCGACCAGGGTGCCCCCGGTGTTGCGGGAGAAGCGGTTCCAGTCGCCTACCTTGGGGAGGAACGGGTAGCGGTGCTCGCGGATCGCCAGCATGCGCAGATCGCCGACGGCACCTTCGCGCACCTCCCGGATGAGGCGCGCCACCGGCGGCATGTAGCGGTACTCCATTCCGACCTGCACGACGCCGGGATGGCGCTCGGCGCGCTCCGCCAAGGCCAGGCAGTCCTTCGCGGTGGTGCAGAGCGGCTTCTCCACCAGGACGTGCTTGTCGGTCTCGAAGACCTCGACCAGCACTTCCGCGTGGGTGTGGTTCGGGGTGGCGATCACCACGGCGTCGACGCGCGGAGACGCGAGGAGCTCGCGGGGATTCTCGTAGACCTCGACCCCTTCGGGCGCCGTGTTGCGGCCGTTCGCGCGGGACGGCTCGTGGGGATCGGCGATCGCCGTGACCTCCGCCCCCTCGATGAGCCTCAGGTTGAGGAGATGCTCGAGGCCCATCATCCCCGTCCCGATCACGCCGTATCGCACCCTGTCGCTCACCAGATCGGTTGATACCGTACCGTGCCATGAGCGCTGCCGAAACGCGCCGGGCCGCCGCTCGGCTGGGACTCGCGTGTTCGGCATGGCTGGTCGTCGCGTGCGGGGCCCCGGCCCAGCCCGACCTGCTGCTGATCAGCGTGGACACCCTGCGCGCCGACCGGGTCGGCCTGCTGGGTTCGAAGCGGCCCACCACGCCGTTCCTCGACGGGTTCTTCGCCGAGGGCCGCATCTACGAGCGCGCCTACGCCACCTCGGCGAGCACCTCGCCCAGCGTGGTCTCCTTCCTGAGCGGTCTGCTGCCCCAGGAGCACGGGGTGCGGCTCTTCTTCCAGCTCCTTCCGGAGGAGCTGAAGCTGGTGTCGGACCTGCTGCCTCCGGCCTACGAGCGGGCGGCGTTCGTCTCCAACATGGTGCTCACGGACGAGGCCACCGGGCTGGCCGCACGCTTCGACCACTACGACGACCTCGTCGACCAGGTGGAGTCGACCGCGGGCGAGCGCAACGTCTACGAGCGCGACGCGTCGCGCACCACCGACGCGGCGCTCGCCTGGCTCGCCGGCCGGCGCGAGCCCGGGAGGCCGCTCTTCCTCTGGGTGCACTACATCGACCCCCACGGCCCCTATCGCGTCCCGGACGAGGCTTCGGTGCGCTTCTCCCATCGCGAGCCGGTTCCCATCGATCCGGAGCGGGTCCCCGAGTACCAGCGCGAGGCGGGAGTCCGCGACGGCGCCTACTACGTGGACCGCTACGACGAGGAGGTGGCCTGGACGGACGCCCAGATCCGGCGCCTGGTCGAGGGCTATGCGGACCGGGCCGACGTGGACCGGGCGCTGGTGATCTTCACCGCCGACCACGGCGAGAGCATGATGGAGCACCGGGGCTGGTTCACCCACGGCTATCAGGTCTGGGAGGAGATCATGCGGGTGCCGCTGCTCCTGCGCGGCCCGGGTGTCGAGCGCGGGCGGAGCGCCGTCCCGGCCCTGGGCACCGACGTCGCGCCGACCCTGCTGCACGCGGCAGGCGTGCCGATCCCCCGGGACATGGAAGACGTGGACCTGCGCAGCGGGCGCGGCGCCGCAGCGGACCGCATGCTCGCCCTCGAGGCCACCAACGCGCTGGGTCAGTGGCGCGCCGGCGTTCGCGGTGGGCGCAAGGCCGTGATCCGCATTCGCGCCGACGCGTCGCGCGAGCGCAGCTACGTCCTCGATCTGGAGAGCGACCCCCTGGAGCTGTCGCCGCGCGCCGCGTCCTCCGACGATCCGCTCGTGGCCGAGCTGGATCGCCTCATCGCGGCTGATCCCGATCCCGCCGGCGTTCCCGCGGACGCCCGCGCCGGGATGAAGCTCTCGGCGCCCAAGGTGGCCCGGGACGTGGACGTCGACACCCTGCGCAGGCTCGAGGCCCTGGGCTACGCGACGCCGGAGGCGGCGGAGTAGAGGCGATCGACGCGCGGGGGGGGGGAGCCGCAAGGAAGGCTTCTTCCATCCCTACCGGACCAGGCCGCGCGGACTGTGCTCGGTAGGGAAGCGGCCGAGCACGACCGGGATTCCGTGCCCCGAAGGCCTCGGTGTCGGAATCGCGAGGGCTGGAGGGGAACCCGCGACCCTCCGTCTAGGGCCGCACGCAGTAGAACGCGTTGATCGGGTGCCGCAGCTCGACCTCCTCGAAGCGGGTGAAGCCGGCCTCGCGCACCATCTCCGCCAGGCGTCCGGGATGGAGCCCCAGGGTGCCCAGGCCGGCGCCTCCCGGCTCGGAGAGCGCGGACGACATGCAGCTCACGACCGACATCCCGTACATCATCGGCGCCATCGGGTTGTTGGCCACGTTCTCCTCCCAGGTGGGATGGGACTTGATGTCGCACACGAACCAGACCCCGTCCTCGGTGATCGCGCGGCGCACCATGCCGATGACCTTCTCGGGATGCGCCATGTCGTGGAGGCAGTCGAAGGCCGTCACGAATCCGAAACGTCCGTCGTCCGGAATGGGATCGTGGCGCGCGTCGTGGAAGGCGACGTTGTCCACGCCCGCTTCGCCGAGGTTCTCCGCGGCGCGCTCGAGGGCGTGCTCCGAGATCTCGTAGCCGTGGAACTCCGAGCGCGGGAACGCGCGGGCCATCTCGATCAACGCCACCCCGGTGCCGCAGCCCACGTCGGCCACCGCCGTGCCCCGCTCCAGCGCCTCGACCACGCCGGGCAGGAGAGGCAGGGCTGCAGGCACCAGCAGCGAGCGGAACCAGGGCGAGAAGCCGCGCTCGAACCCCACGGCGCCCTCCGGGCCGAAGGCGTCGTAGGGCAGGCCGAGGCCGCTGCGGAAGGCCTCGGGGAGGCGGTCGGCGACGGCCACGGTCTGCGGGAGATGCGCGAAGAAGCCCGCTCCGAAGGCCGGGTGGTTCTCGTCGGCCAGCACGCAGCGCGCCTCTTCCGACAGGGCGAAGCGGCCCTCCTCCGCCGGATCGAGGAGCCCCGCCGCGCCCTGCTGGTGCATCCACTCGCGCACCCAGCGTTCGTCGAGACCCAGCTCGTCGGCCAGCTCGGCCGGCGTGCGCGGCCGGCCGTCGGCGAGGGCGCGGTAGAAGCCCATGCGGTCGCCCAGGTGGATCATCACGGAGGTCATCGCCCCCGACAGGGCGTCGAATACGGACCTGGCCGTCTTCTTGAGACGCTCCCGGTCCATCAGCGACCTCCCTTGGAGAAGAACCGGCGCAGCGCTTCGAGGTTCTCCGGCGTGCCGACGCGCTCGGCCATCGCCTTCATCTCCCGATCCAGGGCGTCGTCGATCTCGCGCCGGTACGGCGCGAGCAGGAGCTGCTTGATGGCGCGCAGCGAGCCGACGCCGAACTCGGCGATCTCGCGCGCACGCGCCATCGCGACCTCGAGCACCTCGTCGTCCGGGACCACCCGAGCGCAGAGTCCCAGCTCCAGGGCGCGGGGGGCGTGGATCCACTCGGAGGTGAAGAACACCTCGGCTGCGCGCTGGGGGCCGACGAGGCGGGGCAGGGTGAAGCTGCTGGCCAGCTCGGGCACGAGGCCGAGGGCGGAGAAGGGGAAGCGGATCCGCGCGCTCTGACCCATGTAGACGACGTCGCAGTGGAGGGGGATGGTGGCGCCTCCTCCGACTCCCACGCCCTTCACGGCCGCGACCAGGGGCTTGTCGAAGGCGACCAGGCTGCGCGTCAGCCGGGGGAAGGCCGCAGCGGCGTCGCCCCCGCCCTCGGCGTTCATCTCGGTGAGATCCTGGCCGGCCGAGAAGTCGTTCCCCGCGCCGGTGAGGACCACGCAGCGGATTCCCTCGTCCTCCTTCGCGTGGTCGAGCCCGTCCGCCAGCGCGTGCCACTGCTCGGCGTTGAAGGCGTTCTTCTTCGCGGGCCGGTTCAGGGTGTAGAGAGCCACGCCTTCGGCCACTTGACGTAAAACGGTGTCGGACATCCTGCCTCCTCGTCGGGGAGCACAGTCTACCGGGCGCGGGGCCGGGCTGCGCACTACCCTGCGGAGATGCCTCGATCGGGTCTCCTCGCCGCCGCTGGTCTCGTCGCCTCGATCGCCCTGCTGGGTGCGGCGGAGGCGCGCGCGGACGCGGATGTCTACAAGTCGCGCTACCGGACCGCCGAGGAGCTCCTCCCGATCGCCGAGGCCGCGCTCGGCGGAGAGGGGAAGGTGGTCGTGGACGCCGGCACCAACTCCCTGGTCATGCTGGGACCCGCGCCCGTGCTGGCCCGGGCGCGGGCGATCCTGGAGCAGACCGACACGAAGCTGCACAGCGTCTTGATCCGCTACGAGGAGAGGCGTGCCGCCGATCTCGACGAGGCCGGCGTCGCCGTGCGCTGGTCCACGGACCTGGGCCCGGTGCGGATCGGCAACGTGGTGCCGCGCGATGGCGGGAGCGGCGCCGTGGTGGGTGCGGCGTCGGCGAAGAGCGATGTCCGCGGCGAGCGCAGCGGGACGCTGCGCGTCCTGGAAGGTCACAGCGGACGCATCGAGACCGGTACGCGCATTCCCTACGAGACGGGCCTGGGTCGCAGCCGCAGCACCGCCTTCGTCGACGCGACGTCCGGCTTCGAAGTCCGCCCCCGGGTGCTGGGGGACGGCCGGGTGCGTCTCGCGCTGCGTCCCTTCGGCGCCCAGCCCGCCGCCGACGGGACGATCGCCTACAGCGGCGCCGACACGGTGTTGGAGGTGCGTCCCGGCGAGACCGTCGCGGTGGGTGGTGTGGGCGGCAGCATCGACATGCGGCGCCAGGGGAGCCGCGGCGCGGGCACGCGCCGCGGCAGCGACGAGCGCGTCCTCCTGATCACGGTGCGCACGGACTAGCCGCCGCAGCGGGCCACCACGGTGCTGCAGCGGATCACCGATCTCTTTCCGCTCTGGGCGATCCTGTTCTCGGGCGCGGCCTGGTGGTGGCCGGACGCCTTCACACCGCTGCGGCCGGCCATCGTTCCGCTGCTCGGCGTGATCATGTTCGGCATGGGCATCACCCTCGCTCCGTCGGACTTCGCGGCGGTGACGCGGCGTCCCGCGGTGCTGGGGCTGGGCGCGGCCCTGCAGTTCGGAGCGATGCCGCTGGCCGGTCTCGCGGTGGCCCGGATCCTCGGGCTCGATCCCGAGCTCACCGCGGGTCTCGTGCTGGTGGGGAGCTGTCCGGGTGGGACCGCCTCCAACGTGATCTGCTACCTGGCTCGCGCGGACGTGGCGCTCTCGATCACGCTGACCGCGGTCTCCACCGTCGTGGCGGTCTTCGCCACGCCTCTGCTCACCGATCTCTACATCGGGCGCGCGATCGAAGTGGACGTGGGCGGCATGATCCTCTCGATCTTCCGCATCGTACTGCTTCCGGTCGCGCTCGGTGTCGCCGTGCACGCGTGGCTGGGCGAGCGGCTGGCTCCCGTCGAGCGGGTGTTTCCCCTGATCTCGGTGGCGGCCATCTGTGTGATCATCGCGATCGTGCTCGCTCTCTCCCACAGCCGGCTGGGCGCGCTCGGTGCCGCGGTGGTCCTCGCGGTGGCCCTGCACAATGCCCTGGGCCTCGCGACCGGCTATCTCGTGCCCCGCCTGCTGCGTCTTCCCGAGGCCGTGTGCCGCACTCTCGCCATCGAGGTGGGCATGCAGAACTCCGGCCTCGGGGTCGCGCTCGCCGTGCAGTACTTCTCGGCGGCCGCGGCCCTTCCCGGAGCGCTCTTCTCGATCTGGCACAATCTCTCGGGCTCCCTGGTCGCCCACTGGTGGTCGCGGCGCAGGCCCGTGCCATACTGACGCCATGGTGGTGAAGCAGTCCGGCCTCGGCAGGCGCCTGCGCATCGAGGCGCGCCGCATTTCGTCGCAGCACCGCCAGCTCGACGAGCTGTACGCGCTCCTGGTGAAGGCCCTCGACGAGGGCGTGCAGGGTCCGGTGCGGCGGGGCTTCGAGCGCTTTCGCGATGCCCTCGAGGCCCATTTTTCGATGGAGGACAACGTCCACTTCCCGGCCCTCCACGGCCTGCGACCGGAGCTGGACGGACTCCTGACGCGACTCGTCGACGAGCACAGGACCCTGCGCGACAAGCTGGCGCGGGTCCAGGACGCGTTCCTGGCCGGCGACCTCGAGACGGGTCTGGAGCGGCTGGACGCGTTCGCCGAGGAGCTCGCGGAGCACGAGGACCGCGAGGAGGACCTGGTCGCCGAGCTGCGCCGCGACGCGAGCGCGGGCTCCTAGCGGCTCCGGCACGGCGCTGCGCGCGCGGGCTCCTGGCGGCTCCGGCACGGCGCTGCGCGCGGGCTCCCGACGGGTCCGACATGCCGCTGCGCGCGGGCTCCCGCCGGGTCCGACATGCCGCTGCGCGCGCGGGTCGGGTTGTTCAGGGAGACTCGGGGTCCGGCGACACGGTCCAGCCACGGCGGGCGAGCAGGCTCGGGAGGGAGTCCGGACCGACGGTGTGGGCCGCGCCGACCACGACGAAGCGCGTGCGTCCGTCGCGCGCGAGCCGGAGCAGGCGCTCGGCCATGCGGTGGTTGCGTTGCCGGAAGATCGCGTCGTAGAGCGGGGCCATCTCCGGCCGTTCATCGGAGAAGACCGCATGCGCGAGCCCCGCGCGGTCGCCCCGCCTCCACAGGCTCGCGAACTCCTGGACGGCACCCCCGTCCACCTGGGCCAGCGCGTCGGAGAGATGCTGCTCCTGGACGGCGAGATCCAGTCCGTCGAACGCGCCGAACTGCTCGTCGAGGGTCTCCAGCGACTCGATGGGCCGCCCCTCGCGCGCCGCGCGCCGCACCAGCTGCTCCTCGACGCCGTTCTCCGGGTCGAGCCCGGCCTCACGGAGCATCACTTCTTCGACGCTCAGAGCGGCGAACCAGGGCTTGGCGGGCAGGTAGATCGCGACGGGGATGTCTCGCTGGAGGCAGAAGTCCCTCAGCGCCGCCCAGGTCTCCGGGGAGACGTGATCCGGCAGGGTCCCCTCGGCGAGCCGGCCGCGTGCGAAGAGCACCTCGGCGGTCTCGCGCGCATCGAGGGAGGTGGCGTCGAGCTCCACCACCAGGGTCTCGCTCTCGCGCCAGTGTGGCTCCACGGAGACGCCCAGCTCGATCGGCGTGTCGTTGGCGTGGATCGAGCCCAGCACGACCAGCGCGCCGCCTTCGCCCGGAGGGGGCGACGCCTGCCAGAGGAAGGCGTTGCCGGTCTCGATGGCGTGGTGCGGCCCGCCAGTCGCGCAGGCCGCGAGGAGGCCGGCGGCGACGAGACAGGTCGCGGTCTGCAGCAGCCTCAGGAGCACATGGCCCCGTCGACGCGCACGAACTCCCCGTTCACGTGCGCGGCGTCGTGCGAGGCGAGGAAGGCGATGACGCCGGCGCAGTCCTCCGGGCCGCGCATGCGGTCGAAGGGCATGATGCGGCGCAGGAGCTTCCGATCTGCGCCCTCCGGAAGCTCGAAGGCGCCATGGATGGGGGTGGTGATGCCTCCCGCACAGACGCAGTTCGTGCGGATGCCCTGGCGTCCGTACTCGATGGAGAGCTCGACGGTGAGGGCCTGAACGCCCCCCTTGCTGGCCGAGTAGGCTGCGGCCCAGGGATGCGCCTTGATCGCTGCCGTCGACGACATGTTGACGATGGCGCCCCCGCCGCTCGCGAGGAGGTGGGGGATCGCCGCGCGGCACGCGAGGAACGTGCCGGTGAGGTTCACGGCCAGCACCCGGTTCCAGGCATCCAGGGTCTCCTCGTGCGTGTGCACGAAGTGGAGGATGCCGGCGCTGTTGACCAGCACATCCAGGCCCCCGAGCTCGGCGACCGCGTTTCCCAGGGCCGCTCCCACCTGGTCCTCCTGGGAGACGTCGCACGCCAGGGCGAAGGCCTCGGCCCCGCGCTCGCGCAGGATCTTCGCCGTCTCCTCGGCGCCCGCCAGCGAGAGGTCGAGGCAGGCGACGCGTGCCCCCTCCGCCGCGAAGCGCTCGCAGGTGGCGCGCCCGATCCCGGACCCGGCGCCGGTCACCACGGCCCTGCGTCCCTCGAGTCGCTGCATGCCTGTGTCGGCCACCGCTCCTCCTAGAGGGATCCCGGGGCGGGCAGATCGAGGAGCCTGGCGAGCAGTCGCGAGCAGGCGTTGTCGACCTCGAATCCGGAGTCGGAGGGGAGGACCTCGTAGTAGACCATCTGCCGGGCCAGGCGCGCCATGATGACCGTGAAGCGCAGGGCCGCGAAAACCTCGTAGTAGTCCAGATGACGGGGCCTGTGTCCCGTGCGCTCGGCGTAGCGCTCGATGGTCGCTTCCCGGCTGGGGAAGCCCGGCAGACGAGGGGCGTCGACCCCCTCGCTGTGGTGCCGGTCGAGGAAGAGCCACCACGCCAGGTCGAGCTCGGGGCTGCCGAGCGCCGCCATCTCCCAGTCGAGGACCGCGACGCAGCGCCCGCGGTCGAAGATCATGTTGCCGATGCGCGCGTCTCCCCACGACACGACCGTGGGCTCCTCGTCCCGGGGGCGGTTCTCGCGCAGCCAGCGCAGGGCGGCCTCGATGTTGGGGTTGGGGCGCCCATCCACCCAGGCCCACATGGACTCGTACTCCTCGAGATGGGCGTCGAGAGGCGTGGCACCGGGGCGATCGAGGAAGTCGAGACCGAGCCGACGCCAGTCGAGGCGGTGGATCTCGATCAGCGCGTCGAGTCCGCTCCACCAGAGGGCCTCGCGCTCGTCCGGCGCGATCTCGGTGACCCAGCCGCCGACGTGGTACGGCGGGTTGTCGGTCGGGATGCGTCCGTCCACCCGACCCATGACGTAGAACGGTGCGCCCAGGAACGACTCGTCGTGCTCGAGCCAGTACATGGGTGCCGATGGGACCGGCGTGTCCGCGAGGATGCGCTGGATCCGGAACTGCTTCCCGATGTCGTAGACCGGGAAGACGTTGAATCCGCGCGGCTCGATGCGGGCGACCAGCGGGCGCTCGACGCGCGTGCCGGCCTCCTCCCAGGAGGCGTCGAACAGGATCGTGTCGCTCGAGAAGCCGGTCGTACCCGGACCCGACAGCTCGCCGACCCGGACGTCGGTGGCCTCGGAGAGCCTCCCCGCGAGCCACCGCTCGAGATCCTTGCGAGTCTGCTCGAGATCGCGCTCCTTGGGGGCAGGCATGCGGGCTCCGCTGGGAGAGGAGCACGCGGCCTGGCGCGCTCCCTGGGAGGGGAGCACGCAGCTTAGCGTGTCCGCCGCCCGAGTCCTCGGCTAGAGCCGAGACGGGACCTCGAGGGCGTAGAGCTCGACGCAGTTGTCGTGGAGCATCCGCCTGACGAGGTCGGCGGGAACTCCGCGGAACACGCGCTCCAGGGTGATGCGCGAGTTGGGCCAGTCGGAGCCGCTGTGCGGGTAGTCGGTGGACCACATGAGGTGGTCGACGTTCATCCGGTGCAGGAGGTCCATTCCCACCGTGTCCACCATGAACGTGGCCCAGAAGTTGCGGTGGAAGATCTCGCTCGGCGTGCGCTTCATCTGCTCGTGGGCGCCGGTGTACCAGCGATAGCGCATGAACATGTCGTCGGCCTGCTCGAGGAGCGTGGGGATCCAGCCGATGTTGGACTCCACGAGCACGATGCGGACGTTCGGGAAGCGCTCGTAGATGCCCGAGAAGAGGACCTCGCACACCGCGGGGAGGGTCTGACCGCCCGCCTTGGTGAGCGCGGCCGCGCCCACGAAGCCGAGGCCCGTCCAGTTGCGGCTCTTCGGAACCACGCTCTTCTCGACGAAGCTCCCGATGTGGATCGCCACCGGGAAGGCCGATTCCTCCACCAGCCCCCAGAAGGCGTCGTCCTCGGGAGAGGTCTCGAGGCTGCCATTGGGGAAGGACGAGATCACTGCGCCCTTGTGCCCGTGCTCCAGCGCCCAGCGCACCTCGCCCACCGCGTCGTCGATTCCCGTGGTGGGCACGATCGCCTGCCCGAACAGGCGTCCACCGGAGCCCTCGCAGAACTCGAGGAGCCACTCGTTGTAGGCGCGCACGCAGGCGAGCTGGAGCTCGCGCTCCTCCGAGTAGATCTTCGCGCCCTTCAACGTGACGCTCGGATAGAGGAGCTGGGCGTAGATGCCGTCCGCGTCCATGTCCGCCAGGCGCGCCTTGGCGTCGAAGCTCCCTGGGCGGATGGTCTCGTAGGTGAACCCGAAGGGCTTGTAGTCGAAGAACGACAGACCGGCGACGGTGGTCAGTCCGACGGGCCACTTCTCCTTGCCGTCGTCGAAGACCCAGATGTCACCGCGCTCGCCGGATTCGACCCGGGGTGCGCGGTTGCGCCACTTCGCGGGCACCCGCTCGAGCCACAGGTCCGGCGGCTCGTTCACGTGCGCGTCCGCGTCGACGATCGGGTAGTCGATGCTGGCGGCGTCCTGGAAGATCTCGCCCACGGCCTCCTCCGATGGATCTGACGGTGCGTCAGATGATACCACGGTCGCCCTCCCTGGCCGCGGGCGCTCGTCGCGCCCACGGCCGGCTAGGCGAGCGGGGCGAAACGCGGGACCACGTCCGCCTAGGCGAGCGGGGCGAACAGCGGGACCACGACCTCCGGGCCGTCTCCGAAGCGGAGCGGCTCGAAGACGGCGCGCACCGGCTGGTCGATGGCCAGCTCCTCGGGGCTGCAGTGGACGAAGGTCGTGACCAGGCGCACGTCCCGATCCTCCTCCAGGGCGACCAGGCCGGTGGCGTAGGGGACGCGGTCCGCGAACGGCTTCCAGAGCGCGCGGCGTACCACCGCGAACGAGAAGACCGTGCCCCGACCCGACAGCGTGTTCCACGCGAGCGCGTCCGCGTCGCAGGCCGGGCAGCGTGGGCGGGGATACCAGACCAGGACGCCGCAGGCGCGGCAGCGGGGGATGCGCAGCTCGCGTCTGGCGGCGCCCTCGAAGAAGGGCCGCGTGATCTCGAGCGTGGGGTCGGGAAGGGGAGAGGCGCTCATGCGTCGCCCTCCAGGACCAGTGTGCTGGCCAGGTGGCCCGTGTACCCCCCGTAGACGCCGACCCGGGCGCCCGCTACCTGGCACGCGGCCTCGCCGCGCAGCTGGCGCACCACCTCGACCACGTGGGAGATCCCGAGCACGTACGCGTGGGAGAGCAGACCGCCGTGGGTGTTGAAGGGCAGGCCGCCGCCGTCGAAGTGGAGGTGATCTCCGACCACGAAGCTGCCGCCCTCGCCCTTGGGGCAGAAGCCCATGTCCTCGATCTGCATGAGCGCCACGATGGTGAAGGGGTCGTAGAGGGTGAGCACGTCCACGTCTTCGGGCTCGATTCCGGCCATGCGGAAGGCGGCCGGCGCCGAGAACACCTGGGGCGTCGAGGTGAAGTTGCGCTGCTGGCTCCAGTAGGTGCCCGCCTCGGAGCGTCCTTCGCCGATTCCGGATACCCAGACCGGCGGCTTGCGCAGGTCGCGGGCCCGCTCCGGGCAGGTCATGACGTAGGCCGCGCCGCCGTCCGAGATGAGACAGCAGTCCTCCACCCGCAGGGGGTCCACGAGCATGGGGCGCGCCAGATACTCGTCCAGGGTGAGCGGCTTGTTGCGCATGACCGCCCCGGGATGGCTGTTGGCGTGGCGCCGGCAGGCGACGGCGATGGCGCCCAGGTGGTGGGGCGAGGTGCCGTACTCGTGCATGTGACGCCGGGCGATCGTGGCGAAGTAGACCGGCTGGGGGAACCAGCCGAAGGGAAGCTCGAGCTGGGCCTTGAAGGGCTCGCGAGCGTGGAACTCGCCGGGTCCGCCGCGCATCGCGTCGCGCTGGGAGGCCCAGGCGACCGCGAAGGTGTTGATGACCACGTTCGCGTCGCCCCCGGCCAGGGCCTGGGCGGCCCGATAGGGGGCGGTGGCGGCCCAGGCCATGCCCCCCCCTTCGCCGGAGATCCAGAGATCGTGGCGGGTCCCGAAGTGGGCGTGGAACTGCTCGGCGGTGAGCTGGTCGTCGAGACCGCCGCTCGTCATCAGACCGTCCACGTCGGCGGGCTCGAGACCGCAGTCCTGCAGCGCCCGCTCGACGGCCTGGAGGGCGATCGCGTCGGCGCTGCGTCCCGAGGCTCGCGTGTGGTCGGCCTCGCCCACCCCCACGATGGCGACCCGGTGGGACACGTCGTCCAGCTCGCGGGCGCTGCCCCAATCTGCGTCCGGCCCGGTCATCTCCGCCAAGTCTAGGTCTCCCCGCGGCTCTCGCTCCTCGCGCTCGGCCCGCCGCCTAGAGAAGCTCGGGCAGCAGGTTCACGTGGAACGCGCCCGGCGAGAGGATGCGCAGCGCCTCTCCGTGACTGAACGTCTCCGCGGCCGCCCAGCGCTGCTCGATCCCCGAGAGACCCGCCCGCAGTCCCGCGATCTCCTGCTCGGTGAGCTGGGTCCGGTACGCGCCGATCGCCTCGTGCTTGCGGGTGCGGCTCGCCGTGACGTCGAAGCACGCGTTCGGCTCCGACGTGAAGTAGAAGCCCACCGCGGCGATGGAGTGGGGCGTCCAGCCGGCATCCACCTCGGGATCGATCCTCAGGCGCACGTGCTTGTGGAGCAGGCACGCCTCGGCGGTGGCCCGTCCCACGCGCAGGTGGTCGCTGTGCGCCTCGAAGGGCAGCCACGGGTCCACACTGAACACCACTTCCGGGGACAGCATGCGGATGTGGCGGATGATCCCGTTGCGCAGGGCGTAGTAGTCGTAGGGGCCGGCGTCGGGGAGCCCGAGCCAGTGCTGGCCCGCGACGCCGAGGATCGCGCCGGCTTCGTGCTGCTCGGCTCGGAGCCGGCGGGTGGCCTCGTCGTCGGCGAGCTCCGGGTCCAGGACACCGACCAGGTCGTCGGTGGCGGTGAGGTAGTGCACCTCGACCCCCCTGTCGGCCAACGCCGCCACGGTTCCGCCCATGCCGAGGTCGTTGTCGTCGTAGTGGGGCTGGACGCACAGGACGCGCCGCGCGGCATGCAGTGCCGCGAGCCGGTCGTTCATGCGAAGAGCACCCGGGAGAGCTCGCGTCGGAAGCGCTGAGTGGCCTCGTGCTCGCCGCCCAGCACCTCGAAGAGGTCCAGCATCGCCTTGCGCGCCGCCCCCTCCTCGAACTCGGGATCGCGGCGCACCGCCTCGAGCAGCGTCTCGAGCGCCTCTTCGTGACGGCCTGCAGCCGCCAGGGCGCGACCCAGCTCGATCCGCGCCGGCAGGTCGTCGGGGTCCGCAGCCAGCTTCGCGCGGAGCGAATCCGGATCCGCATCGGACTCGGAGGCCAGCCGCAGCTCCGCCGCGAACTGCCCGGCCTCCTCGTAGACGACCTCGTGGGGGAGGATGTGATCCAGGCGATCGAGGGCGGTCGCCACCTCGCCGCGTGCCGCCAGGGCCCGCGCCAGTCCCAGGAGCGCGCGGCCGTGGCGCGGCTCCAGGGCGAGCGCCTCTCGCCAGGCGTCCTCCGCGCCGGTCGCGTCTCCCGCTGCGAAGCGCTCCTGGGCCGTGTCGGTCCAGCGGTCCGCCTCGCTGGGCAGCACGGCCTGCAGGAACTCGCGGACGGCGGGCTCGGGCTGGGCGCCCACGAACTCGGCGCGGATCGCCCCGTCGCGGAATCCCAGCACGGTGGGGATGCTGCGCACTCCCAGCCGGGAAGCCAGCGTCTGAGCCCGGTCGACGTCCACCTTCGCCAGCACGAAGGCACCCGCGTGCTCCTCCGCGAGCCGTTCGAGCAGCGGGCCCAGGGTCTTGCAGGGTCCGCACCACGGCGCCCAGAAGTCCACCACGACGGGAACGCTGCGGGAGCGCTCGACGACGTCGCGCTGGAAGTCGCTCTCCGCGACGTCGACGATCCGGGAAGACGGTTCCATGCGGCGCTCCGCTCAGCTCGGCGTGAAGAGGTTCTGGCCGTCCGCGAAGCGCACCCGGCCCGCGCGTCCCACGCCTTCGTGCTCGACCAGGGCTTCGAGCAGGTCGCGGTCGGCGGGCGTGTGGGCGAGGAAGCGCTCGCCCGTCGCGAGCCGTCCCACGACGATGCTCCGGTCGGGCGCTCCCTCGCGGTCGTAGACGACGGTGTAGGTCTCGATCTCGCCGGCGCCCTCGGCTTCGTCCAGCACGGTGACGGCGGTCCCGGGAGGCAGCTCCGGTGCCCGGACGTCCGCGCGGGCCGGGCCGGGCTCGTTCGAGAGGACCGTGGCGGTGTGCTTGGTGAAGTACCAGCCCAGGCCGGTGACGAGCCCGTTTCCGCCGTGTTCGCGGACCCGGTCGACCATGGTGGCTGCGGAGTGCAGCGTGTAGCTGTTGCCGGGTCCGCCCGCGTAGGGGAGCCCGCCCGTCACGGTGAAGCCACGCGGGTCCTCCGGGTCGAGTCCGGTCATCTCGAGCGCCATGCCGACCGCGGACGGGAAGCAGCTGTAGAAGTCGAAGTGGTCGATCCCGGAGAGGTCGAGTCCGGCCGCTCCCAGGGCTCCGGCGGTCGCTGCCGCCAGCGCCGGACACGAATGGAAGTCGCTGCGCTCGGTCGCGTACCACACCCGCTCGTGCATCGCGGCGCCGCCGCGCCAGTGCACCAGGCGGTCGTCGGCGATGCCGAGCTCCCGCGCGGTGCCGGCGGAGGTCACGATCAGGGCGGCGGCCTGGTCCGTCATCATCACCGCGTTCATGTACTTGGGGTAGGGCGATGCGACCATGCGGTTGTCCGGCCCCGGCGTGGCGATCTCCGCCGGAGTGCGGAACGTCGGGTACCACGCGTGCGGGTTCTTCGCGGCCACCTCGGTGAAGCGGCTCATCAGCCGTCCGAGCGCCTGGCTGTGCTCGACGGGCGAAGTGCCGCGACGCGCGCGCAGTGCGTTCTCGTAGAGCGGGTATATGAAGATCGGCAGCTGGAGGCCGTAGGCCTGCTCGCGCTCGGACGTGCCCCAGCGGTCCTCGACGAGCCGTTCCGGCTCTCCCTCGCCGCCCGCTCGCCAGTCGAGCCGCACCTTCTCCTTGCGCGCACGCGCGAGAGTCGCCATGTGGTTGCTGCCGGCCACCAGGCCCACGCGCACGTCGCCGCCTGCGACCGCCTCCGCCATC
>JANQFA010000194.1 GCA_028278065.1 Myxococcota bacterium
ACGGACAGCGCCACGGCGTTCGGGCGCGGGCTTCCCGCGGAATCGTTGGAGATGCAGTGGCGGGCCGTGAGGACGGCACGCGGATGGATGAGGCTTCCCGTGCAGTAGAACCTCCGCAGAAAATTGCCGGCCGACACCTCGCCCACGAGGCAGCACTCCGGGAAGGTCCCTGGCTCGACGGGCCTGCCGCCGATGATGCGGAAGACCTCGTCCGCGGCGAGCCTGGCGCGCGCAGCGCGCTCAGGGCGATCGAGCGACGCATCGCTCATGTACTCGGCGAAGCGCTCCGCGAGCTCTCGGTGCTGCTGCGCGAGCTGGTCGAACGCCGCCTGCGGGTCGAACTCCTCGGTCGGGCCGCACTGGCAACCGCCCGAGGTTCGCGTCGTGTCTTGCACGGGGGGATCCTCCTTGTGCGACCAGTATGGGCCGCTGCACGAGGATCGGTGTGAACCACTTCACACCGGCTGGCGATCTTTCGCCAGAAGACCGCAAGCACGCTTGCGGTTATCCGCTCGATGCCGCCCCCGTAGGATGTGCCGAATCCGCGGCGGACGCGTCTGCCGACCCAAGCCGCTCCCCACCGGGAGTGCGGTGTATCCGACAGAGGGGGCCCCAGCGATGGTGACGTCGTCCGCAAGAGGCAGATGCTGTCTTCTCTTCTCCTCACTAGCCGCAATCCTGACCGCGCTTCCCTCCTCGGGCGCGCTCCAGGAACGTGACCTCTTCGCGCCGGGTGATGCTCTCCTGACCTTCGACACGGAGACGGAGCTCGAGTGGCTCGATCTCACCCAGACCACGAATCAGAGTGCCGATGGGATCTCCACGAGCATCTGGCGAGACGACCTCGGCTTCGACTGGGCGAGCGGTGACCAGGTGGCTGAGCTCTGGGAGCACGCAGGCATCGTAAACACCAACAACACCCCGACGTGCGCCAACGCCGCGGGCGTTTCCCTGCTCGTCGGCCTGCTTGGGGTGACGATCCAGCCGGATGCGGCACACGGTCTCCACGAGGGCGGGTTCACGAGCAAGATCCGCTCTCGGCTGTCGGGATCGGGTTGCGGCTCGACGGCCTGGTTTCAGAGTGACTCCGTGCATACGAGCATCGCGTCTCCGGACTTCGGTCACTACTTCGTGAGAGCTGGAGCCCCCGGGGTCTGCGACAACGGACTGGACGACGATGGCGACGGACTGATCGATCTCCTGGATCCCGGCTGTGAGGGTCCCGGTGACGACTCGGAGCGCTCACCTGGCCTGATCTGCGACGATGGGCTCGACAACGACGGCGACGGTGCGACCGACTTCCCGGACGATCCGGGCTGTGCCCACACGCAGTGGCCGAGCGAACAGGCGGTCTGCAACGACGGCCTCGACAACGACGGCGATGGCGCCACGGACTTCCCGGCCGATACGGGATGCCCGGCGGGATGGTGGATCGCTGAGAGCTCGGTCTGCAACGACGGCCTCGACAACGACGGCGATGGCGCCGCGGACTTCCCGGCTGATCCAGGCTGTAGCGGCCCCTCGTGGATTACCGAGAGCCCGCAGTGCAGTGATGGGGGCGACAACGACGCCGACTCCTTCATCGACTTCCCGGACGACCCCGAATGCGTCTCCGCCGCCCAGCTCTCGGAAACGACGCCGAACTGCGGCATTGGATTCGAACTGGTGCTGCTGGCGCCCTTGCTGTTGCTGCGCCGACGGCAACAGCGACTGCGGTCGCGGCGCCGTCCAGGAGAACGCGGTACCGCCTGAAGTCGCCAGAGATGGTCCGGCGACTCCCGCTCGCCGCGAGCACCGGTGTCCGCTACGCCGAGCCCATCCGGCCGCTCCAAGCGGGCTGCAAGGATGCTTGCACCCCGTGTCGTCCTCGGCACGCGATGGAGTCGGGGCGCTCGGGAGCGTCGGCGTGGTATAGTTGTGTAACGGAGGGATGTGTACTGAGTCTGCCTGACCAGTTTCGACACGTCCTGGTCGTGGAGGACGAGGAGCCCATCCGCGAGGCCGTGGGACGGATCGTACGGGCCTGGGGTGCAGAGTCCACGCTCGCGGAGACCGCCACGGCCGCGAGACACCGGCTCGAGGGGGCCCCGCCACCCGACCTGATCTTGATCGACGTCCACCTCCCCGATGATTCGGCCTTCTCCGTCCTGGAGGCGGCAGCGCGGCTCTCGCCGACACCGATCTCGATCGCGATGAGCGGGGTGGCGAGTCCCGATGAGGCTTTTCGCCTCGCCCAGGGGGGCGTGCGAGGCTACCTGCCCAAGCCGTTTTCCATCGATGAGCTGAAGAAGACGATCTGGCGTGCTGTGAGTGAACCGCCCGCGCTGGATCCCGCGATCACGGCCCGCGTGGGACACGTCGGCATGAAGGACGTGCAGCACCAGGTCCGCATCGTGATGGTGAGGGAAGCCCTCGCCCGCGCCCGAGGCAGCCGTAGCCACGCCGCTCGGCTCCTGCACGTGACTCGGCAGGCGATCCAACAGATCGTGCGGACGGAGGGGCGGGAACGGTGGCCCGCCCCTTCTGGCATCGACCCGGAGAAGCGCGCTCCCTAGCCGCAGCGCGGCGGAGGAGCGTCCAGCACGTCTCGCACCCGGGCGAGCAGCTCGGCCGCATCGAAGGGCTTGCGAAGGAGCGGCACGCCCGGGGGGATCCGCCGCCCGGCCAGCGACGGGTGGTCCACGTAGGCCGAGATGAGGAGCACGCGGGCATCCGGCCGGTAGGCGGCGATGCGCTCCAGGAGCTCGATTCCGCTCGCACCCGGCATCACCACGTCGGACACGACGAGATCGATCTTCGCTTCCGTCCCCTGGGCGATCTCCAGCGCATCAGGAACGTTCGCGGCCTCCAGGACCTCATAGCCCTTCTCCCGCAGCACCTGCGCCAGTGCTTCGCCCACCTTCGGGTGGTCCTCCACGAGTAGGACTCGCTCTTCGGCTCTGGCCCCGTCCGAGGAGCTCGCGGAGGTGACACCCTCGTGAGGTCGACGCCACGTCCGTGGCCACGCCAGTTCGAGGCACGCGCCCTTCTCCGGCTCGCTGACGGCGCGGACGGCTCCTCCCGCCTGTGTCACGATGCTGTACACGACCGACAGGCCCAGCCCGGAGCCACCCTCGCTGCGGCTGAAGAAGGGGTCGAAGGCACGGGCCCGCGTCTGCTCGTCCATCCCGACACCGGTATCGATCACGGCCAACCGTGCCCACTCTTCTTCGTCGCTGGCCCTCGTCATCCCCCACGCGTCGATGGCTCGACCGCTCGTAGCCTCGGTCTCGATCACGAGGGTCCCCCCCGCCGGCATCGCCTGGCGCGCGTTCAAGGCGAGATTCACGAGGATTCGCTCCAGCTGGCCGCGGTCGGCCCAGATCGGAGGCAGCGTATCGTCGAGGCGGCAGGTCAGCTCGACCGCCTCTCCGACGAGCAGCGCGAGCATCGACGAGGCGTTGCGGACCACCTCGTTCAAGTCGAGGACATCCGCCTCCATGTCACCGCCGCGGCCGAAGTCCACGAGCTGCTCGGTCAGCGTGGCCGCCTCGCTCACCGCGTTCTGGATCCGCTCCACCTCTTCTCGCAGTGGGCTCCCGGACGCAAGCTGATGATCGAGGAGCTGCGCGTACAGCTGGATCGTCGTCAGCAAGTTGTTGAACTCGTGGGCCACTCCACCGGCCAGCCGACCCAGCGCCTCCATCGTCTGCGCCAGGCGTAGCTGCTCTTCCAGATGCTCTTGCTCCTCGGCCGCTCGACGAAGACGCCGGTTCGCCTCTTCGAGCTCCGCCGTGCGCGCCTGGACGCGCGCCTCGAGCTCTCGCTCGTGCCGACGGCTCCACTCGGCGCTCGCGAGCTGGGCGGAAAGACGCCAGTAGGCGAGGGCCATGACGGGGAGCATCCCGCCCCAGTAGGCGAGCTTGCGGGGATCCGGTGCAAGCGCGTAGGAGATCGCGCTGGTCGCCGCGACCAGCCCTGCGAAGACGAGCAGCACGCGCCGGCTGCGGATGGAGAAGCTCGCCGTCACCACCGCCAGTGCGGATCCGACTGCGTAGAAGGGGAGCATGTCGTTCAAGGAGGCCAGGGCGAGCAGGTGCAGGGTCACGAGGGCCGTGCACGCTGCGAGGACGTTGGGCCCGAGGCCACGGGGCGCGACCGACCGGTTCACCACCACCGCGACGACGAAGGCGCTCCCGATGGCCCACCAGACCCACCAGGGATCCCGAGCCCCGGCGGGCGCCAGCAGGTGCCACAGCGGATAGGCCATCCCCGCGACGATGTACACGGCGTGCGAAGGGCCCGAGTCACTCGGCCCCGGGGACCGCGACTTCACCTGGAATGCGAACATGAGGCTCGCCCTGTTCCGCATTCTATCCGCGCGAGCGTGTGGTCGACCAGCGGATTCGGAGCCGGTCGAGGCAGGGCCCTTCAGGCAGCGAGACTGCCTCGAGGAACGCCACGACGCTCGACCCAGTCGACTTCGGGCGGCAGCTCCACTCCCGACCGGATCCTGCGCATCAGCTCCTCGAAGGGACACCCTAGCCTTCCGAGCGCGGGCACGTCCCACGTGAGACTGCGTGCGACCATGGGCAGCATCGCCCGGGAGAGCCGGATCGCGCGCGCACCGAGACGCGAGCGAAGGAAGGCGACGTGCATCACCTCGTCCTGCCAGATTTCGTACAGAAGGGATCGCACTCGGCCCTGCACCGCGGGCTCGCTGGCGAAGATCTCGGTACTGCGATCGATCAGGAACCTGAAGACCGTGCACCCGACCACCTCGCCGCACAAGACCGGGATCCAGCGGATCGAATCCGGGAGGTAGCGCACGGCCTGGATCAGCCATCGCGTGCTCCACGGCGGCGTTCGGAGCTCCAGCTCGACGCCGAAGGTACGACAGACCTCGACCAGGATTCGGCTGTGGTAGCCCTCTTCGAGGAAGAGGTACAGCTGCGTCCGATCAGCGAGATGCTCGCCGCTCTTGTCGAACCGATCGAGCTCGAGGTCCACACCGTAGCGCTCCGACTCGTTCACCATCGCAACGATCACCAGGAAGAGACCGCGATCGTCCAGGGCCGGCCGCCCGCTTCTGGAGATCCAGGTCTCCAGGGCCTCGACGTCGACCGTGCGAGAGGCGCTCACGCTGCGGCCTCCAAGATCGCTGAAGTAGCTCTCGCGCAGCGAGAGGGAGCGCCTCCCCAGATCGATCTCCCCATTGCGCTCCATCTGGTACCTGGCGTAGCGCTCGCGGTGCTGCGCGCGCTCGTCCTCGGACAGCACGCGGAAGGGATCGAAGCGGTGCCCGGTCAAGACGCCAACCCTTCCTCGAGACCGAGGCGTCGCTCGAGCCGCGGTCCGTAGAACTCGAGGGCGTTCGCGGAGAGCAGGCGAACCGCGTAGTCGGGATCGATGCCCGGGCGACCCGCCACGAGGTTCACGCAGTCGCGCAGGACAGCGTCCCAGTGGCCGTAGTCGACCGCCATCCCGCAGACGCGACGCCCATGATCGCCCAGGGCGAAGGGCAGCCAGGTGGGGGCCGGGTCATCCGGCTCGACCGTGAGGAAGATCTGACCGCGCTCGAGGTACTCGAACGGATCCCGCTCGAGGCAGCGATGCTCGTACAGGAAGGCCTCTCGCTCCTCGGCGCTCGCCTCGTCGTCCGCCGGCTGGAAGAGCATGCCGAGAAGGCGGCGTGTCCGAGAGAGCATCCCGGACGCGCCTCCGCGCGTCTCGCGGGCGAACTCCTTCACGAACCGCGCCGGGCTCGGCTCCAGCGACGGGTCGAAGTGCACGATGCGCTTCTCCCAGTGCTCGTGCAGGGTGCAGAGCAGATCGGGGAGCCAGCCCGCGCCGGCTTCCAGGAAGCCGAAGCGAACGCCGGGGAATGCCTCCATCGTCCCATCGAAGATCAGCTTGGCCAGCGCCATCTGCTGCATGCTGCGGTTGGCGAAGACGTGGACGAGGGTGAACGTATCCAGCTGGTCCGACGTGCCGCCGGCGAGCTGCACTCCGGGCGCGCCGTGGATCGAGACGGCCACGTCGAGCTCCTGCGCGGCCTCGTAGAGCGGATGGAAGTCCGGATGGGAGAGAGGCTTGGGCACCCGAATCTCGGGAAACCGCTCCGGCGCCTCCGGATGGGGCTGCGGGACGTTCGGCGCGACGCTGACCGAGGGCATCCCGAGCTCCTCGACACAGCGCCGCATCTCGCGAACGGCCTCGTCGGGAGCCTGCAGCGGAAGCACGGCGACGGGGTGTAGCCGGTCGCGGTACGCCGCCGTGTCCTCGTGGATGTAGTCGTTGTAGGCACGGCACAGCGCAACCGCGAGCTCGTCGTCGACGAGGGAGCTGAACGCCAGCGTGATGGAGCCGTAGACGACCTGGTGATCGATACCCTCCCGGTCCATGTGCTCGAGACGCACGCGGTTGAAGAGCCCGCCGATCGTCGTCTCTTCGTGGTACGGCCTGAAGGTGCCCTTGCCGTAGCCCTCGGGCTGCAGGAAGATCCGCGGGAAGTCCGTCGCACCGGTGTGTGGGTTGCGATCGACGATGCGAAAGCGCTGCTCGCCGTAGCGATCGCGCACGACGGAGAATCGATCCCGGTACTCGGACGGAATGTAGTCGCCGAAGACGAGCGGGTTCTCGCACTTGTGACTGTCGGCGTCGATGACGGGACGGCCGTGGAGCATGTGCCCTTGCCCTCCATCCGCTCTATCGCCGCCTTCACAGGCGACTTGAGGGGGTGCAAGCAAACTTGCGGGTCATCCCTCCGGCTGCGCGCGGCCTGACACTTCTTCGGTACGCTCCGTGTTCGATGGCGACTCGCCACCTCGCACTGGTTCGGACGCAGGGGCCGCACAGCTTCGTGGCGACCCTTCCGGACTTCCCCGGCTGCTCGGTCGAAGCCACCTCGTTCGCCGCAGCCAAAGTGCTGGCGGCCCGAGTCGAGGTCGACGCCTAGTCGGCCGAAGCCAGACTGGAGGAACCCCTGTGCCGTTCTACAGCCGCCTCGCATACGACGTCCGCGACGACAAGGAGCGCACCAAGGTCGTCAGCAAGCTCCTATCGCTCCGCCGCCGGCTGGATCGCCATCTCCCCTCGAAGGACGCCGATGACAACCTGGTGCTCGCCACCTGGAACATCCGCGACTTCGACAAGGCGAACCGTCGCGGCTACGGAAAGAGGCTGCCCGAGTCCCTCTACTACATCGCCGAGATCATCTCCCGGTTCGACTTCGTCGCCGTCCAGGAGGTCAACCGACTCCGGGAGTGGGAGAAGGTGATGCAGATCCTGGGCTCGAAGTGGGACTACATCGCAACGGACGTGACGGATCCGAAGCTCGGGGGCAACGGCGAGCGCATGGTCTTCGCCTATGACACCCGAAAGGTGAGCTTCCAGAACATCGCGGGCGAGATCGTCCTCCCGACGAACATGCTGATCAGCCAGGTCGAGGTGGACGACGGCACCGACACCTTCACAGCGGGCAAGCAGTTTCGGCGCACACCCTTCCTGGCCTCATTTCAGGCGGGCTGGTTCAAGTTCGACATCTGCACCGTGCACCTCTACTACGGGGCATCGTCCGGCGAGAAGCTCCAAGAGCGAGTGGAGGAGATCAACGCCGTCGCCGAGTACTTCGGAGAGCGCGCCGACATCGGCCTGAAGGGAGACCGCGCGCTGATCCTCCTCGGCGACTTCAACATCGTGAGCCCTGAGCACAGGACGATGCAGGCCCTGAAGAGGAACGGCTTCCGCGTTCCCAAGGACCTCGGCCCCAGCAACGTGAAGGGCGACAAGTACTACGACCAGATCGCCTTCAAGACCAAGAAGGACGTGCTCGACTACATCGACAGCAATGCCGAGGATCCCAAGGAGCGAAACGCGGGCGTCTTCGACCTGTTCGGAAGCGCATTCAAGACAGGGCAGGTGAGCGACTACCGGTCGGCAATGAAGGCCACCAGCGCGCTGTCCGGCAAGAAGTACAAGAGAAACCTGAAGAAGTACTACCGGGACTGGCGAACCTACCAGCTCTCGGACCACAATCCGATGTGGGTCCGGCTCAGCGTGAACGAGAGCGAGAAGTACCTCAGGAGCCTCCAGGGCGC
>JANQFA010000237.1 GCA_028278065.1 Myxococcota bacterium
CCGGGTAGGCTTCGGCGGGTTCAGCTGGCTCGCCAAGCGGAGAGCGACGGCGTTCGAGGGCTCGACCAGAAGCGCGGAGTTCAAAGCGTCGCGCGCCTCATCGTCCTGCTGCAGCGCCTGCAACGCGATGGCCTGCTCGACGAAGCCCTCTGCACGGTCTGGCCGAAGGCGCGTGGCCTCCCGCGCCAGTCGCAGTCCCTCGTCCGCAGAGCCGCTACGGCTCTCGCGTCGGGCACGCGCCAGAATCAGTTCGTAGCGTTCGGGATGGCCAGGGTGGCGTTCCAGGAAGTCGTTCTCCAGGGCCTCGGCTTCAGCCCATGCGCCGCGCCGGATCAGAAGGGCATGAAGGGCTAGCAGGGCTTCCGCGGTCCCCCGCGTGCGAAGCTGGGGCTCCAGCTCCTCGACTATGCTCCAGGATTCTGCGCCGAGGGCGGTCTCCGCGAGGACATCGAGGAGGTCGTCGGCTTCGGAATCCTCCACCCACAAGGCTCGCCATGCGTGGGCGGCCTGGCTCAGCCGCCGCTCCTCGATCAGTAGCTCGAGCCCTCGCCGCCGTGTCGATGCAGCCAGCGGTCGCAAGATCGCCGGATCGGCGCCGTGCTGGATCCAGCGTTGGAGGAAGCGATCGAGGGACTCCGGGTCCAGCTCGCCGGCGCGCTCAAGCACCGGCAGGGCCAGCGCCGCCGCTCTCACAGGGGCCCCATCAACCGAGAGGCGTGCCAGGGCCAGGGTGTAGTCCGCATCTCGCGGTACGTCCGCCGGCAGGGCTTCGAGGATGCGGCGTGCCTCGAGCCCTCGGCCCCGACGGAGCCAGTGATCAGCCAGGGCCCGGCGCACCGTCACATCGCGCGGGTCAGCGGACAGGGCGCTCTTCAGCATCCTCGTGGCGCCGTCCAGATCTCCCGCGGCCTCGCTCGCGGCCGCCCTCTCCAGCAGACCCTGGCGGCGAGCCACGGGGTCGTGACAGCTCGCTCCGGCGACGAGCAGCAGGGACAGCAGGACGGCACCCGCCCTCATCAGAAGAGCAGGCCCAGCACGTGGGTGAAGATGTTCCCCTCCAGCTCGCGGAAGACCTGGAAGCCGAGGCTCGGCGACCCGATGAACGGCCGCATCGTCCAGGCCAGCTGGCCGCCGACGGCCGCGAACAGCGCGAAGTAGGGCGCGAGCGCGCGCAGCGCGGGCCGTCGCGACTCAGCTCCGCTGCACGCCAGGTACACCGCGAGGAAGCGCGAGAAGCCAGCCACGCCGCCCGCAGCACCGATGGCCAACGCGAGCCACTGGGCCAGTTCGTAGTGTCCGGTGGTGCCCACGAGGAAGAGGACCGGGAGCGAGAAGCTCCCCCAGACGATTCCGACAACCGCGAGGGCGTTGGTCTGGAGTGCAACGGCTCGCAGCGGCGAGAGGGGCCGTTCACTGCGGAGTGCCTGGACCACGAAGAAAGTCGGGAAGCAGATCGCCGCGGCTCCGACCAGCAGCACGGGCACCTTGATCGCGGAGACCAGGATCTGCAGCGGTGTCTGGGCGTAGCTGCCGAGCGCCGCGCCGAACAGGGCGCACCCGGCGACGCCCAGCACGACAGACCGAAGTGCGATGCGCGACATCCCGTCCCCATCGCGAAGCTGGTTGACGACTTCGGTCTCGTCCCAGACATCGCGCAGCGAAACGGCACCCAGGTCATCGATCGGTGTAGCCTGCTCCATGGGGCCGGAGCCTAGGGTGGTCACGGTGAACGACCGGTGAAGCGAGGGTCTGCAAAGGGGAGCAAATCGGATGTAGTTCGGGGTCCTCTGCGGGTTCTTGCGCATCATCGAGATACGCCAGGTTCTCCGCGTGGTGATTATGGCAGCGGAGCCTCACGTCTACTCCGACGGGGCAGTCTGGACGATTGGGATGGCATGGCCAGCAAGCGAGAGCTTCGGAGGTGGGTAGGGTGGGGCGCCGCGCTGCTCGGCTCGCTCTGTGCCGTGGCTCCCGTGGCTCAGCCGTTGGACGACCTGCACGCGACCGCCTGCCGGGATCTGTTGCGGTCAGGCCATGGCCTGAAGAAGCGTGAGATCCGGACCATCGACACCAGGGATCTCTGGTTCCATCCCGGAAGTCGGATCATCGGGCGTCTGCTGAGCATCGAGCCCTTTGCGTATGAGATCCTGGATTCGGACGGAGCGCTTCCCTCCTCGGATTCGCCCAGCCAGTACGAGCGCCGTCGTCGCATGAACGAGGTGAGCAGTGTGCGGCTCTACCGCGCCGTAGGCCGAAGCGACGTCCCGGTACTCAAGCGACTTCACCCTGGCGACCTCTTCGAGGCGCAAGAGGGGATCCGACGTTTCGGGATGACGATCACGCCCGCAACGTATTCCATTCGTCCGATCGAACGCGCGGCCGCGAGATTCCGAGGTCACGGGTCGCCGTTTCGGAACAGGAGTGGGCTTGTGCTGAGGATCCGTGGCCACAAGGGCCCGGGTGCGCTTTCGAACGAGTTCCGCCTGTACGGCGACGGAAGCGTCGTCTGGGTGGATAGCTACCGCAGAGCTGCTCTGGTGGAGCATCGCCTCTCGCCACCTGAACTCGAGGACATGCTGGGGAGACTCGCGACGCTGGCATCCGAGCGGGCGGCGGCGCCCAACCGGGGCGACCGCCCCGACGTCTCGGGTCGTCGTGCTGGCCTGCTGGTAGTGTGCCCCGACCTGTTCGAGATCGGGCTCCATCCGAGCACGCCCGGACTGGACGGGCTTCTTGACGCCGTCGATCGGACCGTAGATGACGCCTTCGAGAGCACGGAGCTAGTGCTGAGATACGAACGGAAGGATCGTATCCGCATTCACCCGTGGCCGTTCCCAGCCCTCTCTCCGCCCGCGCAAATGCATCTCCGGGCAAGGCGCAGGAAGGCGATCGACGAACAGCTCGGTCGACCCTGGTCGGATGCGAAGATGCGCTACTTGCGTTGGTTGGAACAAGACCCCGCGATCCGAGCTGATCTGGGCAGGATCCGGGCGCTCTCGTTCGATGTACTCGACGCACCGCTTCCAGAGGACATGAGGCACAGTCTCCTGACGGTGCACGAGACAGATCAGGAAGATCCAGGGCAGCTGGTCTTCTATCAGTTCAACGGACGCACCTTCCAGGTGGAGATGAGCACGTTCATGCCGGGGTCGCACGTAGAATCGGCGTGCACCAACGGAACCCTGTGCGCCCTGTCGAGCACCGAGATCTACGATGCCCTGAACTACGAGCGTGCGTACCTCCCGACCCACCCACGAGCCATCGACTTCTGGCCAGAGGAGGTCGGAACGAAGCTGGAGAGCGTGCCCCAGGATGGTCTCGTCATTCCTCGCGAGGAGTACCTGGCGCATCGCACGTTCTATGAGCACCTCGTCATCCGAACGAGCCTCAAGGACCAGTACATCGACGGCCCGGATCTCTTTCGTGGTGTTCATGTCGAGATCCGTGAGCGCCCGCGCTCGGACGCACAAGAGGCGGTGCCGGCAGCGTCCCACTAGCCCGTCCTGCTGCGGGTGAAGGGGGCCTCTACGCCGAGTTCGACGAGGACAAGATCGCCTGCGCCACCCAGCTGGGCCTCTGCAAGACGGCCTGCACGGACTGAGGTTCCAGGCCCCGATCCCCGAGTGTCCTGGCCTCGTTGCGGAGCGAGCTGCCGCGCATGCGCCGGTCGAGGCGGCGCTGCCGAATCTCCGGGGCCGTCAGGAGCTTTCTATGTAGAACGCCTCCGGGTAAGCTCATGGCACCTGGCGGAGATGTAGTGATGAAGCTGTGCGGAATGGTGTTGGTCGGTCTTGGCGTGCTCCTCGCGGGTCACGGGCAGGCGCACGCGGTATCGATGTTCGGCGCGAAGGCGAGCGGATCCGAGCTGGACACCCCCGGCATCGTGACGGACGGGGGGCCCGGCAGCTCGAGCGCCTCGATCAATGAGTCCAACTTCAACGCCGCTGCCGGCTTCCCGGCCGTCGTGACGTATCTGCCCGAGCTGACCGCGTACTCGCAGAACGCCAGCCAGGAGAACGACGACGACATTACCGGCGCTACGGCGGAGGCGTATCAGGTCTTCACGAGCGCGACCTCCCAGACGATCGAGCTCAACGTGAACCTGCACGCCATCATCGTCGGCGATGCCTTCGTGCTGGCGGACGTCTTCGTCTACGGGGGAAGCGACTTCGGGGTGTCAGACAGCCCGATCTGCCCGGACTCGAGCCTCGGTCAGTCCCTGTTCGACGGGACCTACTTCTGCGGGAGTCGCCTCGAGCGCTCGAACTTGTTCATCGACACCGGAGACGTCCATCTCCCCGACCTGCTCTCGTTCGACGTCGGCGCCGGTGACGAGTTCGGTGTGTACGCGATCCTGCGCGCCCGCTCGAGAGCCGGCTCGGCCGATGCGACCCAGACGCTGAGCCTCGAGTTCGTCGACGACCAGTTCATCTCGCCGGTGGATACGCCGGTTCCGGAGCCGGAGACCACCAGCCTCCTCGCGCTGGCCTTCGGCGCGCTCGTGCTCCGCCGGCTGGAGAGGCTCAGGGCCTGAGCCTCTCCCGTACCCTGCGGGTTCGCCTCGGCCACGAGTCGAGCGCGGATCTCGAGATCGACGACGCCCGGGATCGACGCGATGCGGTGCTTCAAGGCCAGGACGTCCGCCGGATCCTGGAACAGCCCGCGCAGCCGGACTCGCCCGCCGTCCACGTCGATCTCCAGGTTGGTGTCGATGAAGCGGCCCTCGCCCTTGATGATCAGCCGGATCTGGCGTTCGATCTCGGCGTCGCCAGGCATGGTCAACGGCTCGACGCGGAGCTCGTTGTCCACGTCCACCACACCCTCCGTCTTCCAGGCGGCCTGCTCGGCGCGCAGCGACTGCTCGAGCAGGCGCACCGAGCCGTGGAGCAGGACCTGCCCCTCTCGCACGGCGACGTGCGCCCCGCTGCCGTCCCAGTCCGGCAGGTCGGCGAGGCGGGCTTCGATGCGGGCGCGGAGCTCCGCATCCGCCGGGTTCTCTGCCGGACCCTCCGCCACTACCGCGCCGGAGGGCAGGGCGAGCAGCAGCAGCCCAAGGGCCGCGCCGCGAAGCGCCGGGGTGGGTGCCTGGCAAGGTCGGCGCTTCACGACGCGGCGCTAAGGAGGGCCGCCGAGGGGGAATCGACGCTGGGCGGCACGCCGAGCTCCCGATGGATCGAAGCGACCAGCGCTTCGGGGAGCCCGAGCCGAGCGGCGAGCATCGCCATGTAGCCACGCTCGGCCGCCGTGTCGAGCTCGATCGCGAGGAGGGACGCCGTGTAGATCTCGACCGCGATCTCCGGCGTGGCGGCCTCTGCCACCAGCTCGCCCATCTCGACAGGGCGCGACAGGCTCGCCAGCAGCTCGACTCGCTCTCCCTCCGAGAGCCCGAGCGATCCGACGCGCTCGAGGATCGCGTAGCGCTCGCGACGATCGAGCATCCCGTCTGCATTGGCAGCCGCGACCATCGCCTTCAGCAGAGTCAGTCCGAGGACCTCCGCCTCCTTCGAGTGCGGGTCGGGAACGAAGTCCGCGAGCGACAGAGGGTCCGCGTCGCGGGGCGGGGCCGGCTGGTCGACCCCGCTGCGGTAGTGTCGGTAGGCCGCGTGGGCGAGTCCTCCCACCGCGGCGATGCCACCCACCCGCAGCGCCTTCCTCCCGAGCTTCCTGCCCGCCCTGCTGGTGAGCAGGCTGCTGGCGAGGCCACCCGCCAGTCCCCCGGCGAAGCCGGACGCCGCGGGGCTCGAGAGAAGCTGCGAGAGAATCCGATCTGCTCCCATCCCGTTCCCCTCCTGGGAGGCCGAGCCCGCGGGACGCGCTTCGGCTTCTTCCTCACACGGGCGGACGACGGCCCAGGCCGGAAAGGCGCCGCGCCCTTCTGTGCTCCAGTCGGCTTTCGAGTCGCGAGGCTGCGCCGGCTGCCGCGTCGGACGGGTCTGCTGCGCGATCCTCGATGGCCAGGCTCTCGCCGCGCCGCAGCCGGATTCGGATGCGACAGCGGTGCCCGTTGAGACCGGACCGGAGGCTCACCTGGGTGTGCTCGATCTCCGCTGCGTGGCGACCGAGGGCGAGGCGGACACGCCGTTCTACCGCCGACCGCGTCTCTGCCGGGACGTCGAGCTGTTTCGTCTGGATTCGAAGCGTCATCGTCTTCCCCGTGTAGGACGCAGACTAGAGTGCGCGGCTACCTATCGACAAATAGGAAATGTTGGCGACAATCTTCGTAAAACACGAACCGGGAGACTCTCGTGGAATGGCTGAACTACCACCATCTGCTCTACTTCTACACGGTCGCGCGGGAAGGGAGTGTTACGCGGGCCTCCGAGGTGCTGCGTCTGGCACAGCCGACGTTGAGCGGTCAGATCCGCAAGCTCGAGGAATCGCTCGACGAGAAGCTCTTCGTGCGCGAGGGCCGCAACCTGGTGCTCACCGATGTGGGTCGGATGGTCTACGGCTACGCGGAGGAGATCTTCACGCTGGGTCGGGAGATGCAGGACGCGCTTCGCGGGCGCCCGTCGAACCGGCCGGCACGCCTCCTCGTAGGGATCTCCGATGCCGTCCCGAAGCTCGTCTGCCACCGACTGCTCGAGACGGCGCTCCGCCTCGAGGATCCCGTCGAGCTGGTCCTCCACGAGGGCAAGACGAACGACCTCCTCGCTGCGCTCGCGGTTCAGCAGTACGACATGGTGCTCACGGACGCTCCCCTCGGACCCCCGGTGCGCATCCGTGCCTTCAATCACTCGCTCGGTGGCTGCGGGGTGGCGTTCTTCGCCGTGGCGTCGCTGGCGCGTCGCCATCGCAAGGGCTTCCCCCAGAGCCTCGACGGGGCCCCGATGCTGCTGCCCACGCCCAACACCGCCCTCCGGCACTCGCTGGAGATCTGGTTCGAGTCGACGGGCATCCGCCCGGTTGCGGTGGCGGAGATCGAGGACTCCGCGCTCCTCAAGGTCTTCGGGCAGCACGGCACCGGGATCTTCGCCGCGCCCGACGTCGTGGCGGACGAGATCCGCAAGATCCACGGCGTCCAGGTGGTGGGTCGCACCGAAGAGGTGCGGGAGGAGTTCTACGCGATCACGGTGGAGCGTCGCATCACGCATCCGGCCGTGTCGGCGATCGCGGAGGCCGCCCGGGGGGGGATCCTCTCCTGAAGAGACCCGGGCGGCCCCTCACGCAGACTCGGTGGGGGAGTGGCCGAGCGCTCCACCCACGCGCTGGAGCACGGCCCGTTCGGAGCGGGAGACGCCGCCGAGCCCCAGGATGCCGCCGGCGGCCATCGCCACGTCGCGAGCCGCCTGGATCACGTGATCCAGGCCCGTCGGGGTTCCGGGTCGCACCCGGCGTGCTGCGGCCAGGCGGTACCAGAGCTCGAAGAGCTCCGGTGCGGGCTTCCGGGTCAGCCATAGCTCGAGCTGGGCGTGTGCGGGCATACCCAGGTCCAGACCGAACGCGCTCGCGCGTGCGAGGACGCTCCAGCGCTCCGCCTCGTCGACGTCGCCGTCCGCCCACGCGACCTCGACCAGGGGCAGGGCCTCGAAGGCAGCGGCGGTGGCCGCGCTCACACCGAGATCGAGGAGCGCGTCGAGCAGATCCGCACCGTCCACCTCGAGCTCGGCCGCAAGCTCCGCCCGCATCCGTTCGCGGTCTCCCGCCGCTCGCTGGCGTTGCAGCCGCTGGGTCTCGAGCTGACGGATGTAGGCGTCTTCGAGGGCGACGCCTCGGGGTCGCAGCGGGTTCGATTCCATGCCTCTCTCCTCGACCTCGAGCCTAGGTCCGGTGCGGAGGTCTGGGAAATAGATAATGAAGCCCGGTTGCTTCGAGAAAGACGGGGTCCTACGCGGCCAGGCGCCCGCGTCCCGCCGCGGCGGCGGGCCCGGGGTGATGGAGCGCCAGCTCGAGGAGGTCGGCAGCCTCCCGCACGGCCTCGAATACGTCGGGGCCCGTCGCCCCGGATGCGATCGGGTCGCAGCCCTCGAGCTCGGCGCGGAGCGTGCAGCGGACGTACGGCCGTCCGTCCACCTCGGCCGCCCGGTTCAGCTCCACGTGCATACGGCCCACCGGGGCCTCGCAGTGCCAGGTCGCGAAGCCCACGGTGCTCCAGATGTAGTCGCCCATCCAGCCGTCCACCTCGAACTCACGTGCGTCCAGTACTCGCTCCACGGTCACCCTCCATCGGTTGCGTTGACGAATCCCGTGTCGGCCCTGCAGACACATTGTAAAAATAGAAAATCCACGTCTCCGGATTCGATCAGGTCGATTCGGGAGCGAGTGCCACAGGGCTGGTGAAGCCGGCCGGCTTGACCACGAGCACGGAGCAGCGCACCGAGCGCACCAGGGTCTCGGCGGTCTCGCCGATCAGCAGCCCCGCGACGCCCGTGCGTCCGACGCTTCCCACGACGGCGAGGTCGAAGTCCCCATCCGCAACCACGTCCGGAAGCTCTCGGCGCGGGTCTCCCTTCAGAAGGCGAATCCGTTCTGCAGGAAGGTGCATGCCGGCCTGCGAGAGCGTCTTGTGAAGGCTCTCCCGCGCCGCCTCGTGCTCGGCGCGGACGTAGTCATCGAGATCCTCGGGGCGCATCCGGCTCCGGAACAGGTGCTCGCCGGGTGCGTGCCAC
>JANQFA010000244.1 GCA_028278065.1 Myxococcota bacterium
GAATCGGCGAGGTCGAGAGTGGTGTGCTCAGGCCGAAGAAGGTGCTCACTTCGTGACGGCGGACGTGCGGTGGGCCTACCCCCGTGGTGTGCCGACAGACCGAGGTACCGTGGCGACGGTCGGGACCTTCGACGGCATTCACCTGGGTCACTGGACGGTGCTGGAAGAGATGCGCGACCTCGAGACCATCGAGGCGGCCCTGACCCTGGCCGAGACCGGTCACCTCTGCTTCGCCACGCTGCACACGAACTCGGCGGTGCAGACCATCAACCGCATCGTCGACGTGTTCCCGCCGTACCAGCAGGCCCAGGTCCGCGCCCAGCTCTCGTTCGTGCTGGAGGGCGTGATCTGTCAGTCGCTGCTGCCGAGGGCCAACGGACCCGGGCGCGTGCTGGCCATGGAGGTGATGGTGCCCAACCCCGCGATCCGCAACCTGATGCGCGAGGACAAGATCCACCAGATCTACTCGCAGATGCAGGTCGGCCAGGAGAAGTTCGGGATGCAGACCTTCAACCAGTCGCTCGCGGCGCTCTACCAGCGGCGGATGATCACCATGGAAGAGGCGTTGGGGCGCAGCAGCGACGTGGAGGAGCTCCGGGGGATGCTGGGCGGCGGCGCGGCGACGCGCCCGCGCGCGGCGGCCGGCGGAGCGCGATAGCAGGAGTCACGGGTCGCCGGGGTTCGGGGAGCGCCGGCGACACGCGGAGGGGGAAACGACATGCCCGTCTTCATCTGGGAAGGGCGAACCCGCCAGGGAACGATCAAGAAGGGCGTCATGGAGGCGGCGAACGACGCGGCCGTCATGACGCAGCTTCGAGCGCAGATGATCCTGCCGCTCAAGGTCAAGCCGCGGCCGAAGGACGTGATGGAGTACGTCCCCTGGCTGCAGCCGGGACCGAAGATCCGCGAGCTGGTGGTCTTCACGCGACAGTTCGCGACGATGATCGACGCGGGACTGCCGCTGGTCCAGTGCCTGGAGATCCTCGGCGAGCAGCAGGACAACCGGAAGTTCCAGGACGCCCTGCGGCAGATCAAGGCCGACGTGGAGCAGGGCTCGACCTTCGCGGACGCGCTGCAGAAGCACCCGGCGATCTTCGACGAGCTCTACGTCAACCTGGTTCGTGCCGGTGAGATCGGCGGTATCCTCGACACCATCCTGAACCGGC
This sequence comes from Myxococcota bacterium, assembly GCA_028278065.1. Lineage (GTDB taxonomy): Bacteria > Myxococcota_A > UBA9160 > UBA9160 > JAFDET01 > JAFDET01. The sequence goes on from JANQFA010000244.1 coordinate 1,167, forward strand.
TCGCGATCCACCTGGAGAAGGCGGACAGCCTGCGGCGCAAGGTGAAGGGCGCGATGGTCTATCCGGTCACCGTCCTGGTGGTCGCCATCGGCGTGCTCGTGCTGCTGCTGGTCAAGGTCATCCCGGTCTTCGAGAAGATGTTCGCCGACTTCGGCGGCGTCCTCCCCGGGCCGACCCAGACGGTCGTGAACCTCTCGCACTTCATGCAGGCCTACATCGGCTACTTCCTGGTGGGGCTCTTCGTCGCCGGCGTGGCATTCACGCAGGCGCGCGCGCGGTCGCCGAAGTTCCGCTACTGGACGGACGCGGGCTTCCTCAAGGCGCCCGTATTCGGGGCACTGCTCCGCAAGGTGGCGGTGGCTCGATTCTCGCGAACCCTGGGGACGATGATCTCGAGCGGCGTGCCGATCCTGGACGCCCTGGACATCGTGGCCAAGACCGCGGGCAACAAGGTCATCGAGAAGGGCCTCGGCAACGTGCGCGCCTCGATCTCCGAGGGCCAGACCATGGCCGACCCGCTCGAGTCGATCGGGGTATTCCCGGGCATGGTGGTGCAGATGATCAACGTCGGTGAGCAGACCGGCGCCCTGGACCAGATGCTCGGGAAGATCGCGGACTTCTACGACGAGGAGGTCGACGCCGCCGTGGACGGCCTGACGGCGCTCCTGGAGCCGCTGATGATGGTCTTCCTGGGCGGTTCGATCGGCTCGATCCTGATCGCGATGTACCTCCCGATCTTCAAGATCGCCGAGAACATCAAGTAGGAGGAAGCGGTGCCGGAGCGCAGGGGGGAGCGCTTCGCATCGGCCGGATCCGACGCGCGTCTGCAGGCGCGGCTGGCACGGCTCATGGCCGCGCGGCTCGTGCTCCTGCTCGGCGTCTTCGGCGCCACGCTGGTGCTCCAGACGGGAGGGGGAGGCTCCGGCTGGGACGAGTCCCAGGACGGCCTCTACGCGACGCTCGCGTTCGCGTTCCTGACGAGCCTGCTGCTGGCGGGCTTCGTCCGGGGCGTGCGCCACCCGGGCACCTTTGCGGCGATCCAGCTGCCGACCGACGCGGCGATCGTCACGGCGCTGATCCACTTCACCGGGGGCGACCAGTCCCTCTTCGGGTTCCTCTACATCCTGGTCGTCGTGTTCGGCGCCATCGTCGCGGGGCGGGCCGGTTCGTTCGGGGCGGCCGCAGCCTGCTCGCTGCTCCACGGAGCGCTCCTGGCCGCCGAGGGCACCGGGATCCTGCCGCAGCGGGTCACGCCGGCCACCGAGGGTCCCCTGCTGCTGGTCTTCTGGAGCGTCCACTCGGCCGCCCTTGCGGTGGTGGCGCTCCTGGCGAGCCACCTCTCTCGCGAGCTGGCCACCGCGGACGCCGAGCTGGATGCGAGTCGTAGCGAGGTTCTGCGCCTGCGCAGTCACCACGAGCGGATCGTGCAGAGCCTGCTCTCGGGGCTCCTCACGACCGACCCGCAGGGTCGCATCACCTCGTTCAATCCGGAGGCGGAGCGCATCACGGGACGCGACGCGGTGGAGGTGATCGGACTCGACATCGACGACGTGATTCCCGGGGCTCGCAGCCGCGTAGTCGATCCGCCGCTGGCCAGCAGCGACCTCCCGAACCCGCGCCTGCGCCTTTCCTTCGCGGACCGGGAGGGTGAGGAGCTCCATCTGGGCATCGCCGGCTCGGTGCTTCGCGATGCGCGGGGCGAGCCGCGCGGAAGCGTCGTCATCTTCCAGGACGTGACCCGGGTCGTGGAGATGGAGGCGGAGCTGCGGCGTTCGGAGCGGCTGGCCGCCGCGGGTCGCCTGGCGGCCGACATCGCCCACGAGGTGCGGAATCCGCTGGCCGCGATCTCGGGCTCGATCCAGATGATGCTGTGCGGGAGCCGCGAGGCGTCGCCCGAGGACGCGCGGCTCATGGAGATCGTCCTGCGCGAGACCGATCGCCTCAACGCGCTGATCACCGACTTCCTGCAGTACGCCCACCCGCGGCCGCCCAAGCCGGAGCCCCTGGACCTGGCGAAGCTGGTGGACGAGGTCCTGCGCATGGCTTCCAACGCCGCCAGCGGCGTGGAGACCGGGACCGAGGTCCCGGCGCAGCTGCGCGTCGAGGCCGACCCGGCGCAGCTCCGGCAGCTCCTCTGGAACCTCTGCAGCAACGCGATCCAGGCCATGCCGGAGGGGGGCAGGCTGTGCGTCGCGGCGAGCGCTGCCGAGGCCCCTCAAGACGAACGCAGCAGCGGCCGAAACGTTGCGGAGATGGAGGGTTTGTCCTGGGTGGAAGTGCGCGTCTCGGACAGCGGGGTCGGCATCGCCCCGGAGGACTGTGACCGGATCTTCGATCCGTTCTTCACCACCAAGGAGACCGGGACCGGGCTGGGCCTGGCCACGGTCCACCGCATCGTCGAGGGCCACGGCGGGATCCTGCGGGTGGAGAGCGCCCTCGACAGCGGCACCACCTTCCGGGTGCTTCTGCCGCAGGGCAGGGGCGTGGGCGAGCGGTCGGAGTCGCAGGGGCGGGGGGGATCGTGAGCGAGCGGACGCGCATCCTGGTTGTCGACGACGAGCGCAGCATGCGCGAGTTCCTCGAGATCTTCTTCCGTCGGGAGGGGTACGAGGTCACCACCGTGGGATCCGTCGACGAGGCGCTGCTGGCCAGCGAGGCGGACGACTACGATGTCGTCATCACGGACCTCCAGATGCCCGGACGAACGGGCCTCGATCTCCTGCACGAGCTGCGCGGATCGGCGCCCGAGACCCCGGTCATCATGATCACTGCCTTCGCGACCACGGAGAACGCGATCGCCGCGATGAAGGAAGGCGCCCACGACTACATCACCAAGCCGTTCAAGGTCGATGAGATCCGCGTCGTGGTGGAGAAGGCGCTCGAGAAGAAGAGCCTCGCCTCGGAGAACCGCCGCCTCAAGAGCGAGCTGCGCAGCCAGGTGCGCTCCCGGAACCTGATCGGAAACAGCGCGGCCATGCATCGGATCTACGAGCTCGTGGGACAGGTGGCCGCGACCAAGACGAACGTCCTGATCTCGGGGGAGAGCGGCACCGGCAAGGAGCTGGTGGCGCGGGCCATCCACGATCAGAGCGAGCGCGAGTGCGCGCCCTTCGTCGCGGTGAACTGCGCGGCGATCCCGGAGAATCTCCTGGAGTCGGAGCTCTTCGGCCACGTCAAGGGCGCCTTCACGGGAGCCGTGCAGAACAAGGCGGGGCTCTTCGAGACGGCCGACGGCGGCACCCTCTTCCTCGACGAGGTGGGCGAGCTCTCGCCGAGCCTGCAGGTGAAGCTGCTGCGGGTGATCCAGGACAAGACCATCCGCCGGGTGGGCGGAACGAGCGACCGCAGCGTGGACGTGCGCCTCCTCGCCGCGACCAACCGGCACCTCGACGAGGAGGTTGCAGCGGGACGCTTCCGCGAGGACCTCTACTACCGGCTCAACGTGATCCAGGTGGCGTTGCCTCCGCTGCGCGAGCGGCTCGACGACGTACCGCTCCTGGTCCACCATTTCATCGAGAAGTACTCGACCGAGCTGGGCAAGCCGATCTCGGGAGCCAGCGACGAGGCGCTCGACGCGCTGCTCCGCTACCCCTTTCCGGGGAACGTGCGCGAGCTCGAGAACATCATCGAGCGCGCGGTGGCTCTCTCGCGCGGCGACTGGATCGATCGGGACGCGCTGGCGCCGGGTGTCCTGCAGCCGCCCTCGGAGGCCTCCAGCTCCCGGATCCCGGACGAGGGCGCGGACCTGGATGCCATGCTCGGGAGCTACGAGCGGGGCCTCCTCCTCGAGGCGCTGGAGCGGAGCGGCGGTGTGAAGAAGCGCGCCGCCCAGCTTCTCGGCATCTCCTTCCGGTCCTTCCGCTACCGGCTCGAAAAGCTCGGTCTCGACGAGTCGTCGGCGGGCGACGGGTAGGCTCCCCGGTGGCGCGCCGCTCCGGCCTGCAGGCCGAGGTGCTGGCGAGCCTGGCCCTCGTCATGGCCGCCGCCACCGGCGTGCTGGCGGTGGTCCTGGTGGTATCGGGAGAGGCCGTCGTGCGTCCCCTGCTGGCGCGGGCGCTCACGCAGGAAGCACGCGCCCGGGGGCCCGTGCTGAGCCCGGTGGTGCCGGGCACCGAGTGGTGGGTGGTCGGGCCCGACGGCCGCTCGCGCCCGCGCGACGGCGCGGGGGGGACTGCGGACGCGGAGGCTCTCGCGATCGCCGAGGAAGCGCGGCGCAGCCGCGCCACGCTGATGCGGATGGGCGGTGCCGAAGACCGGCTCCGGGTGGCGGTTCCCCTGGACGCGTCGGGACGGGTCGCGGTCGCGACGCTTCCCGGAGATGCGAGCGATCGCTTCGAGAAGGCCCCGCGCCGCATCGCGCTGGCGGTCCTGGTCGCGGATGCGCTCGTCTTCACCGTATTCGGATTCACGGTGCTGCGGCGCCGCCTGGTGCTGCCCCTGCGGCGGCTGCGGGATGCGGCCGAGGCGGTGGCGGCCGGCGACTGGGCCGCGCGGGTTCCGGTGGAGGGCGCCCGCGAGACCGCAGACCTGGCCGAGTCCTTCAACACCATGACCGAGACCCTCGAAGGCCGAACCGAGGCGTTGGAAAAGGCCGTCGCGGAGCTGCGCGGGGCGAACCGGGACCTGCGCCGGGCGCGGGCGGGCCTGGACCGGGCGGAGCGCCTGGCCGCCGTGGGCAGCCTGGCCGCCGGCGTCGCCCACGAGGTGGGGAACCCGATGGGCGCGATCCTGGCATTCCTCGATCTGGCGGGCCGGGATGCGGGCCTGAGCGAAGAGGGCCGCAGCCATCTGGAGCGGGCCTCCCGGGAAGGACAGCGCGTGCGCGAGATCCTGCGCCAGCTCCTCGATTTCTCGCGTCCTGCGCGGAGCAGCCCGCGGGCCGTCGATCTCGGCGCCAAGGCAGAGGAGGTCGCCGGGCTGGTGCGCGCCCAGCGACGCTGGGCCGGAATCGAGGTCAGCGTGGAGCGGGGGGAGGGCGTACCGGTCGCCTGGGCCGATCCCGGGGCCGTCACGCAGATCCTCCTCAACCTGGTGATGAACGCGTGTGATGCGGCTCGCGGGCGGGTGCGGCTGCGGGTGGACCCGGCGGTCCTCGAGATGCGCCGGGGGGAGTCCGCGGACGCCGCCGCCGGCCGTCGCGCGCCGGACGCGGTGGCGTGCCGGGTGGAGGACGACGGCGCCGGCATCCCGGTGGAGGACCGCGAGCGCCTCTTCGATCCGTTCTTCACGACCAAGGATCCCGGGGAGGGGACGGGGCTGGGGCTGGCGAACGCCCTGCGCCTGGCCCAGGAGAACGGGGGATCGCTCGACCTGCTGGAAGGCGACGAGGGAGCCGTCTTCGAGCTGCGTCTGCCCGCGTCCGCGCCGGGAGAGCGCCCGTCGGGTGGCGTGCGTTCCACGTGACACTGCGCAGTTCCTTGCGGGGTGCGAACCGCGCTGCGCAGACCTGCGTGCGCGTGATGCCCGCGCGCCGCCTGTGTTTCGTCAAGTCGGTTGAGGGCTTGGCCGATGAGACGCGCATGGCATGGCGCTTGCTCCTCCACCTCGGGTGAGGAGGCGCAGCAGCGCCGCCCGGGGGATTCTCGTGAGGAATCGCAGAAAGAGCGGATTCAGCCTGGTCGAGGTGATGGTGGTCGTGGCGATCGTCGGTGCACTGGCCGCCGCCGCGGTCCCGAACTTCCGCGAGTGGATGCAGAACAGCCGCGTCCGCTCCAGTGCGCGCAGCGTCGCGGACGCCTTCCACGTGGCGCGCACGGAGGCGATGCGCACCGGCAACATCCACGTCGTCCTGCTGGGCTCGGACATCTCCTTCGCTCCGGTCCTCGGACCCGATGGGAATCCCGAGATCCGGGTGTTCGACGACGGCCGCCTGGGCACCGGCAACTGCGCCCCCGACCCGGGCGAGAACGAGCGCAGGTTCCCGCTCGGACAGAACGTCGTCCTCGGGGTGACCAACGGAACGACCCCGGCACCGGACGATGTAGGCGTGGGGGCCACGCCCATCACCTTCACCCAGCCGCGCGCCGGGAACCCGGCCGCGGCCTGGATCGCATTCGGGCCGGACGGCGTGCCCATCGGCCTCACCAACACCTGTCAGCCAGGCCGCATCGGGAGCGGTGGTGGCGCGGTCTACGTGACCAACGGTGCCGTGGACTACGTGGTGGCGATGACCCGCCTCGGCGCGGTTCGGGCGTCCGTCTGGGAAGACCAGGAGGGAGCATGGCAGTGATCCGGCGGCGCCGGGAGGCGCATCGGAAGCAGCGCAGCGGAGGCTTCACGCTCCTCGAGACCGTGATCGCACTCGGCATTCTCGGCTTCGGCCTGCTGGGAGCGGCCGCGATGCAGCTCTACTCCCTGCGCCAGGGCCAGGTGGGCAAGCACACCACCCAGGCGACCGTCCTGGCGCAGGACCGGATCGAGCGGCTCATGCGCATGGACTTCCTGACCGGCCTGACCGCGACCGGAAACTGGAGCACGGTGGGGACCGAGACCAGCACGATCGTCACGAACTCGGGCAATCGTGAAGAGCTCTCCTACACGGTGGAGCAGCGCATCTCCAACGTGGTGCTCAACTACACCAAGAGCATCGACATCCGGATCACCTGGTCGGAGCCGAACGACCCGAACCGTCAGCTCGTCATCTCGACGCTGAGGTACCGGTACTGATGCCTGCCCGACGACGCTCCGAGGGCTTCACGATGCTGGAGCTGATGATCGCGGTGGCGCTGATGGTCGTCGTGATCATGTGGCTCACCCAGACCTTCACGGTGCAGCACCGCACGTATACGGTGGTCGAGCAGGTGACCGAGACCCAGCAGAATTCGCTGGCGGTCGCCTCGCTGCTCGAACGCGAGATCCGCTCGGCCGGCTTCCTCGTGCCCGAGAACGCGGCCGTCTGCGGCGTGGACAACACGAACGCACCGGACATTCTCTACGTCAGCGCGGCGGACATCCTGGATCCGACGGGAGTGGACAACCCCGATCTCGGGCTCCGCCTGGCCCCGGGCACGTCCGCCGGCTTCAACGAAGGGGACGGCACCGTCGCGCGGACGCTGCGGCTGGAGGCTCGCTTCGTGGACGACGGCGACGATGTCGGCTTCTTCGACGTCGACGACAACGGGGTCAACGATACCGACTGGGTCCAGAACATGGGCGTGATCGTCGTGGATGAGAACAATCGTGACCGTGGAGCCGCCTGCGGTCGGGTCACGTTCGTACCCGACCCCCCGACTACGACGATGAACATCGTCGTCGACTACGACGCCACGATGGACGGGGGGCCGTCGGCGAGCGCGTCCATCCGCGTGATTCCCGCTCACGTCTATCGGGTCGATGCCAACAACAACCTGCTGCGCAACGGAGATGTCCTTGCGCCGGACGTCGAGGACTTCCAGGTCTCCTATTTCTACGATCTGGACGGCGACGATGTCGAGGACACCAGCGGCGTGGAGAGCCCCGGCAGCGACAAGGCCTCGGCAGCCGTCTACGACACGGCCACCGGAGACTGGCTGGGGAACGACCTCCGGGAGGTGCACCTCGCCCTGGTGGTGCGCACCCAGGACCAGGACCCGAATGCCAACTTCACGGACGGCGCCTTCCAGGCGACGGAGAATCGGGTGGCGCCGGCCGGCAACGATCGCTTCCGGCGGCGCGTGTACCGCTCGACGGTGCGCGTACGCAACGTCGGGTACCGGGACTGAGAGCCATGAACGACACGAACCCTCGCAAGCGACAGGACGGATCGGCCCTCCTGGTAGCGGTCCTGATGCTGGTCTTCCTGGGCATCATCGGGCTCTCCGCCATGGACACGGTGAGCCGGGACCGGCAGGTGGCGGGCTACACGAAGCGGACGCGGATCGCCTTCTTCGCGGCCGAGGCGGGCGCCCACGCCGGCCTCAACCTGCTTCGCACCAGCCACAACCGCTTCGCGCCGCCGACGCTCCCGACCACGAACCTCGGCCAGACGGGCGACTACCCGAACAGCCTGCGGCCGTCCTACCAGGGTGACCCCACGTCGTCGGTCTGCTCGCCGCAGCGCGACATCTGCTGGGTCCGCGGCGGTCCGCCGCCCACCGGCTGGGGCCTGGGAACCGGCGTCGGTGGCTGGCGGATGTCGTACTGGAACATCAACGCCCGTGGCAACGGTATCGCCGGCGGGGTGTCGCGAGTCGAGGTCTCGAAGCGCATCACGGAGTGCTCCGGATACTGCAACTAGCGCGCCGGCCCGAGGCGGGGCGGACCTGGCGCGGACGTGAGGAGAAGGACATGACGCGGAATCCCAACACGATGAGGAGCCTGCTCGGACTGGCGCTCGTCGCCGCGCTGCTCGCACCCGGCGCGGCCGGTCGAGCCGACGACACGGACCTCTTCTCCACGAGCGTCGCGCCCAACGTCCTGCTGATCGCCGACAACTCCGGCTCCATGGAGCACATGGTCTGGCACCCGGCGTTCGATCCCGACAACCCGGCCGGTGACCCGGTCGCGGGCACGATCGCCTGGGGATGCAATCACTTCTCCGCGGACAGCAACGGCAACTGGAGCCGCGAGCGGATCTCGAGCAACACCAACCGCACCTATTGCAGCCGAACCCGGACCCTGTACCACGACAGCGACCTCTACCGCACCCGCTGGGACCACCGTTATCTCAACTGGTACTTCGGGCTGAACTCGAGCAACCCCACGCACGCACAGATCCTCGCGGAGATCGCGGCGACCAACAACGGGACGATCTCCCAGTGCCTGCAGCAGTACCCGTCGATCCCGGTGAACTTCAACGTCTACCGGCGCTCGCGGGCCAGCGCACTCAAGAACATCCTGCGCGAGGTGATCTGCCAGGTGAACCAGGCGGGGACCGTGCGCTTCGGGATGGCCAAGTTCCGCGACGAGGGGGACCCCGAGGGTGGATTCGTGGTCGTCCCGATCGACGACATGGACGGGGCGCAGCTCTCGGCCCTCGGAACCGCGATCACGCGGGTCACGCCGGAGACCTGGACGCCGCTGGGAGAGACGCTCTTCCAGGTCTACACCTACTTCATGCGGCGGGACAGCCAGCGGCCGTCCGGACGCGTGTCGGGGACCTTCCCGGCCTATGCCTACAGCACGAGCGACGCGGGAGAGGGCGGAGCGCCGACGAACAACCCGCCGCCGCAGCCCGTGCAGTATCACTGCCAGCGCAACTTCGTCATCGTCATCACTGACGGTGAGCCCACCAAGGACGACTTCGACACCGACAGCAGTCCGGGGGTCGATGACGGCTTCAGCAACTTCACCAACCTGATCGGCGACATGTACACGGGCGGCGACGAGCCCGAGGTGCAGGATGACGCGGTCTGCACGAACTGTGAGACCGCCTTCTACCTGGACGACATCGCCAAGTTCATGCAGGAGACGGACTTCGATCCGGTGCTCGAGGGCGACCAGGTGATCGACACCTACACGGTCGGCTTCACCACGAGCGCGCTGGCCAACAGCATCCTCCAGAAGGCCGCCCAGCAGGGCAACGGCATCTTCTACCACAGCAACAACGCGGAGGAGCTGGCCGCGGACATCGTGGATGCGATCACCGACATCATCCAGAAGTCGCAGGCGTTCACGGCCGCGACGGTGCCGGCCACCCGAACCTCGGACGGCGGCAACTTCTACACGAGCTTCTTCATCCCGTCCTCGAAGGATCCCTTCTGGGAGGGGCACATCAAGAACTACACGATCAACTCCCTGGGTCAGATCCTGGACAAGGTCGGCAACTGTGCGCTGGTCGACGCGGATCCGCCGAACTGCGTGTCGGGCGCCTTCCTGCCCAGCGCGCCTCCCCACTGGGATGCCGCCGACGCCATGCCCGCGCCGGGAAGCCGCGAGCTGACCGTGGGCTGGCTCGGCGGCAAGGTGGACTTCACGTCCGCGCCGAACGTGACGGCGGTGGCGCTGGGCGTCACCTACCCGCCGCCGGTGCCGTACCCGGGCAGCATCGCGACCACCGCAGAGGAGCTGGCGGACGAGATCGTCGAGTACGCGCGGGGCTGTCAGTTCGGGACGGGCGTCTCCAACAGCTGCGTGGAGCGGACGCGCACGGGCGGGATGCCGAGGACGCTCGGTGACGTGTTCCATTCCAACCCGATCGTGGTGGGCCCGCCGAACCTGCTGATCAACGAGCCCTCCTATGTGGGGTTCGCCACGAACACGAGCCACAGCCAGCGCCAGCGGATGCTGATCGCCGGGGCCAACGACGGGTTCGTCCACGGCTTCGACGCGGGGACCTACGTGAGCGCCTCGCAGACCTGGACGCGGGGCTCGGGTACCGAGGTCTTCGGCTTCATGCCGTGGTACGCCCGGACGCAGATCAAGAATCTGCCCATCGACACGGGAAACCGGGACTACTACTTCGTCGACGGCTCGCCGATCGTGTCGGACGCCTGGTTCTACCCCACGGCCACGACCGCGCCGCTCTCCAATCCCAGCCAGAAGGCCGTGAACGGGAGCGAGTGGAAGACGGTCCTGGTGGGGAGCATGCGCCAGGGCGGTCCGGAGTACTACGCCCTCGACATCACGGACCCGTCGATCACGAGCGGCGTCAACAAGTACCCGAAGTACCTCTGGGAGTTCCCCTCCGAGGTGAGCACCGGAGGCTTCTCCTCCCCGGCCGTCTACCCGTTCATCGACTACATGGACGAGAGCTGGGGTGACCCGGTCATCGCCCGCATGAAGTTCACGGTGCCGGGCGATGGCAGCGGCGGCGTGTACGAGCGCTGGGTCGCGGTGGTGACGGGTGGCTATTCGTCCGAGGGGGATCCCAACCACATCGACTACGACCCCTCGCACACCTCCAGCACCAGCCGCAAGGGCCGGGCCATCTTCATCCTGGACCTGAAGACGGGCAAGGTGCTTGCCGCGCAGTACTACCACCACGACGCCGCCGATCCGGCTCTGGGCACGACCTCCGGCGGCGTGGAGGGCATGCGCTACGCGCTCGCCTCCACGCCGGCCGTGATCGATTCGGACTTCGACGGCTTCGCGGACCTGATCTACGTGGGCGACCTGGGCGGCAACGTCTGGAAGTGGGTCGTGAGGGATCCGGGGGTCGACACCGTCAATCCGACCGAGAACGCCACGAAGTACCAGTCGAACTGGACCTTCGGGAAGTTCCTGAGCGCGCCTCCGACGACGATCGGCGGGGCCACCTACTACAAGAGCATGTTCTTCCCGCCGTCGCTCGTCTACTACGGCCAGGAGCTCTGGCTCCTGATCGGAACGGGCGAGCGTGCCAGCCCCACCTTCACGGGCGGCGACGCGACCACGGACAGCGAGAACAATCGCCTCTACGTCCTGAAGGACCTGAACCGCTACGGGCTGCCGAACGCGGACCTGGACGGGGACCTGAGCCCGGATCCGGTGGTGCTCGAGTCGCACCTGACGGACCTGACCAGCACCGAGGGCTGCATCTCGCTCTCCGCCGTGGGCTACTACCTGGTGGCGCGTGAGGGCGAGAAGTTCGTGACGAACATCGAGATCATCTCGAACTACGTCTTCACCGGCTCGTTCACCCCGAATCCCTCGGGCGACCCCTGCGATTCGGGCGGCACCGCGACCCTCTACGCGTTCAAGTTCTACTGCGGTGAGGGCTTCTACCCCGCCAACACGGGCGCGGACGAGCGTCGCCTCGAGCTGGGCGACGGTGTTCCGACCAGCCCGCGCCTCTCGCTGGGTGAGGAGAACCGGCTCTACATGATGACGAGCGAGAACGAGCTGAAGTCTCCGCCCCCGCCGCCCATCAAGAAGCCCGGCCAGGGCATCTTCTACTGGCGCGAGCTGAACAACTAGGCCGAGGAGAGGACCATGAGGAAGACAGGACGATGCGTGGCCATCCTGATGGCACTGGGGCTCGCGATGGCGTCGATGCCCTCCATCGCCGAAGGCCAGCCGCGGGCGGCGCGCCGCAACACGGAGCGGGTCAGCACGGGCGACGGACTGGTCGTGGCCAGGAGCGTCGCGCAGGGAACCCTGACCGTCGACGACCGCACGTTCGCGGTGGACGCGCGTACGCGCATCCTGGATCTGGAAGAGAAGCCGATCCCTCTCGCGAAGGTGCCGCTGCGAACCGATCCCCCCTTCACGATGAACCAGACCGAGCCCGGGGCGGTGCGTTACCGCGCGGTGCAGGGTCGCAATGGCTGGACGCTCGTCGAGGTCCGGCTGGTGGAGGCGGAGCCGCGATGAGCCGTCGTGTGCGATGGATGCGCAAGGGAGGGGTCGCAGCGTCGCTCGCGGCAGCGGGCGTCATGACGGCGTGCGGAGGGGACGCTCCCGAAGCACCCGCTCAGCAGGCCACCGGGCAGGCCCCGGGGGCCGCGGCTTCCGACAACGGACCGCCCGTGATCGAGGGACTCTACATCGAGCCGCGCGATCCGGAGCCCGGCGCGCGGGCGAGCGTGCGGGTCGATGCCCGGGATCCGGACGGCGATCCGATCCGCTTCGAATACCGCTGGACCCGAAACGGCGAGCCGCTGTCCCAGCAGCCCTCCGCGGCCCTGAACGATGCCGTGAAGGGCGATCGCCTGGAAGTGGTGGTGACGGCCTCCGACGGCAAGAGCGACAGCGAGCCGCGGCGCGCGAGCACCCGCGTCGCCAATCGTCCGCCGCGCCTCTACACGGTGCATCTCGAGGCGCCCGACGGCGTTCGCGCTGGCGGCACGCTGACGGCGACACCCGAGGCGCTGGATCCGGACGGTGACGAGCTCAGCTACCGCTACGAGTGGCGCGTGAACGGGGACGTGCGCGGTGAAGAACCCTCTCTCGAGCTCTCGGGACTCAACCGTGGAGACGAGATCGTGGCGGTGGCCTGGGCCGACGACGGGGAGGACGAGAGCGAGGCGCGCGAGAGCCAGGTGGCCAAGCTCGGCAACGGTCCCCCGCGCATCGTCTCGCGCCCCAGCTGGGAGGAGAGCGACGGGACCTTCCGGTACGCGGTCAAGGCCGAAGACCCGGACGGCGATCGGACCCTCCGCTACCGGCTGAAGAAGGCCCCGGACGGGATGACGATCGATTCGCTCGGAGGGCTGGTGAGCTGGACGCCGCGCACCGACCAGGTGGGCAGCCACGCCGTGGAGATCGAGGTCGATGATCTGCAGGGCGGGACGGCGCTCCAGACCGTCGAGGTGACGATCGAGATGGAAGAGGCGGCATCGGCGCAGCCTCCCGCACGACCCGACGACTTCTAGCGCAGCCCGTACTCCTTGATCTTGTAGAGGAGTGCGCGATGGCTGATCTCGAGGAGGCGCGCGGCGTGCGTGCGGTTCCCGTCGGTGGCGTCCAGGGCCTTGCGGATCAGGTCCGCCTCGAGCGCGCGCCGTGCCCGCTTCAGTGAGAGGTCGCCGCCTCCCTGCGCATCCGCTGCGCGGGGCGAGACCACGTTGGTGGGAAGCTCGGAGAGCGTGATCCGCTCGCCGGCGGCGAGGATCACGGCGCGCTCGATCACGTTCTCCAGCTCGCGGACGTTCCCCGGCCAGGCGTAGGCGACGAGGCGCTCCAGCGCGTCGTCGTCGATCCGCCGCACCGGGCGGCCCAGGGCCTCGCGGAAGTGGGCCAGGAAGTGGTCCACGAGGAGGGGGACGTCCTCGCGACGCTCGCGCAGGGCCGGCACGTGGAGGCGGATCACGTTGAGCCGGTAGAAGAGGTCCTCCCGGAAGCGTCCCTCGGCGACGTCGGCTTCCAGGTCGCGCGCCGTGGCGGCCAGCACGCGGACGTCCACCGAGCGCGGCTTGGACTCGCCGACGGGCCGCACCTCTTCCTCCTGGAGCGCACGCAGGAGCTTCACCTGGAGGGGCGAGGGGAGCTCGCCGATCTCGTCGAGGAAGAGGGTTCCCCCGTCCGCCTCCACGAAGAGCCCGCGGCGGGCCCGGTCGGCGCCGGTGAAGGCGCCCTTGGCGTGGCCGAAGAGCTCGCTCTCGAGGAGGGTCTCGGGGATGGCGCCGCAGTTGACGGCCACGAAGGCCTCGTTGCGACGACCGGACTGCGCGTGGACCGCCCGGGCCAGGACCTCCTTGCCGGTGCCACTCTCTCCGGTGAGGAGCACGGTCGTCTTGAACTCGGCTGCGCGCTCGACGAGCTCCAGCAGCTCGATCATGGTCTGGGAAGCCGCCACGATCGGCCGCTCCCCGACGACGCGCTGGACCTCGCGCTGGAGGAGCTGATTGGCTCGGCGCAGGCGCTCGCGCTCACGGGCCTTGCGCAGGGCGAGGAGGACTTCGGACGGCTGGAACGGCTTGGCCAGGTAGTCGTAGGCACCGCGCTGCATCGCCTCGATCGCCAGGTCCTCGGTGCCGTAGGCGGACATCAGGAGGACCGTCGCTCCGGGCAGACGGCGCACCAGCTGCGGGAGCAGCTCCATTCCGTCCATCCCAGGCATGCGCAGGTCGCAGAGCACGACGTCGACCGGAATCTGCTCGATTCGCGCGAGGGCGCTCTCCGCGTCGGGGGCGCTGCTCACCTCGTAGCCCTCCGCCGCGAGCACCAGCTCCAGGCTCTCCCGCAGCGGCGCATCGTCATCCACGATCAGGACCCGCTCGCCCATAGCGCTCCTTCCTTCGCGTCGTATCGGCCACAAGCTGCGGATGCGTGAGCGGTGGGACCGGGTAGGGGGGCTTTCCCTTCGGGCGTTTGCACATCACGGGAGTGTGATCTGCGACACAACAAAGCCGAGCCCGGGTCTCTCAAGTCCCCGGAACCCCACGCCGATACGGCAGAAGTCGAAACGCGAGGGCCCGCACACCACCACGGGCGCCGACGCGGGGAGGGGGACACGGGTGGCTCGCAACAACGTCCAGAAGTTTCGCGAGGCCCTGATGATGAGCAAGGCCGAGCTCGCCCGGAAGGCGGGTCTCTCGACGCTCACCATCGATCGCGTCGAGAGCGGACGACCGTGCCGGCTCGACACCAAGCGCAAGATCCTCAACGCGCTGGGTCTCAAGGTTGCAGACAAGGACCGCGTCTTCGGCGGCCTCGCGGACGAGCCGCAGGAGGTGCCGACCAGCGACGGCGGATTCGAGCCGCAGATCGGCTCTTGGGGGGACTCGACGTGAACCTGCCTTTCCTCAACAAGAGCGGCCCGGTCATCGGTCTCGACATCGGGTCGTCGGCCGTCAAGGTCGTCGGCGTCAATACGTCGTCGAAGGGCTTCGAGGTCACCCACCTCGGTGTGGCCTCGGTGCCGCCGGAGGCCATCGTCCAGGGCGCATTCCTGAACTCCTCGGCGATCGTCGAAGCGATCCGCGAGGCGGTCTCGAACGCCGGCGTCAAGACCAAGGACGTCGCCGCTGCGGTGTCGGGCCACTCCGTGATCGTCAAGCAGATCGGGCTTCCGGTGATGACCGCGGAGGAGCTCGAGGAGTCGATCCGCTGGGAGGCGGAACAGTACATCCCCTTCGACGTCAACGAGGTGAACCTCGACTTCCAGATCCTGTCCGGTGACGACGCCGAAGGCCAGATGGACGTCCTCCTGGTCGCCGCGAAGAAGGACCTGATCGACGACTACACCCAGGTGATCAGCGAGGCGGGTCTGAATCCGGCGATCGTGGACGTGGCCGCCTTCGCCGTGGAGAACGCCTTCGAGTCCAACTACGACGTCGACGACGACGAGGTCGTGGCCCTCGTGAACGTGGGCGCCCAGGTGGTGAACATCAGCATCGTCAAGGACGGGATGCCCGCCTTCACCCGCGACATCTCCACCGGCGGCAACCAGTACACCGAGGAGATCCAGAAGGCCCTCTCCATCGGCTACGAGGAGGCCGAGCGCATCAAGCTGGGCAACGACACCCTGGAGGAGAGCCAGGATGTGGTGCCGCAGGAGGTCGACCAGGCGATGCGCTCGGTGACCGACCAGGTCCTGGGCGAGATCACCCGCTCCCTGGACTTCTTCTCGGCCACGGCCGCGGAGAGTCGCATCGGGCGGATCATGGTCTGCGGCGGAAGCTGCCAGGTGCCCGATTTCGCCAAGGCGTTCCAGGACCGCGCCAACGTGCCGGTGCAGATCCTGAAT
>JANQFA010000261.1 GCA_028278065.1 Myxococcota bacterium
GTTTCAATCCACGCCCCCGCGCGGGGGGCGACCGGGTCGGCACGCTGCTCTTCGAGCGCGAGTACATGTTTCAATCCACGCCCCCGCGCGGGGGGCGACTTGTCGGGCTCAGTCCCCACCACGTGTTGTTCGAGTTTCAATCCACGCCCCCGCGCGGGGGGCGACGAGGGCGAAGTGTCGTTCCTGCTGCTCTCCGAGACGTTTCAATCCACGCCCCCGCGCGGGGGGCGACTCGCGGGGCAGGACACCCCCGTGGCGACAACGGAGGTTTCAATCCACGCCCCCGCGCGGGGGGCGACGATCGCGGACGCGATTGGGGACCTGGGAACGAAGGTTTCAATCCACGCCCCCGCGCGGGGGGCGACGTGCCGGGCGTCGAGGGCGAGGGCAAGGGCGTCGGGTTTCAATCCACGCCCCCGCGCGGGGGGCGACAGCTGTTGCCAGAACAGCATACAGGAGCGGACCTTGCGCGACGCAAACGCGAGGGAGCTGTGGTCAGGGGATGTCGAGCCATGGCAGGGCGATCGACTCGCGAAATTCCCGAGTCATTCCGAACGGTTGGGGTAGGCCGCGAACCTCCCGAGGCCCGCATGGTCACTAAGGGTTCGCGAATCGGTTGGCGACGAGAGTCACGTGATCAGCGGCTCACCCAGTTCAACCTCCGGCTTGGTGCCGTGGTGCTCGATGCGCCGCTTCCAGTTGTTCCCGAGGAAGTAGAATCTCAAGCTGTCTTCGTCCGGCTCGATGATCTCGAGCAACTGGGCGCGCAGGCGCACCCACTGGTCCGAGTCCACGAGACACTGGAAGACCGAGTTCTGGACTCGCTGGCCGTGGCTGGTGCAGACCTTGGCTACCCGCCGTAGCCTGCGGCGGCCCCGGCGATCGACCGTCGAGACGTCGTAGCTGACGACGACCAGCATGGCTCACCGAGCAAAGAAGGAGGGATAGCCGTCCAGGTCGCCCCGAAGATACCGGCTGAGCAGCAGCGCCTGGATGTGCGGGAGCATCCCGACCGTCGTCTTCTCCTGAAGATACGGGTGGGTCAAGGCGTCTTCCTTTCTCTTCTGGTAGGCCGCGAGCACCCGCTTGCGACCCTCTTCTCGAAGGTACACGGCCCCGGTCGGCTGCTTGTGAAAGTCGGCCGCGGTGAGGATTCGGAGGTTGACAAGCGAAACCGCGAGCCGGTCCGCAACAAAGGCGCGGAGCTCTTCGACCACGTCCAACGCGAGGCTTGGCCGTCCGGGCCGGACGCGGTGCAGGTAACCTACCGCGGGGTCGAGCCCCACCGTCTCGAGCGCCGCCGACACATCGTGGACGAGGACGGTGTAGATGAAGGAGAGGAGCGCGTTCATGGGGTCGGTCGGCGGACGGCGCGTTCTCGTCTTGAACTCGAATTCGGACCGCTGCTGCACGACCAGATTCGAGAAGGCGGCGAAGTAGAGCCGAGCCGCGGCGCCCTCGAACCCACGCAGGCGATCCAGTGCCGTTCCGGGCTCGATCCGCCGGCGAAGCTTCTTCAGCTCCGCGATGGCGCGATCGGACCCACCGGCGCGCGCGGTATCCGGATGGTCGCGCCTCGCCCGTAGCAACACCGACCTGCTGTTCGAGGCCTTCGCCAGCACGATGCTCCTGGCGATGGTCGCGGAGGCATCCGGCGCCTCGGCACGGCGGTACTGCTCGCGGCGAAGGAGCACGTTGCCCGTCGTACGCCCCTGGACGTTCGCGAGGAAGCGCCCCTTCCGGCTGAGAAACGAGATCCTCACGCCGTTCTGACCGCAGTGTCCCATCAGGAAAGGGCTGCACGAGACGTTGCCGAAGCAGACGATGCCTTCGAGGTTATGCACGGGGATGCGCAGCTTCGGCCTTCCCTCGAGACGCACGAGCACCGCCTCCCCCTCCTTGGCCAGGTAGGCGCCCTGCGTCGTCACGTAGAGGGTGTTCAGGTGCCGCCTCATTCCGGCGTCTCAACCTGCTGGTCGAGAAAGGCTGCGACCGAGCGGGGCCGCCGTCGGGGTGGCAAGCAGATCTCGAGCAGGGAGCACCGCCGGCACTTCGGCTCCCGCACGGCAACGGGTGTCTCGCCAGCGTGCACGATCTCGTGGAAGCGCCGTGCCGACGCCCGAGTCCGCTCCCGCAGGTCGTCCGTCAGATCCACAAGAGACCTCCTTCGGGGTGTTCCATAGAAGATCTCCGCCTCGGGGATCGAGACGCGGAGCATCTCTTCGAGACACAGCGCCTGCGCGCACACTTGGATGCGATCGGGGTCCTCGAGCTTCGGCCGCCCGCGCTTGTACTCAACGGGAACGGGCTGCCAGCGCCCCGACGATCCCGGGAAGCGAGCCAGCCACTCCGGCTCGGCGGGAGCAGGCGGACGTCTCAGCTCGACGACGTCCGCCTTCCCGACGAGCCCCAGCTCCAGGCTCCGGATCTCGACTCCCCGCAGGATCCGGAGGTCACCGCGCGACTCGTCGCCGCTCGCATCGACGCGCTCGTGAAGGACCCGCCCCTCGGCCGTCAGGCGGTTCTCCCTCCACTGCCGCTCCACGTGGATCAGCGCACATTGGCGCTCGCAGAACGCCAGGTGCTGAAGACCCGACAGCGGGAGGAGATCCTCCTCCTCGTACATCCGGTCCGGGCGACGCTCGCTCATTACGCTACCTTCACGGAGACCCCTGCCGGCACCTGGTCGGAGTCCACCGTGACCTCGTAGTCGGAGAAGTCTCGCGGGACCGCGGCACCCTCCCGTCGGCGGATCGTCACGGCGTCGAACAGCTGGTGGGACGGTGCGTTCCCCAGCTCGCTCTCGTGCTCGAAGATGATGGGCTTCCGTGCCGCCATGCTCCCCGGAGGGCGCGCAGCCGACTGGTCGAACTGGAAGGCATTCTCGAGCGCCTCGAAGAGGAGGGACAGATCCTCCTCGCCGAACCCCGTCTGGGCCGCCAGGAACGGGTTCACGAAGCCGTGGGCGCGGTACACGCCGTAGGGAACGGTGAACTTTCTCCCCATGGTACGAGCCTTCTCGAGATCGCGTTCGTTCGTCACCGAGTTCCGGGTGATCGCATGCTCCTGAGTGACGATCGGGTCGATCGACCGAGCGAACGAGATCTGCACGGGTCCTCGGACCTGGCCGCAATTCACCTCGGTGCTCATGACCGCGCCGAAGGCGCGGATGTCGAAGAAGTTCGCGCACATGAAGCCCGTGAGCGCCCTCGCCTTCGCGACGTCCCGAGGCAGATGCTTGCTCGGCTTCTCCCCGATCTGCTTCCAGGCTTCCTCGTGCAGGCGGTTGAGGACTTCCCGCTCACGGAAGTAGATCCGGTTGGGCGATTCGTTGCCCCGGGTCATCTCCACGTAGTTGCGAATCTTCCGCTTGAGGCACACGTCCGTCACCAGGCCGTGTCCCGTCTCGGCGTCGACCCGCGGGAGGTTGCCGGCATCAGGGTCGCCGTTCGGGTTCGCGTTCTTCGCATCGAACAGGTAGACGAAGTCGTAGCGATTCATGCCTTGCTCTCCTCTTGTTCTCGAGCGCCCTTCTCGGGGCCTTCCTTCTTCGTGTAGAACGCCTGTCGTTGGTGGTAGTACCCGATCGCGAACAGGCCCTGGCCCGCCAGGTCCAGATGCGCCGGGAAGTCGCGGAGCGGCTCGACGATGCCCTGGACCAGCTTCTCCCGGTTCACCTTCCGGCCACCCTCGAGCTTCGCCAGGTGGTGCTGGTACGTGCGCATCAGCCGGGGAAAGACCGAGCGCGGGGTCGCGGAGGCGGCGCCGTAGAAGGAATCCCGGATCGTCGTGTTCAGGTTTCCGCCAAGTGCGTCCGCCTGCGTCTTCTCCAGAGCCGCGAACAGGCGGCCGAGGCGGTAAGCGGGGTCGATCCGCTCGGTATCGAGGCTCATCGAGACGTTCTCCTTGCGGTTGCGGTTGAGATATCCCTTGATCACACAGGCGCGCAGATAGCCGACGCTGCGATCCGCCAGGATCCGACGGAGCACGGCTGCGTAGAGGTGGTGCGGGTAGGACGCACCCGATACGACGGAAGTGAGGAGCGGCCCCTCGAGCGTCGGCGGAACGTCCTTGCCCTCGCGAGCGGCCTGGCGCACGAGCGACCAGATCGACGGGAACTCGGGCTCCTGCACCCACCGTCGCTCGATCGCGATGGCTTGATGGTGGCTTCGGAGGTTGTCCAGCAGCTCTGCCACGCTGCCGCGGTGGAAGGACCGGATCGAGATCCGTGCGGCATTGGGAGAGAGGCCGAGCAGGTAGAAACCCGTCTCCTCTGGATCCGGCTCCAGATCTCGGTAGGCGCTTCTTCCCTCGCGCAGCGCTCGTAGGAACATCTCAAGCTTCTGCCGTACGTTCTCGTCTTGCGGACTTCCGTCACCAGCGGGCTGGATCCCGCTGGCGTAGGCGGCGAAGATGTCCTCGGTCGCCGTCGGGCGCTCCGTCCAGAACGCGATCGTCGCCTGCCCGACCCTCAGGGCGTGCTTCTCGCGGCGCGGGCCGTCCAGCAGCGCATTGAGGGCCGCGACGTATCGGAAGGCAGCCTCCTCGGAGACTGGAGCGTTGAAGCTCTGCTCCTTGCCGTACGAGAGGTACGCGTCCTCGTTGAACCCCACGATGGTGGCGCCTGCCCCCTGCGCGCCGACGACGCCTCGGATCTTGCCGTGGAGCCGCGCGATGGGCGCGACGGACCCAGTGACGAGGCATTGCGCCTCGGCGTCGGAGCCGTCGGGAACACCGTGCTCCGCCCACCATCGCTGGACGGCGTCGTCTTCGTGGAGGTAACCGCTGGTCGCCTGGATCTGGAAGACGCCGAACCCCGTCGCGGTCGCCTCCTCCAGGACCGGGTGGTCGGCGCAGCGCCCCGGGTCCCAGCCTCGTAGGAACCTGCACACGGCGGAGAACGCCTCGGATTCGATGTCCGGCTCGAGAGCCAGGTGCCTGTCCCGGAACGCCTCGAAGCAGGTCCGGGGCCGGCCCGAGGCGTCTGGCGTCGGCTCGTAGCCCAGCAGGTAGCGGGAGTTGTCCCAGAGGAAGCCCGGGTTGATCCCCGTGCCCGAGGGCTTGGTCTCGCCGGGCACCTCCAGCTGGAGGGGCCGCATGGAGCGCCCGACCTGCCGACGCAGGTCCTGGATCTCGAACAACTCGCCCCCTGGGGTGAGGACGACCTTGAACGTGACTTTCTGCCGACTGTGGCCCGGCCGGGGCAGGAGATACGAGGCGTCTTCGTTCAGCCGGTCGTACAGGGCGTCGAGTGCGCTGAGGATCATCCCGTCATGCCTCCGCGGAGCCCCGTGCCGGAACCTCGATCACTCCATCCCGCATGAGGGCCCGGAAGAAGTAGGGCCGGGCCGTCACGCGGGCGCCCCGGCTCGACTCGACGATCTTTCCATCCGGGTCCTCCACGAAGGCGATGTCCTGGAGCATGAAGCCGAGGTCCCGCGGCTGCGGCCCCTCGAGGAGCTCGGGCGACGGCCTCGGAAGCTCCTCGACCAGGCGAAAGTGCGCCGGGAACTCCCGACAGCCCAGGTACGGGTGATGGAAGTACTGCCCGCGACGGGCCCGGCGCTTGAACATCTCGAGGTGCTTCG
Source organism: Myxococcota bacterium (assembly GCA_028278065.1). Classification (GTDB taxonomy): domain Bacteria; phylum Myxococcota_A; class UBA9160; order UBA9160; family JAFDET01; genus JAFDET01. The sequence goes on from JANQFA010000261.1 coordinate 5,589, forward strand.
CGACGGAGCTCCGGCGCGTCTGGCCCTCGTCCGGCCGGACCAGCTCGACGTGGGCCCCGATCCCGTAGCGGACGTCGCGAAGCACCCTGGCAGCGCGCTGCTGCCGGAGGTCCGTGACGGAGACGCCGAGGGAGCCGCGCTCCGACCTCATCGCCGCCGTCACTCCGGTCTTGCCCTTGACGGGGATCCGGGATGAGATCTCGTTGCGTCGCACGTGCGCGAACCGGATCGGCTGGAGCACGTGGATCTGGTCCACGACCCAGCGCATCTCCGGCTTCCAGTAGATCGCCTCCAGGACACCGCGCGCTGCACTCGGCGTGATGACGTCGTACGAGACGCGCTCCACCTTCATCTCGGGCCGGTTGAACGCGGCCAGGTCGCCCCAGACTTCGAGATTGATTCCGTACGGCATCGAGACTCCCTTCAACAGTTCAGGAACGAGGATGGGCTCGCTTCCAGCGAAAGACCCAGCTCGTCGCTGTAGTTCAGCTCTGGACTGATCAACACGGGATACCGGTCTCCAATGAGATCGATGGAGCGACCCACGTGCTGGTCCCAGGTCCGGCTCGCGACGCGAACCGTGAACCGCTGCAGCGAGCGAAGTAGCCGCCGGTCGGGTGAATCGGCCGATGCGCGAAGCTCCTCGCAGAGCTCGCGACCTCGCGCTCCCCAGGGAACGACCACGGGTCGGCCTTCGTCCTCGATCAGACGATAGCGCTGCGCCGCCGTCGCGTAGCCGAATGCGAAAGGGAGCGAGAGATCCTGGAGGAGATGGAACTGGTCCGAGATCCGCTTGGCGTCCCAGCGCGCGCTCTGCTCCCAGTAGTAGAGCCGGAAGTACCGCTCCATCGCTTCGAGGGACAGGGGATCCTCGAAGGAGGGGAGGATCTGGCTGGCGCAATTCGTCGTGTCCGCGAAGTATCGCTCCGAGCGCACGTGCTCCGATCGGAACACGTACACCTGGCCCAGGCCGGGCAGGCCGCCGTTCCGGTTGCACCGGCCCGCCGCCTGGGCGATGGAGTCGATGCCGGCCAGCGACCGGAAGACCACCGGGAAGTCGATGTCCACGCCGGCCTCGATCAGCTGCGTGGATACGACGCGGCAGGGCGCTCCGCTCGCCAGGCGCCGGCGGATCTCGCCGAGCTTCTGCGTCCGATGCTCGGGGCACATCGAGGCGCTGAGATGAAAGCCTCCCGGCTCACCGCGGATGGACTCGTGGATGGCGCGGGCATGGGAGCGCGTGTTCACGACGCATAGCACCTGTTCGTGCTCGGCGAGTCGTTTGGCGAGGTCAGCGTCCCCGACCCGCTCGAGGTCGTCGACGCGGACGCGCTTCATCGCCTCGTAGAGGGCCCGCGGCTCGGGGACGATCTCGCGCACTCCCTCGACCCCGATGGGAAAGCCGTCGCGGCGCAAGACTGCCGGCTGGGTCGCGGTGCAGAACACGACGGTGCTCCCGTAGCGTTCGGTGAGCTCGCGCAGGGCACGGAGCGTCGGCTCGAGAAGATCGACGGGGAGTGTCTGCGCTTCGTCGAGGAGAATGACCGATCGAGCAATCCGGTGGAGCTTGCGGCAGCGGGACGGGCGGCATGCGAAGAGGGACTCGTAGGGCTGGACCGACGTGGTGACGACCAGGGGAGCGTCCCAGTTCTCGGCCGCCAGCCGGCTGCGGAACGTCTCATTGCGCTCGTCGAGGTTGCTGTGATGCTCGATGACCGGGTCGGGGATCCCTTCCTTGACGAGGTTCGCGAACGCGCGCCGGAACACGTCGGCGTTCTGCTCGATGATCGTGGTGAAGGGCGCGACGTAGATCACCCGATCCAGCCCGTGACGCACCGCGTGCCTCAG
>JANQFA010000262.1 GCA_028278065.1 Myxococcota bacterium
GACGATCGCCTGGCTGGCGGTCGCCGGGATCGCGCTCACCTACCTGCTGCGGCAGGTCTGCGCCTGGGTGCGCCTGCGCCTCATGGCCATGCTCGGCGAGTACGTGGCGCGCGACCTGCGCACCCATCTCTACGACCACCTGCACCGGCTCTCCCTGTCCTTCTACTCGCGCAAGAAGACGGGAAGCCTGATCACCCGGGTCAGCTCGGATACCGACCGGCTCTGGGAGTTCCTCGCCTTCGGCGTGGTGGAGGTGTCGCTCTCGCTGGTGATGCTCGTGGGCCTGGGGGCGGTGCTGATCTACCTGGACTGGCGCCTCGGTCTGGTGATGACCATCCCGGTGCCCTTCCTGTGCTGGGCCATCCACCTGCACGGGCTCTCCATGAATCGGATGTTCCTGCGCGCCTGGCGCAAGTGGTCCCGGGTGACGGACATCCTCTCCGACACCATCCCGGGGATGCGCGTCGTGAAGGCGTTCCACCAGGAAGAGCGCGAGAAGGAGCGCTTCGGCGAGCGGAACTACGACGTGGTGGGCGAGTTCAATCGCATCCACGCTTCGTGGACCACCTTCTGGCCCGGACTCATCCTGGGCGTGCAGGCGACCATCGTCTCGACCTGGTGCTTCGCGCTGCCGCGCCTCCTCGCCGACGACTCGGTGCTGGGCCCGCCGCTCTCGCTGGGGACCTTCGTGTCGTTCCTGCTCTACATGACCATGTTCGTGCAGCCCATCGACATCATCGGGCAGATGGCGCGGATCATGAACCGCGCCACCACGTCGGCCCACCGGGTCTTCGAGGTGCTCGACACCGAGCCCGAGGTCGTGGACCGCCCGGATCCCGTCCGGCTCGATCCCGTCGAGGGTCGTGTGGAGTTCGACGACGTCTCGTTCTCCTACGACGGCGTGCGCCAGGTGCTGAAGGGCGTCTCCTTCGACGTGGAGCCCGGCGAGCTGATCGGCCTGGTGGGTCCGTCCGGAGGAGGCAAGACCACGCTCGCCAGCCTGCTGGCCCGCTTCTACGACGTGGGGTCGGGAGAGATCCGCATCGACGGTCGCGACATCCGCGAGCTCGACAGCGGGAACTACCGGCTCCAGGTCGGGATGGTCCTGCAGGAGCCCTATCTCTTCCACGGGACGATCGTCGAGAACATCCGCTACGGGATGCCCGGCGCGAGCCTCGCAGAGGTGGTGGACGCGGCGCGCATGGCCAACGCCCACGACTTCGTGTGCGAGCTGCCTCACGGGTACGACACGATCATCGGCGAGCGGGGCCACACCCTCTCGGGCGGTGAGCGCCAGAGGATCTCGATCGCACGGGCCATCCTGAAGGACCCGCGCATCCTGATCCTGGACGAGGCGACGAGCAGCGTGGATACGGAGACCGAACGCAAGATCCAGCAGGCGATGGACCGCCTGGTGGCGGGGCGGACGGTGTTCGCCATCGCCCACCGGCTCTCGACCCTGCATCGGGCGTCGCGACTCTTCGTGATCGAGAACGGGAAGCTGGCCGAGTGCGGAACGCACGCGGAGCTGCTGGCCAGGCCCGAGGGGATCTATCGGAAGCTCTATCGACTGCAACAGGAGGTGCACGATGCGACATGAGGCGAGCGGGACGGCCGGTGCGCGCCGCGCGAAGGAGAAGCGTCGCGCGCGGCGTGCCCCGTCGGTGGAGCGGCGTGTGGACGGGCGGCTCTGGGCGCGGCTCGACGGGGAGGCCCAGCCGGTGCGGCTGGTGCGCTGCTTCCCCTGGTCGTCGCCCACCACCCATCTCTCGCTGCGCAACGAAGAGGACGAGGAGGTCGCCCTGGTGGCGGAGCTCACCGAGCTGGATCGGGCCTCGCGGCGGGTGCTCTTCGGGGCTCTCGTGGACGCGGGGTTCGTGCTCGAGGTGGTCGCGGTGGACGAGATCGAGGAGGACGTGGAGATCCGGCGCTGGAAGGTGCGTACCCGGCAGGGGGTTCGCTCCTTCCAGACCGCGCTCGACGCCTGGCCGCGCGAGGCGCCGGACGGAGCCCTGCTCGTCGAGGACGTGGGCGGCGATCTCTACCGCATTCCCCCGGCCGAGGATCTGGACGCGAAGAGCCGCAAGCGGGTCTGGGCGTTCCTGGACTGAACGGGTCCTGGGGGCGTCGCACGCGGCGCGGCGTCCCCCACTCGCCAGGGCGTCCTCCTCTCGCACACGCCCATCCCCCGCTTGCGTCCGCGCCGGGCGTCCGGGAACCTCTGGCGCCGTGACTGGAACCCCCTATCCCGGCGCGCGTCGCCCCGATCGCCAGCGCTTCGTCGACTCCGACGGGATCCGGCTGGCCGTCTGGGAGTGGGGAGACGCCGGCGGCATCCCGCTGCTGATGGCCCATGGGGGCTTCGATTTCGCGGGGACCTTCGACGTCTTCGCCCCCATGCTGGCGGACGCGGGCTATCGGGTGGTGTCGTGGGACCACCGCGGCCACGGGGACTCCGAGCACAGCCCCCTCTACTCGTGGCACGCGGACCTGCGCGACTCGCTGGCCGTGCTCAACTCGATCACCACCGCGCCGATCCCGATGATCGGCCACAGCAAGGGCGGCGCCGTCCTCCTGCAGCTCTGCGAGGCGCGCCCGCACCGGGTGAGCCGCTTCGTGAACATCGACGGCATGCCTTCCCGTTTTCCGGCGCCGGACGTCTCGGATCACGAGCGCTCGCGCATGCGCGAGAGCGAGATCGCCTCCTGGCTGGACCGGCGCAGGCGCTCCGCCGACCTGATGCGGAAGCCGGGGACGCCGGCGGAGCTGGCCCAGCGGCGCGGACGCATGAACCCGCGGCTCAGCGACGCATGGCTGCGCTATCTGGTGAGCGTCGGCGCCCGCGAGGACGCCGACGGCTGGCGCTGGAAGCTGGATCCCATCATGAGGCCCGGCGGGTTCGGTCCCTGGCGGCCGGACTGGTATCTCGAGCGCCTGCCGGGCTTCCCGGTTCCCCTCCTCGGGATCCTGGCGACGGTGAACGAGCAGATGGGCTGGGGAACCGCCAAGCGGGACCTCGAGGATCGGCTCCCGCGCAACGCCGAGCTGGTCGAGTATCCGGAGGCCGGGCACTTCATCCACATCGAGCATCCGCGCGGGGTGGCGGATCTGGTCCTGGACTTCCTCTCGTGATCACCTGGCTGCAGCACTACCGGATCCGGCTCGCGCTGCACGAGCTGCGCGGCGGCGCGGGCCGGGCGCTGCTGCTCCTGCACGCCCTGGCCGAGCGGGCGCCGCAGGCGCTGCCGCCGGAGTTCGAGTCGTGGCCCGGTCCGATCCACGCGCTCGACTTCACCGGCCACGGCGCGTCCACGGTACCGCGCGGGGGCGGCTACACCTGCGAGCTCCTGATGGCGGACGCCGACCACGCGGTGGACCATCTGGGCGGTGCCACCGTGGTCGGGCGCGGACTCGGTGCCTACATCGCGCTCCTGCTGGCGGGAGGGCGCCCCAAGCCGGTGCGCGGCGCCATCCTGCTCGACGGTCCGGGCCTGGCGGGGGGCAGCGCGCTGCCCGGGACGCCCCAGATCCTGGCGGCCGATCCGGCCGCGGTGGCGCCGCCGGATCCCCTGGCGCTGGTCGAGCTCTCCACCGACGTGCGGCCGCCCGACTACGCCACCGCGTACGTCCGGCAGGCCACCCATCTCTCGGATCTCGACGCACCGGTCCACGTCTGTGCGGTCGAGCGTCCCCAGTGGCTGCGCGCCGTCGTGGAGGAGCCGGGCGTTCGCGAGACGACCCTCGACGAGGCGCTCGCCCACTACGCCGGGGTGACTTGATGGGCAGGATGGAGGGCAAGGTCGCGATCGTGACGGGCGGCGCCTCGGGCATCGGCGCGGCGACCGTGCGCCGCCTGGCCGAGGAGGGCGCGGCCGTGGTGATCGCCGACCTCCAGGACGACAAGGGGGAGGCCCTGGCGGCGGAGCTCTCCGGCGCGGGCCTTCGCGCCGCCCATCGTCACTGCGACGTCACCGCGCTCCCGGAGCTCGAGGCGGCGGTGGCCTTCGCCGTCTCCGAGTTCGGCGGCCTCGACGTCATGCACAACAACGCCGCCTGGTCGGGGGGCGGCTACGTGGCGGACATCGACGTCGAGGTCTGGCGGCGCAGCCTGGCGGTCATGCTCGACGGCGTCTTCTACGGGTGCAAGGCCGCGATTCCCGCCCTCCTCGAGCGGGGAGGCGGCGCCATCGTCAACACCTCGTCGGTGGAGGGGTTCTTCGCCGAGATGCTCTCGGCGCCGTACAGTGCGGCGAAGGCCGGTGTGCTGAACCTGACGCGGAGCGTCGCGATCGAGTACGGGCGCAAGGGGATCCGTGCCAACGCGATCTGTCCCGGCGCCGTGGATACTCCGCTCCTGGACCTGGTGGTGGCGGCGGGCGAGAACTCCCGCGAGGACATCGCGGAGCAGCACGCCATCGGTCGCGTGATCGAGCCTCGCGAGGTGGCCAACCTGGTGCTCTTCCTGGCGAGCGACGAGGCGTCGGCCATCACCGGCGCCTCGGTGGTCGTGGACGGTGGTCTCACGGCGGGGACGCGCCTGACCGGTTTCCCTACCTTTGGCGGCGGCACCTACCGGTAGCCGAGGAAGGATGGAGGCCCGGCACCTGCCGGTAGTCGACGGAGGAGAGAAGATGCGGATTGGACTCTGGCTGGCCGCGGCGCTGCTGGTGCTCTCGGCCGGCTGCGCGAAGCCCGGGCCCTCGGACCAGGCGATCGCGCGCGCGGACTACGCGGTCAAGCAGGCGCGCGAGGCCGGGGCCGATCAGGGATCGGGCGCGCTCATGCGCAGCGCCGAGGAGAAGCTGGCCCGGGCGCGCGCCCTCTACGCCGACAAGGAGTACGAGGAGGCCGAGCGGCTCGCGTCGCAGGTGGCGGTGGAGGCCGAGCTGGCGGATGCCATCACGCGCAACAAGATCGCGAAGAGCCACCTGAAGGACGCGGAGAAGGTCCTGGAGGAGCTCCGCGAAGAGGCCGAGCGGAGGAGGAGGTTCTGATGGCGCGGGTCGTGACCATGGTGTTGGCGGGAGCCCTGCTGGCGGCGTGTGCGAACACGGTGCCCCACCCCGAGGTCCAGCGCGCGAAGCGGGACTACCAGGCCGCCCTCGACGATCCGCTCATCGACCGCAAGGACTCGCTGCAGCTCCTCGAGGCCGAGAAGGACATCCAGCGGGCGGAAGCGGCCAATCGCGAGAAGGACGAGCTGGGCGTGACCCACTACGTCTATCTGGCGGACATGCGGATCCGCATCGCGCGGCTCACGGCGGAGACCAAGGCCGCCAACGCCAGGGCGGCCGAGCTGGCCCGCGAGCGCCCCTCGCTCCGGCTGGAGGCGCGCACCGCCGAGGCGGACGTGGCGACGGCGCGGGCGCTCGCTGCCGAGGAGACCGCGCGCACCGCCACCCAGCGCGCCCAGAGGGCGGAGCGGGAGCTCGAGGAGCTGGAGACGCGCCAGACGGAGCGCGGTCACGCGCTGACGCTGGGCGGCGTGCACTTCGACTTCAACAAGACCGCCCTCAAGCCCGAGGCGACGCGCAAGCTCTCGATGCTGGCCGGATTCCTGATCGCCAACCCGGACCGCGCGGTCCTGGTGGAGGGGTACGCGGACGTGGTCGGGTCGGATCCGGCCAACGCGATCGTCTCGCGCGGGCGCGCCGACTCCGTCAAGCGCTACCTGGTGGCCAACGGGGTGGCGGCCGACCGCATCGCGGTGGCGGCGCACGGCGCGAGCGACCCGCTCCAGAGCAACGAGTCGACGGAGGGGCGCGACCTGAACCGCCGCGCGCAGATCACCATCCTGCCGCCCGGCGTCTCGGCCGCAGACGTGGCGGCCGAGTAGGGGGCGAGCGTGGGCTTCCGGGCCAGGCTGCGCGGGCGCCTGCTCGACTGGGCGATGCGCCAGATGAACGACCTGCGCCCGGAGGCCCTGGCGCCGGCCACGGGCGAGGTGCTCGAGGTCGGCTTCGGGAGCGGCCTCAATCTCGAGTTCTATCCGATGGCCGTGACCCGTGTGGTCGGCGTCGAGCCGAGGCCTCCCGAGGGCGTACCCGCCATCGACGAGCGGATCGCGCGCGCCCCGTTCCCCGTGGAGCGCCGCGCCCTGCGCGCCGACCGCGACCTGCCCTTCGACGAGGGGCGCTTCGACACCGTGGTGAGCACCTGGACACTGTGCTCGATCCCCGATGCGGGTCGCGCCCTGGCCGAGATGCGGCGGGTGCTGCGTCCGGGCGGGCGCCTCGTCTTCATCGAGCACGGTCGGGCGCCCGGGGCGTCGACCGCCCGCTGGCAGGACCGGCTGAATCCCGTCTGGCGACGCTTCGCCGACGGCTGCAACATGAACCGGTCCGTCGACCGCATCGTGGGGGAGGCGGGCTTCAGCCTCGAGTCCCTGGACCGCTTCCGCCACGAGGGCCCCGGGCTGCTGGCGCACATGTACCGGGGCAGCGCCCGCCGCTGAGCGACCGGCCGGGCATCGTGGCCCGATGCACGGGGACGCGTCGACTCCGCGGCCTTCCGGCGCGCGGTTCACGGGCCGGCGGCGTTGAAGGCCACCTGTTGATAGGCTCGCCGGCGTGTCCGATTCCACCACCCTGATCCTCGTGCGGCACGGCGAGACCGCCGCCAACACCGACCGCGTCTGGCACGGAGCGACCGACACGCCTCTCTCCGAGAAGGGGCGCCTCCAGGCCCGCGCGGTGGCCCGCCACCTGGCGGAGGCCGAGCCGGCCGCTGCCGCCGTCTACACGAGCGGGCTGCAGCGCGCGGGAGACACGGCGCGCGAGATCGGGCTGGCCCAGGGAATCGTGCCGCGCATCGAGCCGCGCATCGGCGAGTACGATCTGGGCACCTGGGAGGGTCGTCCGTTCAGCGAGCTCCTCGGCGTCGAGGATTTCTGGACCCGGATCAAGGAGGATCCGGACTTCGCTCCGGAGGGGGGCGAGTCGCCGCGCTCGGTGGCGAGCCGTTTCGAGGAAGCCGTGCGCACGATCGCCGCCGCCCACGAGGGCGAGCGCGTCGTGCTGGTGTCGCACAGCGGCGCCATCTCGCTCGGTCTCGGCTGGCTCCTGGACAGCCGCCTCGCCTGCTGGCGCCGCGTCATGAACAACTGCGCGTTCTCGGAGCTGGTGCTCGATCCCGAGCCGCGCCTGCTGCGCTTCAACGAGTCGGGGCACCTCGCGGGCCACGAGCCCCTGGACCCGCGCGACCTCAGCGGCCACGGCGACCGCTGAGGCTCGCGCCAGGGCACGGCGCTACTGGACGATCTCGAGGAGCTCCACCTCGAACACGAGCGTGGCACCCGGCGGGATGCGCGGCGGCGCGCCGCGGTCGCCGTAGGCGATCTTCGACGGGCAGGTGATGCGCGCCTTGCCTCCGACACCGATCAGCTGAAGCGCCTCGGTCCAGCACGGGATGACCCCGTTGAGCGGGAATTCCGCGGGCTGCCCGCGCTGCCGCGAGCTGTCGAAGACGCTGCCGTCGGTGAAGGTGCCGTGGTAGTGGACTTTCACCCTGTCGGTCGCCTTCGGCGTCGCGCCCTCGCCGCGCGTCTCGTGCACGATGATGAGCCCCGAGTCCTGTCGTTCGGCGCCCTCGGCGGCAGCGGCCTGCTCCAGGAAGGCGGCCTCTTCCGCGCGACGTGCCTCGGCGGCTTCGGTGGCCTTCCGCTGCGCGAGCTCTTGCACCATGGGTTCGTACTGGGCGACGTCGAGCCGCGGCTCGCGGCCGGCCGCCGCATCGCCGAGCCCTTCCTCGAGTGCGCGGAGCTGGACTTCATCCAGCTCCAGCCCCTTCAGGTTCTCGCCGAGCTTGAAGCCCAGGGTGTACGCCGTCTTCTCTTCGTCCGTATCGAGCGTGACCGCTTCCTGGACCTGCGGCTTGCAGGCTACGAGTGCAACGACCGCCAGCACCGAAATCATCGTCTTCACGTTCTCATCCCCCTGCGGCCGTGGGCCGCGTGCGGGCGGCATGGTAGCCCCTGCGGCCGTGGGCCGCGTGCGGGCGGCATGGTAGCGTGGACCGGCCATGCACGTGGAGGAGCTCTTCATCGTGATTGCGGCAGCCGCTCTGGGTGCCGCCCTGTTCGAGCGCTTCCGCCTGCCGGCGATGGTGGGCTTCCTGGTCGCTGGAGCAGTCGTCGGTCCCGGCGGCGTCGGGCTGGTCGGCGACTCCGAGTCCGTGCGGCACATCGCCGAGTTCGGCGTGGCCCTGCTGCTCTTCGAGATCGGGCTCGAGCTCCCCCTGGACGAGCTGCGCAGGAGCTTCCGGACGGCGGTCCTGGCCGGGGTGATCCAGGTCACGATCACCGTGGCCGTGGTCACCGGCATCTGTGTCGCGATCGGACTGCCGCCCGAGACGGCCATCGTGGTCGGGATGCTCACCGCCCTCTCGTCCACCGCCCTGGTGATGCGGATCCTCGCCGGACGCGGAGAGGTGGAGGCGCCCCACGGCCGGCTCTCCCTCGGCATCCTGCTGCTGCAGGACCTCGCCATCGTGCCCTTCCTGCTGGCGATTCCGCTCCTCGCCGGCGAGCAGTCGGGGTCGATGCCCCGCGCGATCGGCCTGGCGCTGGTCAAGCTGGCGGGGCTCTTCGTGGTGGCCCGCTTCGCGCTGCCCCTGGTCCTGAGCTGGGTCGCCCGGCTGCGCTCGGGAGACCTCTTCAGCCTGTTCGCGATCCTCGCGGCGCTCGGCTCGGCCGTGATCGCGGAGGAGCTGGGCCTCGGTCTCGCGGTCGGTGCCTTCATCGCCGGACTCGTAGTGAGCGCCTCTCCCTACTCCTCCCAGCTCTTCGCCGAGGTCGCGCCCCTGCGCGGCGTCCTGCTCGGGGTCTTCTTCACGTCGGTGGGAATGCTCCTGGTGCCGCGCGAAGCGCTGGCCAGCTGGCCGGGCGTGCTCGTCTACGTCGGCGGGGTCGTGGCGGTCAAGTCGCTCGTCATCATCGGGATCATCGCGGTCATTCTGCGCCAGAACCTGCGCACCGCGGTCCAGACGGGGCTGGCGCTGGCGCAGACCGGTGAGTTCTCGTTCGTGATCGCTGCCGCGGCATCGGCCGCAGGCCTGATGGATTCGGAGCTGGCCCAGATCTTCGTCGCCGGCTCCATCCTGACCCTGATGGCGACGCCGTTCCTGATCCGGATCGCGCCGCGGCTGGCCGCACGCATCCCGTCGGCGGCGCCGCCGGTCGCCGGGGCGGCAGAGCCGCTCTCGGACCATGCGATCATCGTGGGATTCGGGCTGGCGGGCCGCACCCTTGCCCATGTGCTCGGTGCGTCGGGGATCGAGTACCGGGTCGTCGAGGGGAACCCGCACAACGTCGAGCGCGGTCGCGCCGAGCGCGAGCCCATCGTCTACGGCGATGCCACCCGGCCCGCCGTGCTCGATCACCTGGGGATTCGCCGCGCGCGCCTTCTCTGCGTGGCCATCAACGATCCGGAGGCCACGCGGAGCACCATCGAGGTGGCCCGCGCGCTGGCGCCCGACCTCCACGTGATCACCCGCACCCGCTTCGCGGAGGATCTGGACGGGCTCTTCGAAGGCGGCGCGAACGAGGTGGTGGCCGAGGAGGTGGAGAGCAGCATCGACCTGGTATCGAAGGTCCTGCGGCGCTTCGACGTTCCGCAGGCCGTCGTCACCCACTTCGCCGAGGAGATGCGCGACGAGGGCTACGAGCTGGTGCGCGGTCCGTTGGGCCTGCGCATCGATCCCTGGCTCGCGGAGATCCTGGAGGAGGTGGCGACCGAGTGGGTGGAGGTGCCCCACGGCCTTCCCGGCGGGCGCACCCTCGAGTCGATGGGTGTCCGTGAGCGCACGGGAGCCAGCGTGCTGGCGGTGCGCCGGGAGGGGAGCACCACCGCAAACCCGGCTCCCAGCTCCGAGATCCGCGGAGGCGATGTCCTGCTGGTGCTCTGCTCGGCCGAGCAGCTTCCCGAGCTGCGCGCGGTCCTCTCCGGAGAGAGATCATGAAGCCGTGCTTGCTCCTCGCTGG
>JANQFA010000018.1 GCA_028278065.1 Myxococcota bacterium
GCGATGGTGAAGGCCAGCTCCTGCACGGTCGTCGCCCCGGCCTCCTGCATGTGGTAGCCGGAGATCGAGATCGAGTTGAACTTGGGCATGTGGTGCGCGGTGAACTCGATGATGTCGGGCACGCAGCGCATGCTGGGCTCGGGCGGGTAGATGTAGGTGTTGCGGACCATGAACTCCTTGAGGATGTCGTTCTGGATGGTCCCGGCGAGCTTCTCCTTGGGAACGCCCTGCTCCTCGCCGGCCACGATGAAGCTGGCGAGGATCGGGATGACCGCCCCGTTCATGGTCATCGACACGGTGACCTGCTCGAGCGGGATCCCGTCGAAGAGGATCTTCATGTCCTCCACGGAGTCGATCGCCACGCCCGCCTTGCCCACGTCGCCGGTCACGCGGGGATGGTCGGAGTCGTAGCCGCGGTGGGTAGCCAGATCGAAGGCCACGGAGAGGCCCTGCTGGCCCGCCGCCAGGTTGGCCTTGTAGAAGGCGTTGGACTCCTCGGCGGTGGAGAATCCCGCGTACTGGCGCACCGTCCACGGTCGGTTCGCGTACATGGTGGCGCGGGGGCCGCGCAGGAAGGGGAAGATGCCCGGCAGCGTGTTGGCCTGATCCAGGCCCTCGAGGTCCTCGGCGGTGTAGAGCGGCCGGATCTCGAGCCCGTCCGCGCTCTCCCGAACCAGCTCGTCCACGGCCGCGCCGCGGAGCTCCTTGGCGGCCAGCTCGGCCCAGTCATCAAGGCGATCGTGCTTGCTCATGCTGCTCCCCGAAGGCGCGGAGGGTAGCCCTTACATGGACCGTCGGTAGCGACCACCCACCTGGAAGAGCGCCTCGCTGATCTGACCCAGGCTGGCGACCTTGACGGTCTCCAGCAGCTCCGCGAAGACGTTGCCGCCCGCCGCGGCCACGGTGCGTAGCCGAGCCAGTGCCGCCGGTGCCCGCTCCGCGTGGTGGGCGTGGAACTCGCGCAGGCCCTCGAGCTGATCCCGCTTCTCGGCCTCGCTCGAGCGCATCAGGTGCTTGACGGGCGCGCCGGCGTCCGGGTTCGGGTTCTCGTAGGTGTTGACGCCCACCACGGGAAGCTCGCCCGAGTGCTTGCGCGACTCGTAGAGGAGGCTCTCGTCCTGGATGCGCCCGCGCTGGTACAGGAGCTCCATGGCCCCCAGCACGCCACCGCGCTCCGAGAGACGCTCGAACTCCTGGAGGACCGCCTCCTCCACCGCGTCGGTGAGCCACTCCATCGCCCACGATCCCTGCAGCGGGTTCTCGTTCCTCGACAGTCCCAGCTCTCGGCTGATGATGAGCTGGATGGCCACGGCGCGACGCACCGACTCCTCGGTGGGCGTGGTGACGGCCTCGTCGTAGGCGTTGGTGTGAAGGCTGTTGCAGTTGTCCTGGATGGCGGTGAGCGCCTGGAGGGTGGTGCGGATGTCGTTGAAGTCCATCTCCTGGGCGTGGAGCGAACGACCCGAGGTCTGGATGTGGTACTTGAGCTTCTGGCTGCGTTCGTCGGCGCCGTAGAGCTCGCGGAGGGCCACGGCCCAGATGCGGCGCGCCACCCGCCCCAGCACGTTGTACTCGGCGTCGAGGCCGTTGCTGAAGAAGAACGAGAAGTTCGCTGCGAAGTCGTCCACGTCGAGACCGCGTGCCAGGTAGTACTCGACGTAGGTGAAGCCGTTGGCCAGGGTGAAGGCCAGCTGGGTGATCGGGTTCGCGCCGGCCTCGGCCATGTGGTAGCCCGAGATCGAGACCGAGTAGAAGTTGCGCACCTCGTTCTCGGTGAAGAAGGCCTGGATGTCGCCCATCACCTTGAGCGAGAACTCGGTGGAGAAGATGCAGGTGTTCTGGGCCTGGTCTTCCTTGAGGATGTCCGCCTGCACGGTCCCCCGCACGCGCCGCAGCACGTCGGCCTTGATGCGCGCGTAGACGTCCGGCTCAACCACCTCGTCCCCGGAGCGGCCCAGAAGCATGAGCCCCAGCCCGTCATGTCCCTCGGGCAGCTCGCCGCGGTAGGGAACGCGAGGCTCCACGCTGCGGCCCGCTTCGCGGAGGTGCCGCTCCACGGCCTGGTCGATGGCAGCGTTGAGATAGAAGGCCAGCACCGTGGGCGCCGGACCGTTGATCGTCATCGAAACGGACGTCGACGGATCGCACAGGTCGAAGCCCGAGTAGAGGCGCTTCGCATCGTCCACCGTGCAGACCGACACCCCGGAGTTCCCCACCTTGCCGTAGATGTCGGGGCGGGGGTCCGGATCGCGCCCGTAGAGGGTGACGCTGTCGAACGCGGTCGAGAGCCGCTTGGCCGGCTGGCCGTGAGACAGGTAGTGGAAGCGACGGTTGGTGCGCTCCGGCGTTCCCTCGCCGGCGAACATGCGCGTGGGGTCCTCGCCGTCGCGCTTGAACGGGAACACGCCCGCCGTGAAGGGAAAGCTCCCGGGCAGGTTCTCCGAGCGCAGGAAGCGGGTGAGGTCCTCCCAGGCCGAGGTGCGGGGCACCGCGACCTTCGGAAGATGGGTTCCGGACAGCGTCTCGGTCGTGTTGGCCACGTGGATCTCGCGGTCGCGAACCCGGTAGGACTGCTCCTGGGCCTCGTAGGCCGCCCGCCGCGCGGGCCACTGCGCGAGCGTCTCGCGAAGCTCGGGATCGAGCGCGGCGCGCTCCGCCAGGGAGGTGTCGCCCACGAGGTGCGCCGCGCGCTCGAGCGCCTGCGCGTCGCCCGCCGCGCCGGCGAGCACCTCCGTCTCCTCGCGGTAGCCGCGCACGCACTCGGCGATCTCGGCCAGGTAGCGCCGACGCGCCGGGGGCAGCACGGCAGGCGCCTCGAGCGCCTCCGGCGCCGCGCGCAGGCCACGGTCCAGCACCCGGTCGCGCAGGGCCTCGTAGAGCGCCGTCGTGCCGGGGTCGTCCCACTGCCGCGCGATGGTCGGAAACACCTGCTCGGGGTCGCCCCCGTTGCGGCGCACCTGCTTGCGCACGTCGCGCAGCGCGTCGGCGGCGCCGGCGCGGTCGAACTTGTTCAGCACGACCAGGTCGGCCAGCTCGAGCATGTCGATCTTCTCGAGCTGCGTGGGTGCGCCGAACTCCGGGGTCATGACGTAGAGCGAGTGGTCGACGAGATCGACGATCTCCGAGTCGCTCTGCCCGATCCCGGCCGTCTCCACCAGGATCAGGTCGAAGCGCGCGGCGCGCAGCACACGCACCGCGTCGGCGACGGCGCGCGAGAGGGACCGATGAGCCTGCCGCGTGGCGAGGGAGCGCACGAAGACCCGCTCGTCGAGGGAATTGAGGCGGATGCGGTCGCCCAGCAGGGCGCCGCCCGAGCGACGCCGCGTGGGGTCCACCAGCACCAGGCCCAGGCGCCAGTCCGGACGCTCCGCCCGGAAGCGACGCAGCAGCTCGTCCACGACGCTCGACTTCCCGGCCCCTCCCGTCCCGGTGAAGCCCACCACCGGGGCGTCTCCCTCCGGAAGCTCCGGCCCCTCGCCCGGGTGCTCCTCCAGGAAGCTGATCACCCGCGACACGACCGCCGGATCGTCCAGGTGCTCGAGCTCGTCGCCGCGGAGCATGCGCTCGCGCCCCCCGCACTCTTCCACGATGGTCGCGATCATCCCCTCCAGCCCGAGGCGTCGCCCGTCCTGGGGGCTGAAGATGCGCGCCACGCCGTGGTCTTCGAGCTTCTCGATCTCCTCGGGGGTGATCGTCCCGCCACCGCCTCCGTAGACGCGCACGTGGCCCGCACCCCGCTGGCGCAGGCGATCGACCAGGAAGCTGAAGAACTCCATGTGGCCGCCCTGGTAGGACGACACCGCGACCGCGTCCGCGTCCTCCTGGATCGCCGCGTCCACGATGTCGTCCACCGATCGGTCGTGGCCGAGATGGACCACCTCCGCGCCCTGCTGCTGCAGCAGCCGGCGCATGATGTTGATCGCCGCGTCGTGGCCGTCGAACAGGGACGCGGCGCTCACCACCCGGACGCTCATCGCTTCTTCCTCCGGCGCCCCTCGACGCGGGTGCGCACATGGTCGCGGTACTTGGCGATGTCGTCGCGCAGGTCCATCAGCTCGCGCAACCGCTCGTCCACCTCCAGCTCGTGGCGCTCCAGGAGCTCGTCGAGCCGCGTCAACATGGCCCGCGTCGAGCCCTCGATGGCGTGGACGGCGTTCAGCTCGCGCACCTCTTCCAGGGACAGCCCCAGGCTCTTCAGGCGCACGATGAAGCGCAGGCGCTCCAGCTCGTCGCGGCCGTAGACGCGGCGCCCGCCGGCGCGTCGGCGCACCCCGGGGAGGAGGCCGAGCTCCTCCCAGTAGCGCACCGTTCGGGCCGAAAGGCCCGTCTTCTCGCAGACTTCGCCTATGGAGTCGAGATTCTCCGACACCGGTGTTTGCCAGCTCACGTTAACTGGCTAGCATAGATCGGCGCTCGACCCAACACACTTGAGCGCGACACCGGGAGGCCCGCCGCGTGGAGCCGTGGGACCCCGACCGTCCGCTGCACGAGGTGGAGCCGGGGGACTCCGGCCGTCCGCTGCACGAGGGCCCCGTGCAGCGCTCCATCGAGACGCGCCGGGTGAGCTGGTTCCTGGACGTCTACGAGCCGCGCCGGGCCGCGGAACGCAGCTGAGGAAGGGAGCTGGTCGCGCACGCCCCGAGCAGCGCTGCGTGCGCCGTCGTTCAGTCGGACAATGCGCCTTCGGCTCGAGCGGCGGCGCCACGCCGCGCCCGATACACGCGACCCGGGAGCGGGCGCTGCAGCACCGCGTCCTCCATCCAGGCGGAGGTCGCCACCAGGGCGTCCAGGTCCACCCCCGTCGCGATGCCCTCCGCGGCGAAGAGATCCACCAGGTCTTCGGTGGCGACGTTGCCCGAGGCACCGGGTGCGTACGGGCAGCCGCCCAGACCGCCGAGCGAGGCGTCGAAGGTGCGGACGCCCTCCTCGTAGCCGGCTGCGACGTTGGCCAGGGCGCGCCCGAAGGTGTCGTGCAGGTGCAGCGCGATGCCGTCCAGGGGCGCCTCCCCCGCCACGGCGCGCACCAGCTCGCGAACCCGACCCGGGCTTCCCACCCCGATCGTGTCGCCGAGGGAGATCTCGTCGGCGCCCAGCTCGCGCACGCGGCGCACCACCTCCACGACCCGCGCGGCGGGTACGTCGCCCTCGTAGGGGCAGCCGCAGACGGTGGAGACGTACGCGCGCAGGCGCAGGCCCTCGTTCCGTACGCTCTCCGCCACCGGCCGGAAGGCCTCCAGGTGCGCGTCGACCGAGCGGTTCACGTTCTTGTGGTTGTGGGTCTCGCTGGCCGACACGAAGAAGGCGGCGACCGGGATGTCCGCCTTCCGGAAGCGCTCCCAGCCGCGCGCGTTCGGGACCAGCGCGCTGTAGACGGGACCGGGCGGGAGCCGCCGCACCAGATCGTCCGCGTCGGCGAGCTGGGGAATCCAGCTGGCCGACACGAAGGAGGTGGCCTCGATGCGCGCCAGACCCGCCGCGGCCAGACGCCGCAGGAGCTCCACCTTGTCGTCGGTGGATACGGACTCGGGCTCGTTCTGGAGACCGTCCCTCGGACCCACTTCGTAGATCGAAACCGCGGCCACGGCTCAAAGGTACCCGAGCGCCTTCAGGCGCCGAGGCTTCTTCGCCCAGCCGGGCTCGGGCTTCACCCAGAGCTCCAGGTGCACGCGCTGGCCCAGGAGACGCTCGATGCGGTGGCGCGCCCGGCTGCCGATCTGCTTGATCTTGCGCCCGCCCGCTCCGATCACGATTCCCTTGTGGGATTCGCGGTCGACGATGAGCCGGGCGCGGATCCGCACCAGATCCTCGCGGGACTCGTCGAAGGACTCGATCTCGACCGCGACGCCGTACGGAACCTCCTCACCGAGGCAGTCGAAGGCGGCCTCTCGGACCAGCTCGGCCACCAGGAAGCGGAGGGGCTTGTCCGTCAGCTCGTCCTGGGGGAAGTAGGGCGGACCCTCGGGCAGGCGGGCCAGCACGTCGTCGAGAAGCTCGCCGCACCCCTCGCCCGTCTGCGCCGAGATGCGCCGCTCGATGCGCTCGTCGCCCCGGTCGGCCCGGCGGTCGCACTTCGTCCCGACCCGGAAGACCGGCTTCTCGCCCACCCGCTCGAGGATCTCGTCGTGCGCCGGCTCCCAGCCGCGCCCGAGGTCCACCAGCAGCACCGCCAGGTCGCAGTCCCGCGCGGTCTCCGCCACGGCACTGCGCATCGATTCGTCGAGCGCGTGCCGGGCCGTTCCGACCAGCCCCGGGGTGTCGAGCAGAAGCGCCTGTGCATCGGAGCGAGTCAGGATCCCCATGAGGCGGCTGCGCGTGGTCTGCGGCCGACGCGTCACGATGGCGAGGCGCTCGCCGATCCAGCGATTGAGGAGCGTGGACTTGCCTGCGTTGGGGAGCCCGAGCAGGGCCACCACGCCGGAGCGATGCTCACCCATCGTCGGCGGAGGCCAGTGCGTCCAGGGCGGCGGCCCGCTCGGCTTCGCGCTTGGTGCGGCCGGTCCCGCGCCCCAGGACGGCGTCGCCCACGCACGCCGCCGCCTCGAAGCGCTCGGGATCGTCGGCGTCGCCGCTGTCGCCCAGCGTGCGCCAGGTCGGGGTGACGTTGCGGTGCTGGTGCGCCCACTCCTGGAAGCGCATCTTGGCGTCGCGCTCCGGCGGTTCGGCGTCGGGGTTCAGCGCGTCCTCGAAGAGCCGCACGAGGAGCGGGCGCGCGGCGTCGAGGCCACCGTCGAGATAGAGGGCGCCCACCACGGCCTCGAAGGCGTTCGCCAGGATCCGCTCCTTCTCGGCCCCCCTTCCCTGGCGCTCCGACTTGCCCAGGCGCAGCTCGTCGCCCAGCCCCAGCTCGCGGGCCCGCGCGGCCAGCTCGGTCGTGTTCACCAGGGTCGCCCGGGTCCAGGTGAGGTGCCCCTCCGGCCAGTCCGGGTGGGCGAGAAAGAGCTCGTGGGCGATCACCAGGTCGACGACGGCGTCGCCCAGGTACTCCAGCCGCTCGTTGCTGATGGCGGCGGCGTCGGCCTGACCCGTGGAAGCATGGGTGAGCGCCAGATCGAGGAGTCCGGGGTCGGCGAAGCGATGCCCGAGGCGCTGCTCGAGGTCGGGGCGGGCGCTCACGGCCCCGCTCCGGCGACGAAGCCCCCGCCCAGCACCACGTCGCCGTCGTAGACGACGGCCGCCTGCCCGGCCGAGAGGCCCGAGACCGGCGCGTCCAGCTCGAGGAGGATCTCCTGTCCCCGCTCCGTCAGGTGCGCCTTGACGGGCTCCTGCCGGTAGCGCACCTGCACTTCGACGCGCCTCGTGACGGGCGGCTCGCCCGTCCACGAGACGTCGCGCACCCGCACCTCCCTCACCTCGAGGGCCTCGGGAGGGCCCACCCTCACGGTGCCGGTCTCGGCGTCCACGCTGGTGACGTAGACCCTGCGCCCGGCGGCCACACCCAGCCCGCGGCGCTGGCCGACGGTGAAGCGGTGGATCCCGTCGTGGCGGCCCAGCACTGCACCGTCCTCGTCGATCACCGCCCCGGGCCGCGCCGCGCCCGGTCGGAGGCCCTCCACGACCGCGGCGTAGTCGTCGCCGGGGACGAAGCAGATCTCCTGGCTCTCGGGCTTGTCCGCCGTGTGCAGTCCGCGGCGGCGCGCCGCCTCGCGCACCTCCGCCTTGGTCATCTCGCCGAGGGGGAACCAGGCACGCGCGAGCGCCTCCTGATCGAGCTGGAACAGGAAGTACGACTGGTCCTTGGTCCGATCGCGGCCGCGCAGGAGGCGGCGTCGACCGGTCTCCGGATCGCTGTCCACCCGCGCGAAGTGGCCCGTCACCACCCGCTCGGCGCCGAACGCGCGCGCGCGGGCGAGGAGCACGTCGAACTTGAACGTGCGGTTGCAGGAGACGCAGGGAATCGGCGTCTGGCCACGCAGGTAGCCGTCGGCGAAGGGCTCCATCACCTCGCGCCGGAACGCGTCCACGCGGTCCACCGCGTAGAAGCGCATGCCCAGCTCCTCGCAGACCCGCCGGGCGTCGGCCAGCGAGCAGCACCTCGAGGCGCCCTCGAGCTGGCGAACACCGACGCCCACGGCCTCGAAGCCGGCCTCGACGGCGCAGGCTGCCGCCAGCGACGAGTCGACGCCCCCGGACATGCCGACCACGGCCCTCATTCCCCGGGCTTCCCCGACGCCATGCGCTGCAGCAGGGCGTGGATCCGCTCCGCCGCCTCGTCGATCTGGGCCTCGTCGTTGCCGTGGCCGACGCTGATGCGCAGCGACCCGAGTGCCTGCTCCGGGGTCCTGCCCATCGCCAGCAGGACGTGGGAGGCGCTCACGGCACCCGCGTGGCACGCGGCACCCGCGGACACCGCAACTCCCTCGAGGTCGAGAGCCTGGACCAGCGCGTCGCCCTCGACACCCGGAAGCTCGAGCGAGAGGGTGTTGGGGAGCACCTCTTCGGGCCTCCCGTTGCGACGCGCACCCGGGAGCTTCTCGAGCCGCTCCCAGAGGCGATCGCGAAGCGCGGCGCAGCGCGTGCGACGCTCCACGGCCTCCTTGCGGGCCAACGCGCAGGCCGCGGCGAAACCGACGATGCCCGCGAGGTTCTCGGTCCCGCCGCGCCGGCCCGCCTCCTGGCCGCCGCCCCGCAGAAGGACCGGCGCGTCCCGCCGGGCGACGAGGCAGCCGGTCCCCTTGGGCCCGTTCAGCTTGTGGGCGGAGGCCGACAGGAAGTCCCAGTCCCCCTCCACCGGGATCTTGCCCAGCGCCTGGGTCGCGTCCACGTGCAGGGGCGCACGCGCCGCGATGCAGGTCACGATCTCGGGCAGCGGCTGCACGACCCCCGTCTCGTTGTTGGCCCAGATCAGGGAGACCAGGTCCGCGCCGTCTTCCAGGGCAGCGTCCAGCGCGACGAGGTCGAGGCGCCCGTCCCCGTCCACCGGGACGCGTGTGACGCGTACACCGGCCTCCTCGAGCTCGGCCGCCGGCTCGCGCACGGACGGGTGCTCGACGCGGGTGGTGACGAGGTGGCGACGCACCCCCGAGAGCACGGTGTTGTTCGCCTCGGTGGCCCCGGCGGTGAAGACCACCTCCTCCGGTGCTGCGCCGACCAGCTCGGCCACCTCGCTGCGCGCGCCGTCCAGAGCCCCCCGCGCCGCCGCCCCCTCTGCGTGGATGCTGGAGGGATTGCCCCAGGTCTCACGCAGGACTCGCGACATCGCCTCGACCACCTCGGGCCGCAGCGGCGTCGTGGCGTTGTGGTCGAGGTAGATCCTCATCGGGCGCTCACGGACGGTTCAGCAGGTCGGCGAGCGTACTCTGCTCGGTCACCTCTCGCTGTCGCTTCTCGAGCTCGTCGAACACCCGGTCGACCGACGGCGCCAGTGCCTCGCGCCTGCCGCGCAGGGCCTCGAGGACGTCGCCCACCCGGATCTCCTCGGCGGGCCGGCCGAGCTGGTAGGTGCCGGGGGGCGTGGTGTCGTCGTCGGCCACCTCGGAGATGATCCCGGCGTCGTCGAGCTGCTGGAGGATCTCGCGAATCGTCCGTACCCGGACGTCGAGCTCGTCCGCCAGGGCGTCCGCCGTCCAGCCCTCTGCGCCGTCGCGGAAGCGACGCGCGACCTCGAGCGCGATGCCCAGCCCGATCGCATCCCGGTTGGCCGGACCGGGAATCTCGCCCTTCACCTCGCGCCGGTAGCGGGCCAGATTCTGATAGGCGAACGACACCTCGGCCCCCAGCAGGATGATCGCCCAGGAGAAGTAGACGAAGACGATGAGGAGCGGCAGGAAGGCCACGCTTCCGAAGAGGAAGTCGTAGCGCGCCACCCCGATCTGGGCCCCTACGTAGACGGTCTGGAGGGCTGCGAAGAAGACGCCCGCGACCACCCCGCCGATCACGGCCGCGACGGCGCTCACCTGGGTGTTGGGCAGGAACCAGTACATGAACGTGAAGCCCGCCATGTACATCAGCGTGGGAAGCTGCCGCAGCCCGGAGTCCCAGGCCGCGGCGAAGACCGGGAACTCGAGGAGCCACCCCACGGCGGCCTGGCTCTTCAGGGTGGTTCCAGCCGAGATCGCCACGCCCAGGAAGAGCGGAACGATCACGACCACCGCCAGGTAGTCCGGGATGCGCCGCGTCCAGCTCCGCTGCTTGGTCACGCCCCAGATGTGGTTGAAGCTGTTCTCGACGTTGCCGATCGCGAGCAACGTCGTCACCACCAGGACCGCCGCGCCCACGGTGCCGAGGCTCCCGAACTTGATGGTCGAAACGCGCTCCTGGATCCAGGCGGCCGCCTGGGGCGCGACCGGCTCGATCTGCGAGGCCACGATCTCCATCAGGTTCTCCTGGACCCCGAGCGCCGAGCCGATGGACACGACCAGCGCCAGCAGCGGGATCAGGGAGAGGAGCGAGATGTAGGTGAGCCCGTGGGCACGCATCATGAGCTGGTCGCGCGTGAAGCCCTCGCCGATCACCCAGACGAACTGGAGGAAGCGGATCCACCACGCCGTGCCACGCCACATCTCCTCGGCGACGAAGCGCCTCGCGCGCTCGATCCACTCGTTCACGGGCGCACCTCGACCCAGTCCGAGACCCTGCGCAGGGTGGCTCTCCCGATTCCCCGCACGTGGAGCACGTCACCGACCCGCGCGAAGGGCCGGGCCTCGACCAGGGCCGCCGCGCGGGCCGGGCCGATTCCCGGCAGGGCCTCCAGATCGGCGGGCGAGGCCCGGTTCAGATCGAGCGGAACGCCACAGAGGAGGCCCGCACCGCCCTCGCTGGCAGTGCACGGCAGAGGCTCCACGGATCGCTCCGGAAGCGCGGCCGCGAAGAGCACCGCCGCCAGCAGCCAGGCCGCGCGCGTCACGACTCCTCGAGAGGTTCCGCGGCGCCCGCTTCGACGAACGCCGCATGCAGGGCCCGCACCGCCAGCTCCGCGTACTTCTCCTCGATCACCACCGAGACCTTGATCTCACTGGTCGAGATGAGCTGGATGTTGATTCCCTCGCCCGCGAGGACCCGGAACATCCGCGACGCGACGCCCGCATGGTCCTTCATTCCGAGTCCCACGATGGACACCTTGGCGATCGCCTCGTCGCCCTCGACCGCTTCGACGCCGATGTCCGCGGCGGCGCGGCGGGCCAGCTCCAGTGCGCGCTCGTAGTCGTCGCGCGGCACGGTGAAGGTGAGGTCCGTGCTGCCGTCGTCGCCGATGTTCTGGATGATCATGTCCACGACGATCTCGGCCTGGGAGAGCGGCGTGAAGAGGGAGGCGGCCACGCCCGGCTGGTCCTTCACCCCGCGCACGCGGATCTTGGCCTCCTTGGTGTTGAAGGTCACCCCCGAGACGACCAGCCGTTCCATCACTTCCTCCTCGGGCACCACCCAGGTCCCCTCCCCGTCATGGAACGAGGAGCGCACATGGAGCGGCACCGCGTAGCGCTTGGCGAACTTGACCGAGCGGGTCTGCAGCACCTTCGCTCCCAGGCTCGCCATCTCGAGCATCTCGTCGAAGGAGACCCGCTCGAGCTTGCGCGCCGCCGGGACCACGCGCGGATCGGTCGTGTAGACCCCGTCGACGTCGGTGTAGATCTCGCAGACGTCCGCCTCCAGGGCGGCTGCCACGGCCACCGCGGAGGTGTCCGAGCCGCCGCGACCGAGCGTCGTGATGTTGCCATCGTCATCGGTCCCCTGGAAGCCGGCCAGGACCGCGACGGCGCCCTGGTCCAGGACGCGGCGAATCGCGTGTGCGTCGAGGCTCTCGATGCGAGCGCGCGTGTGCGAGGCGTCGGTTCGCATGCCCATCTGGGCGCCCGTGAACGAGCACGCCGGAACGCCGAGGCTCTGGAGGGCCATCGAGAGGAGCGCGATCGTCTTCTGCTCGCCGGTGGAGACCAGCGCGTCGTACTCACGAGGATCGGGGGACTCGCCGCCCAGCTCGCGCGCCAGCGCCACGAGCGCGTCGGTCTCGCCGGCCATCGCGGAGACCACCACGGCCACGCGGTTCTCGCCGCCCGCGCGGCTGCGCACCACGCGCTCCGCCACGGCCCGGATGCGTTCCGGGTCGCCGACGCTGGTGCCGCCGAACTTCTGGACGATCAGGCCCATCTCGAACTCCATCTCCGGAGCACCGCCTCGGCTTCGACGCCCCGAGCCCGAATCTCTAGCACCCGCCCCTCCGGGGCGCCGCCGCCCGCGCTCGCGAGCCGAACCTCCAGCCGATCGTCCGGGAGGACTTCCGGTGCCCGATCGGCCCACTCCACCAGGAGCAGCGTGTCGGGTGCGAGCCAGTCGGACAGGCCGGCGCCCTCGAGCTCCGCCGCCGCGTCCTCGAGCCGGTACAAGTCCGCGTGTACGAGCCGTCGCAGCGGGCCCTGGCCGGGGACCCGATACTCGCAGGCGATCACGAAGGTGGGGCTCTGCACCTGGGCCGGATCGAGACCCAGCCCCTCCGCGACGCCCTTGGCGAAGACCGTCTTGCCGCTGCCGAGGTCTCCCATCAGCGCCACCACCAGGCCCGTGCGCGCTGCGCGGGCCAGGCCGGCGCCGGCGGCCCGCGTGGCCTCAGGGCTCCGGGAATCGAAGCGCAAGGCCGCTCGCCTGCTCTTCCGCTCCGCGCAGGACGCCCAATGCCTCGGGCAGGGCATCGGCCAGGTCGCCGGCCAGGAGGCCGACGCCGTGGGGAGCGATCCGATCCGCAGCGAACCCGTGCAGGAAGGCGGCACCCGCCGCCGCGTCGCGAGCGCCCACACCCTGAGCGAGCAGCGCGGCCACCACGCCCGTGAGGACGTCGCCCGTACCACCGCTGGCCAGCGCGGGCCCGCCGCTGGGGTTCACCAGCGGCCGCGCGCCCGGCGCGACCACCACCGTGGCAGCGCCCTTGAGCAGCACCACCGCTCCGCAGGCATCCGCCAGCCGGCGCGCGGCCCCGACCCGGTCCCGCTGGATCGCTGCCGCATCCTCCCCGAGCAGGCGCGCGGCCTCGCCCGGGTGCGGCGTGATCACCGTGGCGCGCAGCTCCTCCACGCGCCCCTCGAAGGCGTTCAGCCCGTCGGCGTCCAGCACGAGCGGCTTGTCCAGGCGTTTGCAGAGGGCGCGCACCAGCGCCTCCGTCTCGGGCTCGCGGCCGATGCCGGGCCCCAGCGCCACCACGTCGCGGGTCGCCGCCAGCGCCAGCAGCGCATCCTCGGCCTCCGCAGCGAGCCCGCGCGCGCCTGTGTCGGCGACCGGAGCGGTCATCGCCTCCGTGCACTTCTCCTCGAGGATGTCGTTGATCCCCGCCGGGCAGGCGATCGTCACCAGCCCCGCGCCGGCGCGGGCGGCCGCCCGTCCAGCCAGGGCGGCGGCACCCGTCTTGCCTTCGGATCCGGCCACCACCAGCACGTGACCGAAGCTTCCCTTGTGCCCGGCGGCAGGACGCGACGGCAGCCGCCGGCCGGCCTCCGCGCGGCTCCAGAGCTCGGCCGCAGGCGCCACGCCCGCGGCCTCGTCGGCGATTCCGATCCGGGCCACGCGGATCTCTCCGGCGCGGGAGCGACCGGGCTCGAGGGCGAGACCCAGCTTGGGCAGCCCGAAGGTCACCGTACAGGAGGCCAGCACCGCCACGCCGTGCACCGCGCCCGTGTCCGTATCCAGTCCCGAAGGCAAGTCGACCGCCACCACCGGGAGACGCCGGGCGTTGATCCGCTCGATGGCGCGGGCCGGGGGACCCTCTACCGCACGATCCAGCCCGGTCCCGAAGATGGCGTCCACGACCACGTCCGCGCCTTCGGCGTCGCCCTCGACCACGCCGAAGGCCAGGGCCCGGGCCCGCTGCGCGGCGCAGTCCCCGCGCGGCTCCCCCACCTGCTCCACGCGCACGTCCACGCCGAGGGCCTTCAGGTGGCGTGCCGCCACCCAGCCATCGCCCCCGTTGTTGCCGGGACCGCAGACCAGGTGGACCCGGCGCGGCTGAAGGTCGAGCACGGCATCGACGACCGCGCGCCCCGCGCTCTCCATGAGCACCTCGCCGGGCACGCCCAGATCCTCGATGGTGTGGCGATCCAGGGCGCGCATGCCCTCCGCGTCGAGCAGCGGCCAGATCCTCACGACGCGTCGGCCTCCAGGACGACGTGGCCGATGCAAGCGCCCCCGTCGTGGGAGAGCGAGAGCGCGGCCCGGGACACACCCAGCTCGCGGGCTCGTCGCTCCGCGGCACCGGCGAAGCGGAGCTCGGGCACCCCGTGCCCTCCGCCCAGCACCTCGAGATCGCGCCAGGCGCAGCGCGGCGCGCCCAGAGCCCGGCGCGCCGCCACCTTGGCCGCGAAGCGCGCAGCCAGGCTCTCGATGCGGCGGGCCCCCTCACGCTCGGCCGCAGTGAAGAGACGCTCTCGCAGGCGCGCTCCGAAGCGGGCTTCGGCGCGGGCGAAGCGATCCAGATCGATCCACTCCACGCCCATGCCCACGATCACGGGAGTCGAGCGTCCAGATCCCGGAGCGCGCGCTCCACGCCCACGAGAAGTGCCCGCGCCACCAGCGAGCGCCCGATGGTCACCCGTGCGAGGGCCGGCGCACGCTCGGCGAAGAGGCGCAGCGTGCGGGTATCGAGGCCGCCTCCGAGCGACACCGGAAGGTGAAGCTTGGCCGCCAGCCGCGAGCCGTCCCCCACTCCCTCCAGCGCCTGGATCAGGGCCTTGCCCGGGAGGTCCACGGCCTGGGAGGTGTCGATCTCCACGCCCGCGACGCCGACCGTGTGGGCGGCCTTCACCGCCTCCACGGAGGGCGCCACCCGAGCCCAGACTTCGATGCCCGCCTCCTCGAGCTGTCGCAGCACCGGCGCCGTCGCCTCCTCCGTCAGGATCGCGCGGTCCGGCCGGAACTCGAGGGCCGTCTTGACGCCGCCGGGCGACGACTCGATCGTCACCTCGAGACAGCGCGCCACGCGGCGCAGCGCGTCGAGGTCGGCCTCTGCGCGCTCGCCCGAGACCCGGATGGCTTCGGCTCCCGCCAGCTCGGCCAGCTTCACCGCAGCGACCGGATCGAGCTCCGGACTCGGTGCGACGTCGCGAAGGAGATAGAGGGCGTCCAGCGACGCCACGATCCCGGTCACGATCC
>JANQFA010000023.1 GCA_028278065.1 Myxococcota bacterium
GGTCAGCCTGCGGATGGCGCCACCCTTGCCCGCCGCATCCCATCCCTCGAAGACCGCGACCGCGGTGCGCCGCTGGTCCCAGGCCTTCCAGGAGAGGTCGTTGAGGCGCGCCTGGAGGTCGCGCCGCTCCTCGTCGTAGGCGGCCTCCTCGATGGTCTGGGTGAGGTCCACCCGGTCGAGGACGGTCACCTCGCCGGCCGGCACGCCCGGGACGGGGGCGGCGCGCGACGGTGCGGGCGGCGCCTGTCGCGCGACTTCGTCCAGCCGGTGTCGGAAGGCCTCGAGCAGGATCGTGCCCGTGGCCATGTCGCGGTAGCGGTCGTCGCTGGCCTCGATGACGTGCCAGGCGCAGGGACCCGTGTCGGTGCGCCGGATCGCACGCTCGGCGGCAGCCGCGAAGGCGTCGTAGTGCTTGGCGAAGTCGCGTGCGAAGGGCGCGGGGGCCGGGCGTTTCGAGCGCTTGCGCTTGGACTCCAGCCGCTTCTTCTGGGCCTTCTTCGAGAGGTGGTACCAGAGCTTCACGATCAGGGCGCCGTCGTTGGTGAGCATCCGCTCGAGGGCCGCGATCCGGTCCAGGCTCTGGTCGAACTCGCTCTTGTCCGCCTCTCCCAGGGCGCGGTCGATGATCGGCTTGCTGTACCAGGAGCCGAAGAGGATTCCGATCTGGCCGCGTGCGGGGAGGCGGCGGACGAAGCGCCACATGGGCGGTCGCTCGCGTTCCTCGTCCGTCTCGTCCCAGAAGGCGTGCGTGACCATCCCACGGGTGTCGAGCCACTCGTTGAGCCGGTTCACCACCGACCCCTTGCCCGCCGCCTCGACGCCGGAGACGATCAGGATGACCGGGACCTCCGCGACGCGCAGCTCGCGTTGCGCGACCAGCAGGTGCTCGCGGAGGCGCGGCTCTTCGCGGTCGAAGTCCTCCTTGGAGACCTCGCGGCCCAGCTCGGCGGATTCGAACATCGCGCCAGTCTACCCCGGCCTCGTGGAGCTATCCCAGCGCGCGCGACCCGAACCAGTAGAGGCCGGCGGCCAGGACCGCCGCGGAGCCCCCCTGCACCACGAGGAGGCGACGCGGTGCGGGGCCACCCAGCAGGACCCGCAGCACGGGCCAGGCCAGCACGACGATGGCCAGCTGGCCGAGCTCCACGCCCACATTGAAGCCCAGGAGGGCGGCGGCCAGGCGCGCCGTCGGCAGCTCCATCTCGGTGAGGATTCCCGCGAAGCCGAAGCCGTGTATCAGCCCGAACACGAAGGCGAGGAGCCAGCGCAGCCGGAAAGGTCGCGCGACCCGCGGGAGGATGGCGAAGTAGCAGAGCGAGAAGAGCCCGATTCCGGCGAGGGCGGCCGCGGGAATTCCGGTGAGCCCGGCCAGGGCCGCAGCGGTGGAGACCAGGAAGAGGAGGATCAGGCTGCCGAGCAGCATGCGCCGGGTCGCTGGCGAGACCGTCAGCGAGGTGTTCTCGAGAGCGACGACCACGATCGAGAGTCCGATCAACGCCTCGACCGCCGCGGCCTGGGGCTGCACCACGCCGAGGACGCCCAGCGCGAGGGTGATGCTGTGGGCCACCGTGAAGCCGGTCACCACCGTGGCCACCTCGAGGAGCGAGACGCCGACCAGCAGGAGGGCGAGGAGGAAGACCAGGTGGTCGTAGCCGGTCACGATGTGCTCGACGCCCAGGCGCACGAAGTCGACCAGGGAGCCGGCGTGTTCGCCATCGGCGCCCGCTTCGCCCGCGACGGGCTGCTCCAGGGTCGCCAGGACGAAGACGCGCTCGACGGGTGCCGCGTCGTCCACGCGCAGGCGTGCCAGGTGCAGGTGGCCCGGCGTCGCCTCGACGAAGCCGTCGGCGCGGATGCGGAGCGATCCGGCGGCGCGGCACTCGATGCGCCAGCGCCGCGCCAGGTGGGTGGTCTCGGGCACCGGCGAGGCGTGGGGGCGCGAGGGGGTACAGCGCTCGCCGGCGGCCAGCAGTGCGTAGTGATCCGTGAGGTAGACGTCGATCGCCGCGACCAGGTCGCCGCGTCCTGGCAGGGCCTCGGGACGCAGGCCGGCCAGGCCGGGGACGACCCGCTGCAGGTCGCTCCACATCACCTGCACGCGAACCGTGGCCTCGGGAGCCTCGCCGCTGCGGATCTCCCAGGCGGCCGTGGAGGTGGAGCGCCCGTGGCCGGACGCGGGACCCGCCAGCACCGCGAGGGCCAGCGGCGCCAGGATGGCGGCGCCCCACCTCACTCGGCGACGAGCCTCGCCTCGTCGATGCGGAGCGCGGACCCGGCCCGCAGATCTTCGAGGGTCTTCGCCAGGGCGCGCTCGCCGAGGCTGCGCATGTAGGATGCCCGCACCTGATCGCGGATCTCCTCGAAGGGCGCCACGCTCCCGGGTGTGTGCTCCACCAGCCGCAGGACGTGGTAGCCGCCCAGCCCGCGGATCGGGTCGCTCACCTCGCCCGGCGTGAGGGCCTGGGCGGCGAAGGCGGCGGTCGGCCCCAGATACTGGCGCAGGGTCTCTACCGGCAGGGGGCCGCGCGGGAGCGGCGCCGCCGGGACGTCGCCCAGCTCCGCGGCGACCGCATCCGTGGACTCGCCGGCGTGCATGCGGCGCGCGACCTCGTCGGCGGCGTCGCGTGCCCGCTCGTCGCCGCGGCCGCGCGCCGAGACGAACGCCGCCTCGACGTTCAGCCGGCCGGGTCGCGTGAAGCGCTCGCGCGCCTCCTCATAGTGCTCGCGGAGCTCGGCCTCGCTCGGCTCCCGCGACTCGGCATCGGCAGTCAGGGTGGCGATCAGCGCCGACACGATCGAGCGGCGCGCGGTGGGCTCGTGTCGCGCCAGGCCCAGATCGATGCCCCGCTGGAGGAGCAGCTCCTCGTCGATCATGCGATCGAGCAGCCGGCGCCGCTCCTCGACGGCGAGGGGCCCGCGCCGGCGTTCCTCCGCGACCGCAGCCGCAAAGCGATCGAACGCCTCGGCGGAGATCGGCTGTCCGTTCACCACCGCGATCGCGCCGTCCGGGATTCCCCCGGCCACATCGCCGGAGCGGGCGATCCCCCAGCCCGCCAGCAGGACGCCCACGGCTGCGCCCAGCGCCAGCAGTGCCAGTGCACGTCGGTCGGTTCGCTCCTGCATCGCTCCCCCGTGTGCGCCGGCCGGGCTAGGGGCGCGCGCCGGCGGGGACGTACTCGCGTTTCAGGTTGGCGCGGATCTCGGACTCGTCCATCCACACCGGCTTGGTCATGCGCCGGGCGAACAGGATGGACTGGTCCGCGTAGTGCGGCGACGTCTCGTCCAGGGTCGCGGAGCCGTAGTTGTGCAGGCTGCGGGAGCGCACGCCCTCCGGACCCCACTCCGCCATCAGCACGTAGGAGTCGCCCGCCACGCCGCGCAGGCGTCCGTCGTCGGTGGGGGCTCCGTAGACGGCGTGCAGGATGTCGGGGCCGCCGCCGACCCCGAGATCGAGCTCGCCGCGGCGCAGCCGGTTGACCTCCTGCCAGGCGGGGTCGAGGCGCCCGTGGTGCTTCCGGAGCATGCCGGAGGCCTCGCGCAGCAGGTCGAGCAGGTCCGGCGGCTCCTCGCCCCGGCGCAGGGCCTCCGAGTAGGGGAAGAAGGTGAGCACACCGAGGGCGGCCGCCGGGTTGGTGGGCTCGGTGCCGAGGTCCCAGCCGAGGACGTGGTCGTAGGCGGAGGCGAGTGCCGCGTCCGCGGGGCGTGGCTTCTCCCGGATCTGCGCGAGCCAGCTCGCGACGTCGGAGTCCTCGGAGAACCTCATGTCGAACTTGTAGGTGAAGAACTCCTCGCGGGTGATCGAGGGGTCGGGTCCGAAGAGCTCCAGGGCGCGCATCGCGCGGTTGGTCATCCTGTCGCTCGGCTCGATTCCCAGATTGGGGTCGAAGTCCCCCTCGCTCGGGTTGCCGGGTCCGTCGGTGGTCCTGAAGGGGGTGCTGTTGCAGTTCTGGACGAAGCCCGAGGGCGGGTTCAGCACCTGGGGAAGCCTGTCGAAGGGGAGGTACTCGGTCCACAGCGTCTCCGAGGTCGAGCCGTCGACCACGCCGGACCAGTCGTGGCCCGTCGCCCGCAGCGGGAGCCTGGCGTTGTAGACGTAGAAGATGTTGCCCTTCTCGTCGGCGTAGAGCGTGTTGAACATCGCGATGCGGTGCATGCGCATGGCGGCGAGGAAGTCGTCGAGGTCCTCGGAGCGGTTCATGCGGTAGATCTGCTCGAGCTGGCCGGCCTCGCCCATGCCCGCGTAGCGGATCGCGAAGGTGCCGTCCTCGCGGCGGACGACGGGACCGTGTACCGAGCGAAGCGCCTCCCGCTTCACGGTCCAGGTGATCGGTCCCCAGATCTTCACGCGGAGCGGGATCTCCTCCTTCTCGAGGGTCCGCCACTTCCCGTCGAAGCGGTAGCGGTCCGGATCCTCCGGATCGAGCTCGAGCCGGTAGACGTCGACCAGGTCGGGCTGGTTCACGGTGTGCGCCCAGCCCAGGTGGCGGTTGTGGCCGTGCAGGATGACGGGCGATCCCGGGAAGACGCCGCCGACGGCATCCCAGCCCTCCTCGCTCTTCACGTGTACCTCGTACCAGGCGACCGGTCCCTCCCAGGGCTGGTGGGAGTTCACCGCCAGGCGCGTGCGGCCGTCGCTGGAGCGAGCAGGCGAGACCGCGAAGGAGTTGGAGCCGCGCGGGAGCCCCTCCCCCTCCTCCAGGGCTCGCTCCTCGTCGAGAACCCGGCGCAGGGCATCGCCCGCGACGAAGGCGGCGTTCTGGAACACGAAGCCGGCGGCGAGGTCGACCCCCGTGACGGGAAGAACCCCGGGCAGGAGCTCGTCGGGATGCCGGGCCCCGTAGCGGTTGACGCCTTCGGCGTAGGCTTCGGCGAGGGCACGCGTCTCGGGCGAGAGCGCGTCCCAGCCGGCGCGCGCGGTCTCCTGCACGCGCAGCCAGCGGGCCAGGAAGTCGAAGGGCGCGGCGTCGCGTCCCTCCACCGCCGCGAGGTTGCCTCGCGAGGCGAGGAGGGAAACCTGGATGGTGCGGAAGTCGTCCTCGGCGTGGGCCCAGGCCAGGCCGAAGGCCGCGTCCACGTCGCGCTTGCCCAGCACGTGGGGCACGCCCCAGCTGTCGCGCAGGATGCGCACGTCGTAGGTGCGACCGGAGTCCGGGATCTCGGGCACGGACGGCCCGCAGCCGAGCAGGACGGCGAGGGCGAGGAGCAGCGGCAGGGTACGCATGGCGGACATCTCCGGGGCGGCGCAGGGTACCTCAGCCGCGCCGGCACGCTTCGACGAAGGCGCCGAAGAGGGCGCGTCGGTGATCTGCCGCCATGCGCTCCGGGTGCCACTGCACGCCGAGGACGAAGAGGTCCCCCGGGCTCTCGACGCTCTCGATCAGCCCGTCGCCGGAGCGCCCCGACACCGCCAGTGCGCCGGGGTCCGAGACCGCCTGGTGATGGCGGCTGTTGATGGGCCCGGGCTCGCTGCCGAGGATCGCGGCGAGCCGGGTCCCCGGGACCGGATGCAGGTCGTGGAAGACGTCTCCATCCGCAGCGGTGTGCGCCAGGGCTTCCGGCCGGTCGTGCGGGATGTGGGCGTGGAGCGCCCCGCCTTCGTAGAGGGCGAGGAGCTGCATGCCGTAGCAGATCCCGAGGAGGGGGACGGCGCGCTGTCGGGCGCTCTCCAGGGCCTGGGTGTCCTCCGCGAGCTGCGCGCGGGGCACCGGCTCGAAGGCGACGTCTTCGTAGCCCTCGTCGGGGACGAAGTCGGGTCCGCCCGGTATCAGGAGACCGTCGAGTCGCGCCAGGGCCGACTCCGCCCGGCGCCCGTGCGGGAGGAGGAGCGGCTCCGCTCCGGCCTCGCGCAGCGCCTCCGCGTAGGCCGCGTCGAGGGTCAGCTCCGCTTCGTCTCGCGTCTCGCGTCGCCGCTGGGTGACGCCGACGATCGGCGCCGCGCTCAAGACGGATCCGGTCCCATGGCCCGGAACATAGCCGCGGGCGCGTCCGCGCGAAGGTAGACTGCCTGCGTGCTCCCCGAAGAGGTCGCTTCCCTCGCACCCGGCGTCGTCCTCGGCCGCGGCGCCCGCGCAACCGAGGCGCTGCTCCTCGCGGAGCTGGAGCGCCGGGCGGCGGAGGCGCGCGCCGACCTGACGCTGCTGGCGAAGCCGGTGCGGGTGGTGGTGCCTTCCCGAAGTCTGCGCGACCACCTGTGCACGCGCCTCGTCGAGAGCGGGGCGGTGGCGGGCGTACACGTGCAGACGCTCAACGGGCTGGCGCTCGACGTGCTGCGTGGGGCGCCGGGCCAGCCCGCGCGCGCCGACGCGCTCCTCCCGATCCTGGTGCGCCAGGTCGCGCGCCGCGAGCCCGCGCTGCGCCGGGTCCTGGAGCCGCTGGAGGATGCGTGGGGTGCGGTGGTCTCCGCGGTGCGTGACCTCCTCGATGCCGGGTTCGACCCGGCCGGGCACCGCGAGGCGCTCGAGGAGTGCATCGCCGGCGAGCCCCTCCCCGGGGAGACGCGGGAGCGCGCCCGGGCCGTGGTGCGCACCGCAGCGGGGGTGACGGGGCTCATGGCCGAGCTGCGCAACGAGACCGGTGGGGGGCGCCTCGCCCGGGCGGCCGCGCTCCTCGAACGGGAGCCCGCGCGTCTCCCGGCGCGTGCGGTGCTGGTCCATGGCTTCGCCGACGCCACCGGTGTGGCGTCGGACCTGATCCAGGCGCTGGTTCGCCACCATGGAGCGACGGTCCTGGTGGATCGCCCGCCGGACCTCGCGGACCCGGAGCGCACCGAGTCCGGGGTCGTGTTCACGGAGCGGCTGGTGCAGCGCCTGGGAGGGCCCGCGCGCGTCGCCGAGGTCGAACACTTCGCGCCCGCCGAGGTCGAACGCTTCGCGCCCGCCGAGGTGGAGCTCGTGCAGGCGTCCGGTGCCACCGCGGAGGTACGTGCCGCGGGCGAGCGGATCCGGGAGCTCCTGAGCGAGGGCGTCGCGCCGGAGTCCATCGGACTCGTGGCTCGCAGCCTGCAGCCGTACCGGATTCCGATCCGCGTGCAGCTGGGCCGGCTCGGCATCCCCTTCTCCGCCGTGGGCGCGTCCGCGCCGGCGTCGGGTGTGGAGCGCCGCCTGCACGCACTCGTCGACCTGCTCGCGCAGGGCGGATCGGTCCCGGTCGATCGCTGGCTCGACGCGTGGGTCGGGCCGCGCCACCTGCGCATGGATCTGCGCATCGCCTTCCACGTGCTGGGCGCGCCGCGGCTGGACGACGTGACGCGTCTCGACCTCGAGGCCGCGCTCGGCGGCCGGGAGTACCTCTCGCTGCCGGTGGGTCGCGGCATCCAGGCGGAGGCCGTGGAGGAGGGCTCGGACGAGGACGCGGTCGGTGGGGGCGTTCGCAAGCGTTCGATCGCTGCGCGCGACCTGCAGTCCGCCGTCCACCACGCGACCGCCGTGCGGGATTCGCTGGGCGCGTGGCCCGACCCGGGCCCCTTCGAGGCGCACGCCGAGGCGCTTCGCGAGCTGGCCCGCACGCAGCTCGCGTGGCCGAGTGGAGAGCCGGCGACGCGGAGCCTCACGACCGCGTCGACCGCGCTCCAGACGGAGATCCCGGCGGCGTTCGGGCTCGAGCGCGACGACCTGGTGGCCCTGCTGCGTCCCATGCTGGGCGAGGTGGCGGCGGGAGCCCTGGGCGGCGAGGGTGCGGGCATCCAGGTGCTGAGTGTCACCGCGGCGCGCGCGCGGACCTTCGAGCACCTCTTCGTGCTGGGCCTGAACCGCGACGTGTTTCCCCGGCCGGTCACGGACGATCCGTTGCTTCCGGACGGGCTGCGACGGCGGCTCGAGGTGCTCCTGCCGGAGATCCCCATCCAGCGGCGCGCGCTCGACGAGGAACGCTACCTGTTCGCCCAGCTCCTCTCCGCCAGCCCGAGGGTCACCGTCTCGTGGCAGGCCGTCGACGAAGAGGGAAGGGCGCGCGCCCCCTCGCCGCTGGTCGAGCCGCTGCGGCTCGGGCGCGCCGAGGAGCCCCGCGTCGCGCCGTCGCTGCCCGCACGACCGGCCACGCCCGAGCGCCCGCGGCCTGCCCACGAGTCGGCGCTCCTGGAAGGGCTGTACGGAAGTCGCGCCGGCTTCGAGGGCGCCCTGGCGGCCGCGTTGCGAGAGCGTGCGGCCATGTCGGGCGTCGATGTCGACGAGCGCCTGGCTCCCGCCCGCGCACGCGTCCTGCGAGAGCTCGAGCGCAGTCGCGGCCGGCCCGGACCCTACCTCGGTCTGGTCGGAGCGCCCCGGAGCGGCGATCCACGCCTGGGCCGGATCTTCGTCACGCGCCTCGAGGGGATCTGCCGCTGCCCGTGGCAGTCGTTCGTCGAGAAGCTGCTGTCGGTGGAGGCGCCGCCGGACTCCCTGGAATCGCTGCCCACGGTGACTCCGCTCATCCGCGGCTCGGTCGTGCACGATGCCCTCGAGTCCCTGGTCGGGCAGGCCCTGGGCGATCGACCGGAAGCGCTGCAGGAGCTGCGGGATTCGGAGCCCGTCTTCCTGCCGCGGCCCGCCGACGAGGAGGTGGAGGCACACCTTCGCGCCGCCGCGCGCAAGGCGATCCGGGAGGAGGGGATCTCGCTGCCGGGGTTCGACAACCTGCTGGTCGCATCGGCCCGTCCCCTGGCCCACGCGGCCCGGGACCTCGCGTGGCCGAGCGTCGAGGGCGGAGCGGGGGTGCTCGGGGTCGAGATCTGGGGCGACGTCGAGGTGCTCGACGGCGACGGTCGGCGCGTCGTTCTCGGGTTCCGCGTGGACCGGGTCGACAAGGGACCCGAGGGCCTGCGCCTCTTCGACTACAAGACCGGCAAGGCCGTCAGCGACGCGGTGCGCGACGAGACGCGGCGAGGTCACCTGCGCACGGCGGTGGCCCGCGGGAAGCTCCTGCAGGCGGCAGCCTACGCCCTCGCTTCCGGTGGCTCCGGCACCTACCTCTACCTGGTGGATCCCGAGTCGAACGGTGCACGGGCCGGAATCGGTCGCGAGGACGAGGATCTCCTGGAGGCGTTCCGCGGACGGGTCGCCCAGGCCCTCGACGCGATCGCGCACGGCGCGTTCTTCCCGAGGCTCGTCGACGACACGGGGAAGAGGCCTTGGGCGTGCGACGGCTGCGGTGTGGCCAGCGCCTGCGTCCAGGGAGACGCCACCGCGCGCCATCGCCTCCTCGGCTGGCTGCGGGACGAGCGGCCGGTCTCCGACGCGGAGCGCGCGCTCTGCGCCCTCTGGGAGGACGCCCCGTGAGCGAGACGCAGCGCCGCGCGGCGGACGCGACGGCACGCCGCGCCGCCCAGTCCGAGTTCGCGGCACCCATGGTGGTGGAGGCCGGTGCCGGTACCGGAAAGACCGCCGTGCTGGTGGCGCGCATCGTCGCCTGGTCGCTCGGTGCCGGCTGGGAGCGCGCTCGGCAGGAGAGGGAGGCGCGCGGGGACGCCGCGCCGGCCGAGCTCGTCGCGCGCGAGGCCCTCGACGGAGTCGTCGCGATCACGTTCACCGAGGCGGCGGCCGCGCAGATGGCCACGCGCACCGCCGACGCCCTGCGCAGCGTAGAGCAGGGACGGCCGCCCGTGTGGATCGACGTGTCGCTCCTGCCCGACGAGGCGGAGCGCCGCACCCGCGCCCGTGCGCTCCTGGGAGCGCTGGACCGTCTGGGCGCGCGCACCATCCACTCCTTCTGCCGGCGGATCCTCGCGGAGAACCCGATCGAGGCGGGGCTTCACCCGCACTTCCAGGTGGATGCGGACGAACGCGCCCAGCGCGAGGTGATCCGCGAGGTGGTCGAGGAGGCGCTGCCCGAGCTCCTCGCGGATCCCGAGGACCTCGCGCTGCTCCTCGCACGACGCCACGGTCCCCCCGAGATCGAGCTGGCGCTCCTCGATCTGCTGCGCCTCGGCGCGCGCTCGGAGGACATCGGCGGTGACCCTCTGGCCCGCGATCGGATCCGGGTGTGTCTCGACGGGCTGCGGCGCGACTGCACGCCCCTGCTCGACCGCTTCGAAGCGGATCTCCTCGAGGTCGGCCATCTGGCCACGACCGCCGTCCAGGAGGTGCGTTCGGTCGTCGAGCAGGCAGGCCGGACCTCCGCGGACGCCGGCGGCCTCGCCGCGCTGGTGCAGGATCTGGCCGATCGCGACGGATCCTGGGTCGTTCGTCTCGCCACCTGGGCCCGCGGCAAGCTCACCGCGGGTGAGGCGGCGGCCGTGGCCGGACGCGAACGCGAGCTCGCGCTGTGCGCCCGCGCGGCCCACCGCGCGATCCGGGGCGTGCTCTGCCAGGATCCGGAGCTCCTCGCCGCCGCGCACCGCGTGGTGCACGGGCTGCTCGTCCGGGTCGAGTCCGCCCTGCGCGTGCGCGGCGTCGCCACCTTCTCGTCGCTGCTCCGCGACGCTCGGGATCTCCTCCGCGCCCATCCGGCGGTCGCTTCGCGTCTGCGCGCGCGCATCCGGCAGCTCCTCGTGGACGAGTTCCAGGACACCGATCCGCTCCAGTGCGAGATCCTGTCGCGGCTCGTGTTCGACGCGGAAGAGGAGGAGCGTCCCGGGCTCTTCCTGGTCGGCGACCCCAAGCAGTCGATCTACGGCTGGCGCAGCGCAGACCTGGTCGCCTACGACGGCTTCGTCGCCGAGGTCGAGGCGCACGGGGGCACACGGCACCGCCTCTCGATCAACTTCCGCTCCGTTCCCGCCGTGCTGCGGGAGGTGGAGCGCGTGGTGTCGCCGGTCATGGATCCCGAGCCGGGCCTGCAGCCTCCCTTCGAGCCGCTCCTCGCCTGCGAGGAGCGGGCGACCGAGCGCGGCTTCAGCCGCGGCGGCCACGCGCCGGTCGAGCACTGGGCCACCTGGGCCTGGCGCGACGGGGAGCCCGAGCGACCCGATGCCGCCACGGCCGTCGGGATCGAGGCGCGCGCCGTGGCCGCAGACATGCTCCGCCTGAACCGCGACCACGGCGTGGGCTGGGGCTCGATGGCGCTCCTCTTCCGCGCTGCCTCGGACCTGCGCGCCTATCTCGAGGCCTTCCGGGCGGCGGGCGTCCCCTTCGTGGTGGAGGGAGACCGGGACTACTACCAGCGACGCGAGGTGGTCGAAGCCGCAGCTCTGGTGCGCTGCGTGATGGATCCCGCGGACGTGCTGGCCCTGCTCGCCCTCATCCGCTCCTCCATCGTGGGCGTGCCGGACGCGGCGCTGCTGCCGCTCTGGCGCCAGGGACTGCCGGCGCTGGCGGCGCGCCTCCACGGTCGCGACGAGCGGGCGCTCGACGATCTGCGCGAGGCGATCGCTGCGGCGCGGGACGAGCTCCCCACGGACGTGGAGGGGCTCTACGCCGTGGAGGGGTGGGATGCCAACCTGGGCGCCTGTCTCGAAGACGTCGCGGCGCTGCGTGAGTCCTTCGAGACGGACCCGGCGGACACCTTCGTGGAGCGCCTGCGCACCCGAGTGCTCTTCGAGTCGTCGGAGGCGTCGCGCCATCCCGGCCTGTATCGGCTCGCGAACCTGGAGCGCTTCTTCCGCGATCTGGAGACGTCGCTGGAGGACGGGCAGGGCGATCCACGGGCCATCCTCCGCATCCTGCGCCTCGAGGTGGCGGAGCGTCGCGAGGCGGAGGAGGGACGGCCGAAGGAGGCGGTCGAGGACGCGGTTCAGGTCATGACCATCCACAAGGCCAAGGGTCTCGACTTCGATCACGTCTACGTGGTGCAGCTCCACAAGGGCACGGGCTCCGCGCGGCAGAACCGCGCCGACTGGTCGTCGGCCGGGACCTTCGAGTTCCAGCTCTTCGGCGCGACCACCCCGGGCTACGCGGACGTGGAGCAGCGCGCCGAGCGGGTGGCCGAAGCCGAGCGGGTGCGCACGCTGTACGTCGCCTTGACCCGCGCTCGCGAGCGGCTGGTCGTGGCCGGCGTGCGCGAGCTGGCCGGCAAGGCGCCGGCGGGGGAGAGCCACGCCGCGCTGCTCCAGGCGCGCACGGGCGCGCGCATCGATCTGGAGGGACGCCTCCGCGAGCAGGCCGCCGCCGGCGGCACGGGCTTCGAGGACGAGGACGGTGTCCGCTGGGTGGGGCCCGGACTGCCGGGCTTCGCAGACGCCGAAGGCGGCCGCGTCGCCCCGTCGCGAGACCCGCTCTTCGCCTCCGAGGCGGTCGAGTCCGGCTGGCGGCGGCTCGCGCGCGATCGGGAGGAGGCGGCGGTCCGGATGGGGCGCTCCGTCTCGTCTGCGATCTCCCACGAAGCGCACGAGGCGTTGCTCGAGGCGCAGCGCGCGGTGGCCGAGCCGGTCGAGCGGGAGGCGGACGTGCGGCCGCGACGCGACCGGCCGCCGCTCTCGCGCGCCGCGGCGATGGCGGCCGGTACGGCCGTCCATCGTGCTCTCGAGCT
Source organism: Myxococcota bacterium (assembly GCA_028278065.1). Taxonomy (GTDB): domain Bacteria; phylum Myxococcota_A; class UBA9160; order UBA9160; family JAFDET01; genus JAFDET01. The sequence continues at coordinate 12,379 of JANQFA010000023.1, forward strand.
CTTCCGGGTGGAGGACGAGCGGGGTGCGGAGGTCGAGCGGCTGCTCTCGGGCCTGGCCGAGGACGAGGCCATCGGATCGCTCGCGCCCGACGAGCGACCCCGCGCGCATGAGCGCGCCCGGGAGCTCCTGGCGCGCTTCTTCGACGGGCCGTTCTCGGGGCGCTTCGACGAGATCGCGCCCGGCCTGGTCTCGCGCGAGCTACCGGTCCTCCTCGGGCCCGGGCCGGGCGATCTCGCACCGACCGGCTTCCGCTCGGGCGTCGTGGACCTCGTCTACCGCGATCCGGCGTCCGGCGAACTGGTGGTCGCCGACTACAAGACGGATCAGGTCGCACCCGCGGAGCTGGAGGCTCGCTGTGAAGCCTACGCTCTGCAGGGCAGGGCGTACGTCGATGCCGTCCAGGAGGCACTCGGGGTGGCAGCGCGTCCGCGCTTCGAGCTCTGGCTCATCGACTCAGGGTTGTGTAGATCGGTCGATACGGGGTGATTCTGCCCCGTCACGTCTGCCCGCTCGACGGGCACTTCACGAGCCGTGGCTATACTCGCCGGCCATGCATCGGCTGGCGGAGACTTCCGTTCCCACCGACCCCACTCCGGAGACCGCGTCCTTCCGCCGCGATCTGGTCCGGGGCCTCGCTCGCAAGCCGCGCTCGATCCCGGCCAAGCACTTCTACGATGCCCGAGGTGCGGAGCTCTTCGAGCGCATCTGCGAGCTGCCCGAGTACTACCCCACCCGGACGGAGCTCGGCATCCTGCGGCGGCATGCCGGGGAGATGTCGGCGCGCCTCGGGCCGCGCTGCATCGTGGTGGAGTACGGGAGCGGAGCGAGCCTGAAGACGCGCATCCTCCTCGATCATCTCGCTTCCCCGGCCGCCTACGTCCCGGTCGACATCTCCCGGGAGCAGCTCGCGAGCACGGCCGCGGCCCTCGACGCGGCGTATCAGGAGCTACCGGTGCTTCCCGTCTGCGCCGACTACACCGCGGACTACGAGGTCCCCCGGCCGCCGGGCGAGGCCGAGCGTACCGCCATCTACTTCCCGGGCTCGACGATCGGGAACTTCACGCCCGACGAGGCGCGTCACTTCCTGGCCCACGCCGCCGAGGTGGCGGGCCCGAACGGAGCCCTCCTGATCGGCATCGACCTCGAGAAGGACGCCGGGATCCTGAACGCCGCCTACGACGACTCTGCCGGCGTGACCGCCGAGTTCAACAAGAACCTGCTGGTCCGTGCGAACCGTGAGCTGGGCGCCGACTTCCGCCCGGAGCGCTTCCGCCACGTGGCCTTCTGGGACGCCCGGCACGGCCGCGTGGAGATGCACCTGGAGAGCGCCTGTGACCAGCGCGTACGCATCGATAGTCACGACTTCGCTCTAGCCGAAGGCGAACGGATCCACACCGAGAATTCGTACAAGTACAGCGTGTCGGGCTTCGCCGAGCTGGCGGAGCGGGCTGGCTGGCGCCTCGGTGCCGCCTGGACCGATGCGGATGCCTGGTTCGCCGTCCTCTACCTCGAGGTCGTCAGTCCCAGCGGTTGAAGCGGGTGATCTCCGACGGAGGCGGCCGGTCGGCGGCCTTGAAGTCGGTGCCGCGGGTATAGGCGACGGGCAGGAGCGCGACCTGGGTCACCGCGTCGGGGTCGAGTCCGAGGATCTCGGCGGCCTCGCGCTCGTGGAGCAGATGCAGGGTGGTGAGAGCGGAGCCGAGGCCGCGGCTGCGCAGGGCCAGCTGGAAGCTCCAGACCGCCGGGAAGATCGAGCCGTAGAGGCTCGCCGCCATGATGTTGCCCGCGTTCTCCGGGATGCGGCCCTGGAGGCAGGGGATCACGTGGACGGGCACGTCCGCGAGGTGGTCGACCAGCCAGAAGGCGGAGTCGTACACGCGTCGGGTCTGCGCGCCGGCCGCGTCGAGGTTGGCCCGGGCCATCTGGAGGTAGGTGTCCGCGGCCTGCTTGTAGAGGCCGGCGAGCTTGCGGCGGGTCTCCGCATCGTCCACCACGAGCCAGCGCCAGCTCTGGCTGTTGGATCCGGTCGGGGCCTGCTGAGAGAGGGCGATGCACTCGAGGATGGTGTCGCGCGGGACCGGCCGCTCCAGGTCCAGGCGCTTGCGGACCGCGCGTGTGGTGGAGAGGAGGCGATCGGTCTCGGTCAGGTCGAACGGGGCACTCATGATTTCCTCCGGAGCCGGAGGGGTATCGAAGTGGGAGGCTCGCAGCCACCCCGGGAGGGTTATGCTGAGGTGCGGAGGAAGGATTGGTCCAGAGGCGGGAGACCGGCGCGCTGCGTCGGGGATCGTTGGTCGGGAAGTACCGGCTGGTGTCGCGGATCGGGCGCGGGAGCTTCGCCGATGTCTGGCGTGCGACCGACACCGTCGAGCGGCGACCGGTGGCGCTCAAGGTCGCCCATCCCGGCGTCGTAGCGGAGTGGGGCCGCGACGAGATCGAGCACGAGGCTCGCATCGCCACCCGCCTCCAGCACGCCAACATCGTCGCCACCCGAAACGCCGACTGGATCGGCGGCCGCTTCGTGATGGCGACGGACCTCGCCACCACCCATCTCGACGCGTATCCCCGCGCGCGGCGCTCGTCGAAGGTCGCCCTGCGGGTGGTGCGGGACGCCGCCGCGGGCCTGGCCCACGCCCACCGGCAGCGCATCCTGCACCGCGACGTGAAGCCCGAGAACATCCTGGTGTTCCCGGATGGGCACGCGGCCCTGTGCGATTTCGGCGTGTCGCGCTTCGCGAAGAGCGCCACCGCCACCTACACGGAGGCGGGAACCCTCGGGTTCATCGCCCCCGAGCAGGCCTACGGCAAGCCGTCGATGGGATCCGACGTATTCAGCCTGGGGCTGATCGCCTACGAGCTGCTGACGGGTGTGCGCCCCAGCTGGCCGTTCGAGTGGCCGCCCGCGGAGTACGCGCGCTTCCACAAGAAGGTGCCGGAGCCGGTGCAGCGCGTCCTGCGCAAGGCCATGGAGTTCCAGCCTCGGCGTCGCTACCGCAACGCGGTCGAGCTGCACGAGGCGCTCGAGGCCGCGTTCGCCCGCGTGGAGGCCGACTCGAAGCCCGCACCGCGGCGTCGCCGTCGGCGCAAGCCGCGTGCGGCTCCGTCCCCGCTGGCCGTCCAGGCCGAGGCCTTCCGCAAGGCTCACGGCAAGGCGCTGGGGATGCGCTACGAGTGCCGCCAGTGCGGCGGGCCCATCGCCGAGGCGATGCACTGGTGCCCCTGGTGCGGTGCGGGCGAGCAGTCGTTCCTCGAGGTCACCGCGTATCCCCTGGCCTGTCCGGAGTGCGAGCGCGGAGTCCGGCCCGAGTGGAACTGCTGCCCCTGGTGCCACGCCGGCCGCTTCCAGTCCAACGGTCGGAAGCCGCGCCACGATCCCAAGGCCGAGCGGCGCTGCGCGCGCCGCGGCTGCGAGGGTCAGCTCCAGCCCTTCATGCGCTACTGCCCCCTGTGCAAGCGCAAGCCCGGACGCCTGTGGAGCCATCCCGACCTGCACGGTCGCTGCGGCCGCTGTCGCTGGCCGATCTCACGTCGCTACTGGCGCTTCTGCCCGTGGTGCGCGAAGCGCCAGCCGGAGGCGGGCTCCTACTCGCGGAGGAGGTGACGTGTCGAAGCTCGACGAGCTGCATGCGCGGTCGCTCGCGGATCCCGAGTCGTTCTGGGCCGAGGCCGCCGAGGAGATCCACTGGCTGCGCCGCTGGGATCGGGTGCTCGACGACTCGCGCGCACCCCTGGTGCGCTGGTTTCCCGGAGGCGAGCTGAACACGGCCTGGAACGCGCTCGATCGCCACGTCGAGGCAGGGCTCGGGGAGCGGCTTGCCCTGATCTACGACAGCCCCGTCACCGGGAGCGCCGCGCGCTTCAGCTATGGCGAGCTTCGCGACCGCGTCGCGCAGCTCGCGGGCGCGTTGCGCCGGCTCGGCGTCGAGAAGGGAGATCGGGTCCTCGTCTACATGCCGATGGTGCCGGAGTCGGTGATGGCGATGCTGGCCTGTGCCCGGATCGGCGCCGTGCACTCCGTCGTCTTCGGGGGCTTCGCCGCCGAGGAGCTCGCCAAGCGCATCGACGATGCGCGGCCGCGGGTGGTTCTGGCCGCCTCCTGCGGGATCGAGCCAGGACGGATCGTCGAGTACAAGCCGCTCCTGGACGGGGCCCTGGCGCTCTGCCGAGCGAAGCCCGAGCGCTGCGTCGTGCTCCAGCGCCCGGAGAGCCGTGCCGAGCTGGACCCCGCCCGCGACCTCGACTGGAACGACGCCGTGTCCGGTGCGACCCCGGCGGACTGCGTGCCCGTCGCCGCCACCGATCCCCTCTACATCCTGTACACGAGCGGCACCACCGGTGTGCCCAAGGGAGTCGTGCGCGACAACGGCGGCCACGCGGTGGCGCTCTGCTGGAGCATGCGCAACGTGTACGGCGTGGAGCCCGGCGAGGTCTACTGGGCGGCGTCGGACATCGGCTGGGTGGTGGGCCACTCCTACATCGTCTACGCGCCGCTGCTGCACGGCTGCACCTCGATTCTCTACGAGGGAAAGCCGGTGGGCACTCCGGATGCGGCCGCGTTCTGGCGTGTCTGCGCGGAGCATTCGGTCGAGACCCTGTTCACGGCGCCGACGGCGCTGCGCGCGATCAAGCGTGAGGACCCGGAGGCGGCGCTCCCGGCCCGCCACGATCTCTCGCGTTTCCGCACCCTCTTCCTCGCCGGGGAGCGCGCCGATCCGGACACCGTGGCCTGGTGCGAGGGGGCGCTGGGCGTTCCGGTGATCGACCATTGGTGGCAGACCGAGACCGGCTGGCCGGTGGCGGCCAACTGCATGGGGATCGAGCCGCAGCCGGTCAAGCGCGGCTCACCCACCCGCGTGGTGCCGGGCTACGACGTGCGCGTGCTCGACGACGAGGGCGCCGAGGTCGGCCCGGGCGAGACGGGGAACATCGTGCTGCGCCTGCCGCTTCCACCCGGATGCCTGCCCACCCTCTGGAACGACGACGCGGGCTTTCGCGCCGCCTACCTGGAGCGCTTTCCCGGCTTCTACCAGACGGGAGATGCCGGTCATGCCGACGAGGACGGCTACCTCTGGATCATGAGCCGCACCGACGACATCATCAACGTGGCGGGCCACCGGCTCTCGACCGGGCGCCTCGAGGAGGTGCTGGCGGGCCATCCGGACGTGGCCGAGTGCGCCGTCTTCGGGGCGGCCGACGAGCTCAAGGGGCAGGTCCCCGTGGGCCTGCTGGTGCTCAAGGCGGGTTGCGCGACGGATCCCGGAGAAGTGGTGCGCCAGGGGATCGGGCTGGTGCGCGAGCAGGTGGGTCCGGTCGCCTCGTTCAAGCAGGCCTGCGTGGTCGAGCGCCTGCCGAAGACGCGCTCGGGCAAGGTCCTGCGCGGCGCCATGCGCAGGATCGCCGACGGGGAGGACGGGCCGGTCCCGCCGACCATCGACGACCCCGCCATCCTCGACGAGATCCGCAGCGCCCTGCGCGGACTCGGCCTGGCCGGGCAGGACGCCGGCTCCTAGCCGCGAAACCCCGTCGGCAGGTGCCAGAGCATCAGTGCCGCTACCACGATCAGGGTGGCGATGCACCCGCTCGTCGCCGTCGCGCTCCGGCGGACCGTCGCCAGGGTGTGCCGGGGACGTGCCAGGGAGGCGGCCGCGAAGACGATCCACAGGGTCTCCCACGGCACCCGGTAGCGGGTGAGTCCGGCGAGGCCGAGCACGGCCACGACGTGGAGGGCGCTCACGGCCACCACCAGGCCGGTCACCGGGTCGCGCGTCCAGGCCCAGGCGCCGGCGAGCCCGCCCAGGATCACCGTGAAGCTGGCCAGCACGACCGCGATGGAGAGGCCGCTGACGACGGCCTCGGGCATGCCCGGATAGCGTCCCAGGCGCGCGTGTCGGGTGAGGAACGAGTTGGGATTCAGGAGGTCGGCGGCCCGCAGCGGGACTCGAGCCACGAACTGGCCGGGATGGCTGCGGATCCACTCCAGGCCGTTGCGCAGCTCGCAGGATCGGTGCGCGGCCGGCGGCAGGTCGCGGTCGCAGCTCGGGCGGCCGCGCGCCTGCTCCTCGGCATCGAGGTCGCGCATGCGTCGTCCGGTCCCGAGATCGAAGTTGCGCGGGGCGAAGGTGTTGTTGCCGAGGTACATCATGCGACCGAGGGTGGTGTCCGAGACCACGAAGCCGCCGAAGCGCCCCGACGCGTGCAGAGACCACGGCGCCACGATCGTGAGAGCGGCGGCCATGAGCACTCCCGCGCGCGCCCATCCGTAGGTCCGATCGGGCGAGACGCCGCGCCCCGGCCAGGCGCTCGCCACGGCGAAGAGCGGAAGCAGGTAGACGGCGATGCCGCGGAAGAGCACCGCGACCCCGAGGAGCGCACCGGGCAGGATGGCTCGTGGCCAGGCTCCCTCCCTGGCCCACGCGAGGGCGAGCACGCTCGCCACCAGCGCCGATCCGTAGAGCGTCTCGGTCCAGATCCGCGCGGCGAAGAAGGCGAGGGTGGGATGGAGCGCGTAGATCCAGGCGGCCGCCAGTCCGGCCTCGCGGCCGGCGACGCGCGTGGCCACTCGACCCAGCAGCCAGACGGTCGCGCCGGCGACCGCGACCTGGAGCCAACGGATGGCGAAGGGGTCTCCGACGGCCCGTTCGGAGAGCGCGAGCAGGTAGGGATACGCGGGGGACCAGACCCAGGTGTGGACGGGCAGCAGGCCGCGGCCCTCGGCGACGCCGCGCGCCGTGGCCAGGTAGTCGCACTCGTCGGCGACGCAGCCGTCCTCGGGCCACAGCATCCAGAGCGGGAGCCGCACGGCGATGGCCGCGACGACGGCCCCCAGGATCCGAGGATCGACCCGCCCTCCGGGCTCAGCGGGCGAGGGTGCGGGTCGTGCCACGGCGCGCCCGACTACTCGGCGTCGAAAGCGCGCTCCAGCATGCCGAGGACGGCTTCCTCCTCGGCGGAGACCCGCTTCCCGAGGCCCAGGAAGCCCCCGGCGACCCGGGCGACCTGGCGCGCGCGGCCCAGCAGCTTCTCGCGCAGGTCGCTCCGCTGCTCCGCGTCGAGGTGGGCCGAGAGCCCGCGCACGTAGGCGACCCACGCGTCGAGCATCTGCGGAGCCGGGCGGTGGATCATCCAGTTGTCGAAGAGCTCGTAGGCGGGATGGCGCTGGTCGATCCCCGCGTCCCTCGCGGCCGAGAGGAGGGCTCCCTTCTCGTTCTCCTGGAGCCTCCCGTCCGCCCAGGCCACCTCCACCAGGGGCACGAGCGAGATCGCGGCCAGCGTGTCGGCCTTGACGCCGAGCTCGGCCAGGCGGTCGAGGATGGCCTCGTCCTGGATGCCGGTGACCTGCTGGAGCTCCTCCTTCACGTCGGAGAGCTCGGACCTCTCCTGCAGCCTCTCGCGCAGCCGCTCGTTCTCCTTGGCGAAGAACTCGTCCTCGAGGGCCTTGCGGCGGTCGCTCAGAATCCGCTCGTCGTCCACGTCGACCTCTCTCCCGTGCGGGCTCGCCGTCCGCGAGGCCCCTTCGGCTGGCGGAGGTTGTCACGACCGGGAGGGTTTGTCCATCATCCCCGGATGAGCCTGGTTGCCGGTGCCGCGCGTGTCAGCCTGGACCCCCCGCTCGACATTCCGATGATGGGCTACGGCGCGCGGGTGGGCACGGCCCGGGGGATGCACGATCCGCTCTACGCACGCGCGCTCTACGTGGGCGACGAGGCGGGGGGCGCGCGCGAGGCGCTCCTCGTGGAGCTGGACGTGTGCCTGATCGCCCCATCCCAGGCAGCCTGGGTGAAGGCCGAGATCGCGGCGCGCACGGGCGTGTCCGTGGGGCGCGTCCTGGTGGGCTGCATCCACACCCACTCCGGTCCCGAGACGGGCCTGGGCGCGCTGCTCGGTGGGGGAGGGGCGCCCCATTGGGTGGAGCCGCTGCTCGAGGCCGCCGTCGAGGCGGCCGCGCGCGCCCACGCCGACGCGGTTCCGGCCCGGGTCGGCACGACGCGGGGCGAGGTGCGCATCGGGCGGAATCGCCGGCGGGCCGAGGGCCCGCTCGATCCCGGGGTGGTCGTGGTGCGCATCGACTCGAGGGGCGGCTCGCCGCTGGCGGTGCTCTACCTGCACGGCTGCCATCCGACGGTGCTGGGCCACGACAACCTCATCTACTCGGCGGACTGGCCCGGCGCGGCGAGTCGCGCGGTCGAGGAGGCGTTCCCCGGCGCCCTGGCGCTCTTCGCGCCCGCCTCCCACGCGGACATCGACCCGCGCACCCGTGGCCTCATGGACCTCGCGGTCGACGGACAGAGCGTGGGGGTGGGCTTCGACGAGATGGAGGCGCTCGGGCGCGAGCTCGGCGCGGTCGTGGTGGAGGCGGCGAGCGACGCCAAGACCTCGCCGAACGCGACGGTCGGCGCGGCCTCGGCGCGGCTCACGCTGCCGGTACACGGAGCCGCAGGGGGCGAGGAGGCGTTGCGCAGCCACCTGGAGGCGCTGCGCGTCGAGGCCTACGAAGCCCTCGGTCTTCCCGCCGACGTGGAGCTGGGTACCGGCGCGCTCTTCGCGGCGGTCGAGGAGCGCACCCGCGATCTCCCCGCCGAGCTGTGCCGCGAGGTGCGCGCCCGCGTGCGCACCTATCTGCGCGACCGAACCGCCGCGCGCTTTGCGGGCGGGCTCGCGCCGGCGGTGGAGGTGCAGGTGCTCCGCCTCGGCGACGCCGCGCTGTTGGGGCTGCCGCTCGAGCCCACCACGGCGGTCGGGCGAGCGTGGCGCTCGCGTCTGGGGTCATCGCTCGCCTGCGTGATCGGAATCGCCAACGGCTGGCTCCGCTATCTTCCTCACGCGGACGACTTCGCGGACCCGGGAGCCCACCGCGCCTACGAGGTGCTGATGTCCACGTTCGCTGCCGATGCAGCCGAGCGGCTCCTGGAGCGGGGCGAGGCGCTCCTCGGCATGCTCGATCGCGGGGCGACGTGAGCGGCGTCCAGCGGATCGCGGACCTGCTTGCGCGCGAGCAGCCCGGCGGAACGGTGCGCGTGCGCGGCTGGCTGCGCACCGTGCGTCACGGGAAGAGCGTCTCGTTCCTGGAGATCTCCGACGGGTCGGGCTTCGCGACCCTCCAGGCCGTCGCTCCGCCCGAGCTGCCCGGGTACGAGGAAACCGTCCGGCAACTCGGCACGGGAGCCGCGGTGGAGGTCACCGGGGAGCTGCGCGAGTCCCCCGGCAAGGGCCAGCGATTCGAGGTGCACGCGGAGCAGGTGGTGCTGGTGGGCGCCGTCGACGACGACTACCCGCTACAGAAGAAGCGCCACTCCTTCGAGTTCCTGCGCACGATCGCCCACCTGCGCCCGCGCACCAACACCTTCGGCGCCGTCCTGCGCGTGCGCCACGAGGCCGCCCGTGCCATCCACGACTTCTTCCACCAGCGCGGCTTCATCCAGCTCCAGTCTCCGGTGATCACGACCTCCGACGCGGAGGGTGCCGGTGAGATGTTCGAGATCGCGGGCGGCCGCGACTTCTTCGGGCGCGATGCACGCCTCACGGTGTCGGGGCAGCTCGAGGCGGAGATCGCCGCCCTCGCCCTGGAGCGCGTCTATACGTTCGGGCCCACCTTCCGCGCCGAGAACTCCAACACCAGCCGGCATCTGGCCGAGTTCTGGATGGTCGAGCCGGAGCTGGCCTTCTGCGATCTCGACGAGCTCGTCGCGCTGGCCGAGGACTTCCTGCGCTTCGTGCTGACGCGCATCCTCGACGAGCGGCCCGACGACATGGCCTTCTTCGATCAGCGCATCGACCCGGGCGTCGTCGACCGCCTGCGCCACGTCGCCGAGTCGGACTTCGAACGCCTCGACTACGGCGAGGCCGTCGCGCTCCTGGAGAGGAGCGGCCGCGACTTCGAGCACCCGGTGCGCTGGGGGATGGATCTGCAGAGCGAGCACGAGCGCTACCTCGCCGAGGAGAAGGTGGGGCGGCCCCTGGTGGTCACCGACTACCCATCCGCGGTGAAGGCCTTCTACATGTACGAGAACGACGATGGGCGCACCGTGCGCGCGATGGATGTGCTGGTCCCGCGGGTGGGCGAGATCGTCGGCGGATCCCAGCGCGAGCACCGCCTGGACGTGCTGCGCAGGCGCATCGCCGAGGCCGGGCTCCCCGAAGAGGACTACTGGTGGTACCTCGACCTGCGCCGCTACGGCAGCGTGCCCCACGCAGGATTCGGTCTCGGCTTCGAGCGCCTCGTGCAGTTCGCCACGGGCATGGCGAACATCCGCGACGTGATCCCATTCCCGCGCGTGCCGGGCTACGCCGAGTTCTGATCCCCCGAGCGACTCCGGGCCAAGCCGAGTTCTGACCCCCGAGCGACTCCGGGCTACGCCTCGGACTCAGGCTGCGACGACGAAGTCGCTTCCCTCGACGAAGCCCATGCTCGCGAGACGCGCCCGGATCTGCGCGCGCGGGCCCCTGCCGGAGACCGAGGCGACGATCGGTCGACGGGGAAGGGTGGCGAGCGCCTCGGGGCCGACGACGGGGGCGCCGTGGATCGTCTGTCCGAGGCGGCCAGGGTGCAGCTCGACGATGTGTGTGGGGTGTCGCTCCAGGCGCGCCAGCGCGCGGCGCAGGGCGCGCCCCGTTCCACCGTAGCCCCAGAGGATGTACTCAGGGGTCTCGAGCAGGAAGCCCCAGGCGAGGAAGGCGGCCTTGCAGGCGGTGAATCGATCGATGCCGTAGCGCGGGTCGCGACGTGAGAGCCGGCCCTCCCCCTGCCGCCAGGAGAGGAGTCGCTCCGGCACCACTCCCAGGCGTTCGCCCGAGGCCAGCAGGCGCAGCACCAGGTCGTAGTCCTCGGGCCACGGCGTGTCGCGCCAGCGGTGGTGCAGCAGGGTGTCGCGACGCGCAACGAGGGTAGGGTGGGCGATGGGGCACTCGACGAAGGCCTCGCGCGCCACGGCCTCGGGCCCGTCCACCGCGTTCAGCCAGTCCTCGTAGGCGCGGATTCCCTCGCCCAGGTCCGTGCGCGGGAAGAGGCGCACATGGCATCCGACGCCGGCGAGGGTCGGGTCCGCCTCGAGAGCGGCCAGCTGTCGGGCGAGCCGCTCGCGGTGCATCAGGTCGTCGGCGTCCATGCGCGCCACCCAGGGAGCGCGGCAGGCACGGAGCCCGTCGTTCAACGCGGCCACGATTCCCCGCGGAGGCCTGCGCAGCACCCGGAAGCGCGGATCGGCCGCTGCCGCGGCGGCGGCGAGCTGCGCGCTTCCGTCCCGTGAGCCGTCGTCCACGAGCACGCACTCCCAGCGCGTGAGGGCCTGCCTGCGCAGGCTCTCCAGACAGGCGGAGAGGGTGGCCTCCGCGTCCCGTACCGGAATCAGGACCGCGACGCGGGGAATCCCCACCGTCACGACCGGAAACCCCAGCCGGCGTCTACAGATCCGCTGTCGGGGTGCCGCTGTTGGATGTGGACCTCCGCGGGGACCCATGCTCATACCCATCGGCCACGACTCCGGTACCGTGCGGCGCAACCCGTGGGTGACCTACGCCCTCATGGCGCTGTGCCTCGGCGCCTTCCTCTACACCAACTCTACCCATCACGAGATCGCGCGCCGCTACGCGGACGAGCTGAAGACGTCGGTCGAGTACTTCGTGGAGCATCCCTACCTGGTGCCTCCCGACGATCTGGAGCCCTTCCTGGGCGAGGACTGGGAAGAGCAGCGCGAGCTCCTGATCGAGATGCGCCGCCAGGCCGGGGAGCTGGTGCTGCCGGACTTCATCCTGGCCGAGCAGCAGGAAGAGCTCGACGCGCGGGTCGCCAGCGCGACCCGCGTGAAGGAGTCGCACCCGTTCTTCCGTTGGGGCCTGGTCGCCTCCGCACCCACCTTCGTCGGGGCGTTCGGATACATGTTCATCCACGGCGGCTGGATGCACCTGCTGGGCAACATGCTGCTCCTGTTCCTCACCGGCCCGTTCATCGAGGACAAGTGGGGTCGCCCGGTCTACCTGGCGTTCTACCTGCTCGCCGGACTGGCGGGTGCCGGCCTCTTCATGAGCCGCTTCCCGGAGCTCACCACCCCGCTGGTCGGGGCGTCGGGTGCGGTGGCGGGCTGCATGGGCGCGTTCCTGATCCGCTTCTGGAACGCCAAGCTTCGCTACCTCTGCTGGCTGGTCTTCTTCGGCTTCACCTTCTCCGCCCCGGCCTGGCTGATGATGCCGCTCTGGTTCGCCGGCGAGTTCCTGGCGGCTCACCTCACCGAGGCGGTCAATCCGATGGGCGGAGGCGGCGTCGCCTACTGGGCCCACGTCGGCGGCTTCACGTTCGGTGCGCTGACCGCCACCGCGCTGCGCGTGCTGAAGATCGAGGAGCGCTGGATGGACTCGGTGGTCGATCGCAAGATCGGCGCGGTGTCCAACGACGGGGTCGAGGCGGCGATGGTGGCGCTCGAAGGAGGCGATGCGGAGTCCGCGTTCGCTCAGCTCCAGCGCGAGGTGCGACGGGATCCCAGGAACCGCGAGGCCGCGCAGGCATTCTGGGATGCGGCCGTCGCTCTCGGCCGCGCAGCGGAAGCCGCTCCGGGGTTCCTGCGCCTGATCCGCTCGGAGCTGCGCGAGGGGCAGAACGAGCTGGCGGTGCAGCACTGGATGGAGTTCACCCAGCGTGGCGAGTCGCTGACGATCGACCCCGCCCTGGCTCTGCGGCTCGGGCCGGAGATGGCCGAGGCCGGCCACCCCTCGCTCTGCGGAGACATCCTGCGGCGCTGTCTGGGATCTCCCGAGATCACGCCGTCGATCGCACTGGGCGTCGCCCGCAAGGCCCGCGAGCTCGACCCGGCGGTCTGCGTCGAGGCCGCGCGCCTGGCCGTGGGCGGGAGTCCCGACGAGGATGCCGCGGCCCGCCGTCTGCTCGAGGAGCTGGGGGACCCCGCGCCGCCGGAGCCCGGCGAGCTGGATCCGACCGCGCTGGACCCGCTGGACATGGAGATGGAGGCAGCCGGGATCGATCCGGCGACCGAGCTGGCCCCGCCCGCGTCCGCCGCGTCGAACCCGGAGTCCATGCCGCAGCCGTCGCCGCCGACGGCCGAGGCCGATCCCGACGCGATGATCGTCGAGCCCACGATGGTGGCGGCCGCCGATCCCGAGTCCGCAGCGACGCCGACCGCCCTCGAGCGCAGCGGAGGCCTCGGCTCCCTCGAGGCCCCGGTCGACGAGCTCGCGGGCGTGGATCTCGATGACCTGGATCTGGATGGCCTCGACCTGGACGCTCTCGGCCTGGACGTTGCGGGCGCCGAAGCCGACACGGGATCGCTGGCGCCGGGCGGGTCCACCGATCTGACGTCCGACACCGCCTCGCTGCCGCCTCCGGTTCCCGAGATCGCCGAGCCCTCGGCCACCTCGGGGCCGGCCGCCGGCAGCGAGCCCCGGATGTTCGATCCGGCTGCCCTCGCCCAGGACGCTGCGCCGGTCACCGAGGGCGGGCCGGACGAGTGGGGGAACGTCTCGCTCGACGAGGGCCGGAGCGCGGCTGCGGAGCGCGGCCCGGAGATGGGGGCGCCCCCGGTGCGGTCCGAACCCGCGCCGGCGCTTCGCCCGCTGAAGGTGATGACGGCCGTACCGCTCCGGCTGCGGGACGACTCGCTCTCCCTCGACGTGGACGGCCGGGGCAAGACCCGGCTTCGTTTCGATCGAATCGACGCGCTCGCGGCGGCAGCGGTCCGCGTGGAGGGCCGCGAGCGACCCGTGCTGCTGGTGGATCTGGTGCTGAACCTGGGCGAGGACCGCGAGCGCCCGCTCCAGGTGGTGCGCCTGCGCTCGGACCGCTTCGACCCGCGCAAGCTGGTCGACGGCGCCGCTCGTCCGCTGGACGCGCTGCGCCGGTTCGTGGAGCGCCTGCTCGGGGAGACCGCCGCGACTCCGCTCCCGGACCGGGACGCCGTGCAGGGGCGGCCGCGCTTCCCGGCCTACGACGGGCTCGCCGCCTACGAGGCCGATCTGCTCTTCGCGGAGCGCGAACCTACTCCGTGACGAAGAAGGGGCTGGTCCAGGCCGCGCCTCCACCCACCTGCACCACCCGCACGTAGACGTACTCGCCGGGTCGGAGGTCCTCGAGAGGCGCCTCGATGCCGATGTCGCGCTTGAGGCGGGCCTCGAACCTCGCGACCACGCTCCCGCTGCGCACGATGTGGATCTCGCTGATCTCCCCGGGCGCCGACACGTGGATGCGCAGGATGGGCCTCCCGGTCAGGGCAGCCGCCGATACCTCGCCACCCATGCCCTGTCCCGCGAGCAGGGTGCGCACCACGATGCGCGGTCCGTTCGTGGCGTAGCTGCGGCGTGCGCGCAGGGCGCCGAGCACGGCGTCGCGGCTCGCCTCCGGGGCGAGGATCGCCGCGAGGCCGCCCGACGTGGCCGCCAGGTGGGCCAGGCCCGGATGTCCGTCGTGTCCGTCACCGCTGCCGACGAAGCCGAGGCGCACGCCCCGGTCGAGCACGTCGCGCACGAAGTTCCCGCGGATCGGCGAGTAGATGACCCCAGGCGAGTCGAGGGCCTCGCTGCTGCCGTGCACCGAGACCACCTCGGTCACGGGCTCGAAGGTGGGGTCGGGAGGAATGGCCCAGTTGGTCGGGATCGGGCCTCCGGCCGAGTGGTGGGCGAAGGTCAGCGCGGGCACGCCCGCCAGGGCGGCCCAGAGCTCACGCGGATCGTCCGTCGCCTCGTCCAGCGAGCTGTGCACGGCGCCCTCCTCGCCGAAGTAGAGGACGTGGCGGTGTCCGTGGATCCAGCTCGTCCACTCGTAGCCGAGCAGCGCGACGAAGCGTCCGGGCTCGTGGAAGCGCTGCACCGTCTCGCGGATCCTCGTCCAGAGGTCGGGCCGTTCGTCCAGGAAGAGCACGCCCCAGTGGTCGTGGTCGGTGAGCGCGGCTACGTCGAGGGCGGCCACGTCGCGCGCGTAGGCGAACCAGTCTTCCGGGGTTCCGGTGCCGTCGGAGAGGTGGGAGTGGCCGTGCAGGTCCGCCCAGAGGACGCGCGGCCCGTCGTCCACCACGAGTGGATTGGACGTCGCCGAGAGCTCGCCGAGCCGGCCCACCAGCCGGTAGATCCCCTTTTCCGTGACCCGCAGCGACACGTCGGCGGCGGCGCCGCCGCTCGCCGGCAGGTCGATCGCGGCCGCCCCGGAGAGGCCCGCGGGCAGCGGCTCGAGCACGACCCGGCCGCCGGCGTCGCGCACGATGCTGCCCGTGGAGTCGAGCAGGGCCGCCGTGAGTCGCGCGCTCGCGCCGGGTCGAGCGGTGCTCTGCAGGGTGAGGAGCAGACGCGCGGGCGGTCCCGCCGCCACGTCGATGCGTGGCGAGTCCGCCAGGATCTTGCGCACGCCGTCGCCGTCCCCGTCGACGGCCACCCAGAAGCGCTCCTCGCGCTCGGCGAAGCGATCGGCACCGGCCTGGGCCGGGCCGGCGCCGAACACGAAGCGGATCCGTTCGCCCGGGCGCAACGCGCGCCCCGAGACGGTCGCGCCGAGGAGCTGGGCGTCCAGGGTCGCGGTCTCCAGCACGACGCCTTCGGCGTCGCTGGCTACCTCGGTGTAGCCGTGCCGGGTCGGGTCCTCGGTCTGGGGGGTGCTCCAGCCCCAGAAGGGCGAGGTCATCAGGAAGACGGTGCCGCCCTCGGCGACGCCCAGCGGGCCGGCCTCGTAGACGACGGTCCAGCGTCCGGGGGTGAGGGCGGTGGCGCGGCTCTCGCCCTCCAGCCAGGCCCGGCCGCCGCCGTCGGAGGGGTGGCGGCTGGCGGCGCGATCCTCGCGCAGCATTGCGACGATCTCGGGATGTGCGTGGGGAGGCTGGTCCGGGTCGTGACTCGTGGGATCCGGCGCAGCGGTCTCCCCGGTCGCCAGGGGCTCGACGATCTCTTCGCGCGGGCACGCGAGGCTCCCGGCGACGAGGACGATCGAGGCACAGGCGACGATGGAGCGGCGCAGCACGGCGGGAGGGTACGACTTCAGCGCGTGCCGCGAAGCTCCTCCATCTCCTCGATCGTACGCGGCCAGTCCTTCTTCAGCAGCCGCGACAGGGCCCGGTCGGCCAGCACCTTGCCGCCGGTCTGGCAGGCGGCGCAGTAGTTCGTCTCGTTGGAGGCGTAGACGATCCGCTGGACGGGAGACCCGCAGTCCGGGCAGGGCTTGCGATGACGTCCATGGACCGCCATGCCCGCGCGGAACGCCGTGACCTTCTCCGGGAACGAATCGCCGGCCTCCTCGCGCAGGCGCTGCGTCCACGCGTCGAGGATCTCCTGTGTGGCCGACCAGAGCCGCTCGGTCTCCCCGTCTTCCAGACGCGAGGTGAGCTTCACCGGCGAGAGCCGGGCGGCGTGGAGGATCTCGTCGGAGTAGGCGTTGCCGATCCCCGAGAAGAGGCGGGGATCGGTGAGCGCGCGCTTCAGGGTGTGGTTTCCGCGCAACAGGCGTTCGCGAAAGGCGTCCAGGTCGCAGCCCAGGACTTCGATCCCGCCCGGGTCGAGGGCCTCCAGGTCCGCCTGCCCCCGGACCACGTGCAGCGAGGCCCGCTTGCGGGTGCCGGCCTCCGTCAGCAGCAGGGTGCCGGCTTCGAAGTCGAAGGCGGCATGGCCGAGGCGTCGCGGCAGCGCTGCGCCCGGCTTCTTCCAGCGGAGGCGGCCCGCGATCATCAGGTGGATGACGAAGTGGAGGCCCTCCTCGAAGGACAGCACCACTCGCTTCCCCATGCGGGACACGCCCACGACGCGGCGGCCCACGGCCTCCGACGCCGGAGGCTCGACCGTCCGCAGGAGCGAGAGGCTCGGGATTCGCAGCCCCTCCAGGGGGGCTCCGCCCACCCGGCGCGCCAGGTGCTCCACGTACAGGGTGACGTCGGGAAGCTCGGGCATGGCGTGGCCGGCATCACACCGCCGGCCGCCCGATGGTACGATAATCGCCCCGAGGAGGAGGGCTTCCCATGCATCGACCCACCATCGTGATGCTCTGCCTGGCCGTGCTGGGCCTGTCGGCCGGCGGCGTTCGCGCCGACGAGACCTGTCAGTCGCCGTACCTGCCCAAGGTGACCGGGCAGGAGGACTACGTCTACGTCTGGACCCTGGGAGTGAAGGGGTGGGGCGACGAGCAGGACAAGCTCGTCACCATCGGCACGAATCCGGCGCGACCGGACTACGGGAAGGTGGTCTCGGTGTTCTCGGTGGGCGAGCGCGGCGAGGCCCACCACGGCGGCTTCAACGACGATCGCTCGCGTCTCTGGGTGGGCGGCCTCGATTCGAGCATGATCTACGTCTTCGACGTCGCGACGGATCCCTCGCGCCCCAAGCTGGCGCGCAAGATCGACGACTTCGTCGAGGCCAGCGGCGGCGTGGTGGGGCCCCATACCTTCTACGCGCTGCCCGGTCGGATGCTGATCACCGGGCTCTCCAATGCGCACGACCGCGGCGGCCGCACCGGGATCGTGGAGTACAGCAACGAGGGTCGCTACGTCCGGACCACCTGGATGCCGGACGAGGCGCCCTATGGCTACGACGCCCGGGTCAACGTGGCCCTGAACCGGATGCTCACCTCGTCGTTCACCGGCAAGGCCAACTACATGCGCGAGCTTCCCAAGCTCATGACCGACGAGGCGGCGATGAAGAACTTCGGGAACGAGGTCGTCGTCTGGGACTACCACGCGATGAAGCCGCTGCAGGTGCTCGAGGTGCCGGGGGCGCCTCTCGAGATCCGCTGGGCTCTCCAGCCGCGTCATCACTACGCGTTCACCACCACCGCCCTGACCAGCCGGCTCTGGGGGATCTTCCGCAAGGACGACGGCAGCTTCGAGGCCGTGGACCTGGCGCCCATCGGCGATCCGTCGACGATTCCGCTGCCCGTCGACATCAGCATCTCCTCGGATGACAAGTTCCTCTTCGTGGACAGCTTCATGGACGGGACGACGCGCGTGTTCGACGTTTCCGAGCCGCGCGCGCCCAAGCTGGTCCTCGAGAAGAAGATCGGCAACCAGCTCAACATGGTCTCCCAGTCGTGGGACGGGAAGCGCGTCTACTTCACCACCTCGCTCCTGGCCAACTGGGACAAGACCGGCGCGTTGAACGACCAGTTCCTGAAGGCCTACACCTGGGACGGCGCAGCCCTCACCCCCACCTTCGAGGTGGACTTCAAGGCCCTCGAGCTCGGCCGGCCCCACATCATGCGTTTCGGCGACGCCCCGCTGCAGTCGGGACAGGTGGCCCGGGCGCGCTGATGCGGTGGGAGGCAGGGCTCCTGGCGGCTCTGCTCGTGGGTGGTGTCGCCACCGCCCACGAGGCGCCGCCGGAGCCTCCGCCGCTCTTCGAGCCGCCGCCGCCGGGGAGCTACACGCTCCCGGTGATCCAGCAGGTGAGCGAGCACTGGCTCCTCGACGCGGACGGCGAGCGTGCGCCCGTGCTCGGCCTCGCGGCGGGCGAGGCGGCGCTGGTGTCCTTCGTCTACGGCCGCTGCCACGAGGCCTGCCCGCTCGCTCTGGCGACCCTGCGACGCCTCGACCGCATCCTGGCCGAGACTCCTGACCTCTCCCGCCGCACGCGGCTGGTCACGGTGAGCTTCGATCCCGAGGCCGACGATCCCGCGCGAATGGCCGAGCTGCGCAAGCACATGGAGCCGCGCGGGCGCTGGAACTTCCTGACGGCGGCGAACGCCGAGACGCTGAAGCCCGTCCTCGCCGACTTCGGGCAGACCGTCCTGCCGGTGACGAACGCCGACGGGTCGGACAGCGGACGCCTGGAGCACGTCCTCAAGGTCTTCCTCGTGGATGCGGACCAGAACGTGCGCAACATCTACAGCACCGGCCTCCTGGTGCCGGTGCTGCTCCGCAACGACGTGGCCACGGTGCTCGGAATCTCGCCCTAGGCGGGACCCGCGTGCGCGGGTGGTGGTAGATTCTCCGGGTGGACGCCCTCCCCCCGCCGACGTCGCGCCTGCGCTTCCGGCTGCTCGTGCCCGAGGACGCCCGGGAGACGCTCCGCTTCTTCGCGGACCCGGACGCGCGACGTTTCTATCCGGCGTTGACCGACGAAGCCGCGGCGCTGGACCGGCTCCAGCGCAACGGCGAGCTGTACGCCGAGCACGGGTTCGGGCTGTGGGGCCTCGAGCTGGCCGAGAGCGGCGAGCTGGTCGGAGACTGCGGGCTCACCCTCCAGGAGGTGGACGGCATCGCCGAGCTGGAGGTCGGCTGGCACGTCCGCGCCGACCTGGGCGCGGTCTGGCCACCGAAGCGGGCCGTGCCTGTCTCGAGCACGGCTTCCGGGCGACCGATCGGGATCGCATCATCTCGTTGATCCACGAGGAGAACCCCGCCTCGGAGGCGGTGGCGCGCAAGGTGCACGCGCGGCGCCGGCCCGAGCGGGTCGCTCGCCGGGGTGGTCCGCACTGGGTGTGGCAGAGCGATCGGAGGTCCCCTTGACGAGTGCGCGAGACGCCCGCTTTCCGTTCGTTCCCTCGCTGCCCGGCCCTCCCCTCTCGGTCGCC
>JANQFA010000059.1 GCA_028278065.1 Myxococcota bacterium
GTTGCACCAGCCGCTGAAGGTCAGGGGGAAGCGCTCGGCGATGCCGCCCGGGTTGCAGCCGGATGCGAGGAAGGCCACCCCGCCCTTCTTCGCCGCCGCGTCGATCTGATCGGCAATCTCCGGACTCTGGACGAAGGGGTAGAAGTAGGGGCAGGGGGTGACGACGTTCTTGCCGGCCTCGAGCAGCTGGCAGATGTCATTCGGGTCCCACGGCAGGGGGCAGTAGATGACGCAATCCGCGTCGGAGGAGAGCACCGCGTCCACGTCGCGGCTGGCGATGACGCCCGTATCCTCGGCGCCGATGATCGCGCCCGCATCGAGCCCTTCCTTCTCTTCGCTATAGACCTTCACGCCGGCTCGAACGTAGAAAGGGTAGGGGCCCCGGATCGGACCCCGCCTCTGGGAGCGATTCCGTTGAGCCAGACCGCATCCGCCGCCTTCTCCATGGGCTTGATCCTGCAGTTCCCCGCGCTACGCACGACCCCGGGGGACGGATCCCGCATGAGCCAGGACCCGCAGCGGTCTGCCCTGGAGCGCGCCCGGGCCGGCGACTCGGACGCGTTCGGCGAGGTGTTCCGCACCTGGGAGGCGGACGTGGGACGCCTCTGCCGGCGCATGCTGGGCGACGAGACAGCCGCGCAGGAGGCCGTCGGCGAGACCTTCCTGCGCGCGGGCCGCGCCCTGGAGAGCTACGACCCGGCGCGCCCGTTCCGCTCCTGGATCCTCGGCATCGCCGCGCACCACTGCATCGATCTGGTGCGTCGCCGCTCCACCGAGAAGCGTCTCTTCGACGATTCCGGTGCGGACCCCGACGACCTGGCCGACCGCGGGCCGTCGCCCCTCGCGCAGATGGTGCGCGACGAGGAGCGCCGCGCCCTGCTCCGTGCCATCGA
Source organism: Myxococcota bacterium (assembly GCA_028278065.1). GTDB lineage: Bacteria > Myxococcota_A > UBA9160 > UBA9160 > JAFDET01 > JAFDET01. The sequence continues at coordinate 894 of JANQFA010000059.1, forward strand.
CCATCTGCCCTCCCGCTACCGACTGCCGCTCGTGCTGCGCCACTTCGCCGAGCTCGACTATGCAGCCATCGCCGAGCTCCTCGGCACCTCGAAGGGCCAGGTCGGGACCCTCCTCTTCCGCGCCCGTCGACGTCTGCGCGAGAGCCTAGGAGGGCACGCTCGATGAACTGCTTCCCGGAGTCGACCTACGCCTTCTTCGTGGATGGCGAGCTCGCCCCCGATGAGGTGCGCTCGGTCGAAGGGCATCTCGTCTCCTGCCGGAGCTGCCGCGCTCTCGTCGTCGCCCTGCAGGAGGAGAACGGTCTGCTCGCGGACGTCCTCCACGAGCGGCAGCGTCCGTCCTACCGGCTGACGCCGCGCGCGGCACCGCCGCCCCGCGAGCTCGCGCTCGGTGTGGTGCCCATTCTGGGGTTCGGCGTCGTGGGCCTGGCCGTCCTGGGCTGGGTGGTCGAATCACTGCCCACCGGCATCCAATGGCTCAACCCCTTCCGCCTGCAAGGAATCTACGCGATGGGATTCGATCTCCTGTTCGTCTTCCGAGACGAGCTCCCCGGCCTCTTCCGCTTCCTCGTCTCGCTGGCCGGACTGGCGAGCGTGTCGATGCTGCTGATGCTGCTCGTCTCCACCCTCTCACGCCGACTCGGCGGCACCGCGATCGCGTGCGGCCTCCTGATGCTCGCGCTGGCGTCCCCGGCAGCGGCCCTCGACCTGCGCTTCCACGAGGAGGAGGTGTCCGTCGCGTCGGGCCAGACCGTCGATGAGACCCTGATCGTCAACGCCGACACGGTCCGGGTGGACGGCGTCGTCGACGGCGACCTGATCGTGCTTCTCGCCGAGCGGCTCATCCTGCGCGGCGAGGTGAAGGGCAACGTGTTCTCCTCGGCCCGCACCATCGAGATCTCCGGAAAGGTGGAGGGCAATCTGCACGGCATCGGAGAGAAGCTGCGCCTGGACGGGGAGGTGGGCGGAAACATGTACTCCGCATCGGAGCTCCTCACCATCGCGGAGGGCGCGAAGGTGGAGCGGGACTCGAGCCACGTCGCCGCCGGCGCGAGCATCGAGGGCGAGGTGGGACGCGACCTCTTCAGCCTCGGCAACTGGCTCGAGGTGCGCGGAGACGTCGGCCGTCACGTCGAGACGCGGGTCCATCGGATCTCGCTCCTCGACGAGGCCCGGGTCGGCGGAGATGTGGACGCGACCTTCTGGAAGCAGGGCCGGGAGGTGGACCGGGCGCCGGGCGCGGTGGTCGCCGGGGAGGTGCGCTCCCAGGTCCACGAACGAGGGAAGATCCACTGGTACAGCCACTACGCGCACGGCGGCTTCTACGCCTTCCTGGCGATCCACCTGGGCGCCGCCTTCATCGTGGGGATGATCCTCCACTCCCTGCTTCCCGGGCTCTTCTCCGTGCACCTCACCAGCGGCGGCGAATTCGGGCGCTCGCTCCTGCGCGGCTTCGTCGTGCTGGTCGCGACGCCGATCGCGCTCTTCCTCGTCGGAATCACCCTGCTCGGCATCCCGCTGGCGCTGATCGGGATCGCCACCTTCCTGACGGCGCTCTACGTCTCCTTCATCGTGGTGTCGGCGCTGGTGGGTAGCCAGATCACCAAGCCCCGGGACGACACCTGGCGGGCGTTCGCGATCGCCCTCCTGGTCGGCCTCGTCGTCGTGATCGTCGGGATGGAGTTCCCGCTGCTGGGTCCGCCCGTGACCTTCCTGGTCGTCCTCACGGGACTCGGCCTCCTCACCGAACGCGTGCAGACGTGGTGGCGGACGACGCGACGCGCCCCCGCCTAGCGGCCTTCCGGCCGACTCCGAGCTAGGCGGAGCCGGTGGCGACCTCCATTCCCTCGAAGGCGGGCTCGTCGTTGCGACCGTGCAGGAAGGGAAGCACCCACTCCGGATCCAGGGTGCGCAGCATGGTTCCGCTGCTCTCGGTGCTGCCCTCCTCGTACTCCATGCGCACGACCCGCTTCACCGGAAGGTCGGCCACCGGATCGAAGGGCGACTCGCGCAGCTCGAGCGTACCGTCGAAGGTGTGGACCTTGCGGTGGCGCTGGTGCCAGTCGAGGCGCACGAGGCGCGGCGGGTCGTCGAACGGCGTCCCCTCGTCCGGGCTCGGGAAGGCCTTGATGCAGAAGGCGTGCTCGTCGAACTCGCGGGGACCCAGTGACTCGCCGAGCGTTCCGTGGGCCTCGATGTAGCGAATGCCCATGCGGGTCACGCAGCAGCGCGCCGCGTCGCCCTCCTGCTCGAAGGCGATCTCCGCGATCTTCTTCGGCTCGCCGTAGCGCTCGCGCCCGCCCACGACCGCCGCCTCCGCGGTCATGGGCATGTGCACCAGCCAGGTCCCCTGCTTGCCGTCGTAGGTCACCGCCGCCCCGAATGCAGCCGAGCCGATCTCGAAGGTGAACTCCGGCGTGATGTGCATCGCCACGTGGCTCAGGGTCAGATTCATCTCGGGGCGGTCGATCGGCTCGAGGGGCTGCGGGATCAGCGCGCGGTACAGGGCGGGGTCGGTCTCGTAGACGATGCGGATGCTGCGGACGGTACTCTCGAGCCTGGGCGCGCCGGCCTCGGCCTGCGCCTTGAGCTGCTCCGGGGACTTCACGAATCGGAGTCGGGCCATGGGTGGATTCTCCTGGTTCGGGGATCGGATCGGGTCAGGCGAAGAGGCTCTTCTCGGGGCCGATGCGCGCCACCAGCGGCGCCAGCTTCTCCTCGTCGAAGCCGTAGAGGCGAACGGCATTGCCGCCGAGCATCGCGGCCACCTCGTCCTCGGGCAGACCCTTGAACGTCTCGACCATCTGCTCCCGGGTCACCGGCCAGCTCCCCTCCGGGTGCGGGTAGTCGCTTCCCCACATGATGCTCCCGACGCCGATCTGGTGACGGATCTCGGCTTCCCGGCGCGGCATGCAGCTCGCACCCAGGAACACGTTGCGCCGGAAGTAGTCGCTGGGCTTCATGCTCAGGTGGCTGCGGTAGTCGCCCAGCTTGGCGGCGTAGTGCGTCTCCTCGTAGCGGAAGTCGAGGAGCTGAAGGGTCTCCGGGACCCACACGCAGGTGCTCTCGGTGATCGCCACGCGCAGGTCCGGGAAGCGCTCGAAGACGCCGCCCCAGATCAGGAACCAGAGCGGCCGCGCGCTCCACCAGACCACCTCGCTGATGTAGATCCCCATCATCCCGGTGTGGTCCCCGTAGTCGTCCATCGGCGCCGAGCCCGAGTGGAAGTGGACGACCATTCCCAGGTCCTGGCAGACCTCCCAGATGGGGTCGTAGCGGGGATCGTGATAGGGAGGCCGCTTCTCCCAGCGAGACGGGATCAGGATGCCCGCGAGCCCGTTCTCCCTGGCCCAGCGGATCTGCTCCACCGAGAAGTCCACGTCGTCCCAGCAGATCGGTGCGCAGGCCACGCCCGCGCGGCGCTCCGGCGCCATCGCGCAGAACTCCGCGAGCCAGCGATTGTGGGCGATCGCCCCGGCCCACTGGAGCTCGGGATTGATCTCTTCGCCGGTCGGCATCCCGATTCCCGCCCCGAACGGGGGCATGTTCAGCTCGGTGATGCCGTCGGGGAAGATCACCTCTCCGGCGATGCCGTCGGCGTCGAGGACGCGGTTGCGCACGTCGCTGTCCCAGGCTCCGGCGAGCGCCTCCTCGCGGCCCTTGCGCCACTCCTCGTTGATCTCGTCGATGAGGAACTTCCGGGCCATCTGCCTGGCGGTCTCGATCTGGATCGGCAGGGCGACGTCGAATATCTCGCGGTACCGGGGATCGACGTAATCGCGGTACCGCTCCGGCGGAAGCCCCGCGTGGCAGTCGCTCGATATGACGAGGTGTCGTTCCATCTTCGGCCTCACCTTCCCGTCTCGGATGGGGAGTAGAACTGTCTGGTCCAGCTTCGGAACTCCGCCAGCAGGTCGTCCGCTTCGCAGAGCACGGGCTCGTGCTGGAAGACCTTGTTCTCCCAGATCCGAAGGTCCTGGAGGACGCCGGTCGTCATTCCCGCGATGAACTCCTCACCCGCCACGTCGGCCATGTTGCGGGTCGTGGTGAAGCACCAGCGCGAGATGGTGTGGCGGTCGTCGACCGGCGAAGTCGAGCTGAAGAAGAGCAGGCCGGCACCGGGGAGGCCCTTGAGCTTGACGGTGGTCATCCCCAGGCAGTAGGTGTCGCGTTCGAGGTCGACCTCGAAGCTCCCGCCCGGCGTCTCCCGCACACTGCGGGTGTTGATGCGGAAGAAGCGGCCCTCTTCGCCGTAGCTCATGTCCGACTCGGGTGTCTCGAGCATCCCGTGCACGTACTGGAAATGGACCGGATCGCAGTTGTTCTCGGCCATCTCCTGCATGTGCACCGGGACCTCCAGCTCGAACTGGCGCGGCTCGGTCCACTCGGGGTCGGAGAACTGGGGGAGCTCCGGAACGTCCCAGTCCGGCTCCTTCCCGTCGGCGTGGTGCCACACGAGGATCATGCGGTTGGCTTCGCGCACCTTCCAGCCGCGCACCTTCGCCTTGGGCGGGATCTTCTTGCAGTAGGGGATCTCGACGCACTGCCCGTCGCCGTCGTACTGCCAGCCGTGAAAGGGGCAGCGGATGGTCTCTCCGACCACGCGTCCGCCTTCGGCCAGGTGCGCCCCGAGGTGAGGACAGTAGGCGTCGAGGACGTGCACCGCACGGGAGCGTGTCCGGAAGATGACCAGCTCCTGATCGAACACCCGCGCGCGCCTCACCTCGCCTTCGCGCACGTCGCTGCTCCACGCCACGGCGAACCAGCCGTTGGGGTATCCGGGGGGGCGGTAGTCCGGTCGCTCGCTCATCGGCTCTTCCTCGAGTCGCTAGTCGTCGCAGGCGTGGCCAGGG
>JANQFA010000067.1 GCA_028278065.1 Myxococcota bacterium
GCGCGCGCGGGCGGCGGCCGGAGTTTGCGGAAAGTGCATAGCGGGCGTCGGGACAGGCTAGCACCCTGCGCGCTCTCCAGCGGAGGAACCATGAGGGATTTCCACATCATCGCGATCCTGGTGGCCCTGTTCTGTGCCGTCGTCGCGGGCGAGGCCCGCGCCGCTGCCAAGCCCAACATCGTGGTCGTCTGGGGCGACGACATCGGCTGGTACAACGTGAGCGCCTACAACCAGGGCGTGATGGGCTACAAGACGCCGAACATCGACCGCATCGCCCGGGAAGGCGCCGTCTTCACGGACTGGTACGGGCAGCAGAGCTGCACGGCCGGCCGCGCAGCCTTCATCACGGGCCAGTCCCCGATCCGCACGGGGCTTCTCAAGGTGGGTCTCCCCGGTGCCAAGGAGGGCATGATGGCGGAGGACCCGACCATCGCGGGGCTCCTGAAGAACCACGGCTACCTCACCGCCCAGTACGGGAAGAACCACCTGGGTGATCGGGACGAGCATCTGCCCACCAACCACGGCTTCGACGAGTTCCTCGGGAACCTCTACCACCTGAACGCCGAGCAGGAGCCGGAGAACCCGGACTACCCCAAGGACCCCGCGTTCAAGGAGCGCTTCGGCCCGCGGGGTGTGATCCGCTCGAAGGCCGGCGGGACGATCGAGGACACCGGCCCCCTGACCCGCAAGCGCATGGAGACCATCGACTACGAGGTCACGGACGGGGCCGTCGACTTCATCGAGCGCGCCCATGCCTCGGGGAAGCCCTTCTTCCTGTGGTGGAACTCGACCCGCATGCACATCTGGACCCACCTGCGGCCCGAGGCCGAGGGCCAGACGGGCCTCGGGATCTACCCGGACGGGATGGTGGAGCACGACGCGCACGTGGGTCGCATCCTGGCCAAGCTGGACGAGCTCGGAATCACCGACAACACCATCGTGATGTACTCCACCGACAACGGTGCCGAGGCCATGAGCTGGCCCGATGGCGGGACCACCCCCTTCCGAGGCGAGAAGAACACCAACTGGGAGGGCGGCTACCGCGTTCCCACCGCCATCCGCTGGCCGGGCGTGATCGAGCCGGGGACGGTCTACAACGATGTCTTCTCCCACGAGGACATGCTTCCGACCCTGCTGGCCGCCGCCGGCGAGCCGGACGTCAAGGAGAAGCTCCTCGGCGGCCACGGCGCCATCGGCAGGACCTACAAGGTCCACCTCGACGGCTACAACCTGCTCCCCTACCTGAAGGGTGAGGTTGCCGAGTCACCCCGAAAGGAGTTCCTCTACTGGACCGACGACGGGGGCGTCGCGGGGCTTCGCTACGGCAACTGGAAGGTCGTCTTCCTGGAGCAGCGAGCCCACGGGTTCGACGTGTGGCAGGAGCCGTTCGTGACGCTGCGCACGCCCAAGATCTTCAACCTGCGGACCGACCCCTTCGAACGGGCCGATCACGAGGGCGTCGACTACGAGCGCTGGCGCATCGACCGGCTCTTCCTGCTGGTTCCGGCCCAGGCGTTCATCTCGACCTGGCTGGCTAGCTTCCGGGACTTCCCGCCGCGACAGAAGCCTGCGAGCTTCAACCTCGACCAGGTGATGGATCAGCTCGCTTCCGGCGCCAGGGGGAGTCACTGACGCTCCCGCGGGCACGCGAGAGGCTCCGCATCGAGTAGGCTCCCCGCGTGGGCCGCAACTTCGAGCTCTTCCTGTGGGCGCTGAAGCTGGGCGCCCCGATCAACCTCTACCTCCTCGCGAGAACGCTCGGCATTGCGGCCCCGGACCCGCACGTGGTCGTCCCGGCCCTGATCCTCCTCGGCGTGTCGGCCTTCCGCTGCGTCTTCCCGAACCGCTACGTGGGCAACGTGGTCTTCCACGACGGCCCGGCGAGCTCGATCGCCCTGACCCGGCTCCTCGCCACCTTCTCGGAGGTCGCGTACACCTACCAGTTCGCCTACGTGCTTCGCGTGCTGAACCTCGGCCGCGTCGGCTGGGTGGACGCGCTCGCCTGGCTGATGGTCGCCCAGGTCGTCGTGTCGCAGGGGTTCGTCTGGAGTGCCATCGCGACCCGGCGCCTGCGGCTCTACTTCTACGAAGAGCTCGGCTGGTTCGTGATCTTCGCGGCGAACACCCTCGCGAGCGCCTACCTGTACGCCACCGTGGACACGGCCGACGCGGAGGTCCTCCTCGTTCTCAACCTGGTGTTCGGTGCGGGCTACCTGCCCTGGCAGGTGCTCCATCTGCGCTCGCTGCGCGTGGAGGCGGCGGCGCAGCCCGTGAGAGTGGACGTGCGGGTGGGCCTGCGAGACGCGATCCACGAGCGGAACCGGCGGATCGATGCCGAGGGCTGGGGCGGGCTCATCGGGCTCACCTGGATGATCGCCTACTGGGCGACGCTGATCCCGCTCTGGGTGCACTACGTCGCCGTGGTGGTGTCCGGGCGCTAGCCGCGCTCTCGCGCCACCCCGCCCCAGGACTGAACGCAGAATCGAGACCTGCGACCGTAACCCCTCGGAAACGAGGGAGTCCTCATCGAACCCGGATCCTGAGGCGAGCCCGCTGCTCGTAGAGCATCCGCAGCGTCCGGACCTCGGGATGGTCGCAGCCCCCGGAATCGACCAGCTCGTCGACCTCCGCGCGCCGCGCCCGAGCCCGCTCGGCGAGCTCCTGCGCGGCGTCTTCTGCCGAGCCTTCGGGCCGCCCTTCGGCGACGTCCCTCACGGCTCGCACCTGCACGGCCGCGTAGTTCTGCTCGAAGGCCTCCTTCACGCCGGGCTCGGCTGCGCCACAACGCTCGCTCGCGCGCTGCATCGAGGTGAACTGGTCGAAGGTGAACAGGGGCTCGAAGAGGTGTTGGGAGCGTCGGAGGGCGTTCACCTCGAAGCCGACGTAGCCGATGACCACCATGGTCGCCAAGATCGCTCGCACGTTCATCGCCGCTGCTGGAGACCCCCGTCTACGCCAACCGGATGGCATCGGCCGCGTGCACGATGTCCTCCGGCACGGTCAGCGAGCGACCGTCCCACGCGTGCCGGTCGGCCGCGAAGCGAAACGCCGCCCGGCCCAGGAGGCGCAGCTTCGAGGACGAAGGAACGACGGCGCGGCCGCGCATCACGTCGCAGCCGCCTCGCTCGATGCGGCGACCGATCTCGGCATAGACGAGGCGGGCCGCGCGAACGGCCAGCGCGGCGCGCGGCTCCAGGAACGCGAGTCCCTGGTCGGCAGAGGCGTAGTAGCGGTCTGCGCGGCGCAGCAGCTGGGTCACCGCCATGGCCATCTCTGCCCGCGCGCGATGCGGCAGCGGCGGACGCGGAGAGCGCGCGACGTGCTCGCGAAGCCAGTCGGAGAGTTCGTGGCTCAGCAGATCCAACGGCAGGTAGACGCGACCCCGCTCCCAGTCCTCGACGACATCGCGGCAGATGTTGGTGAGCTGCATCCCGATGCCCAGGTGCGCCGCGTGGAGCGCCGCCCGCCCCTGTGAGACGCCCATCACATGACACATCATGAGGCCCACCGTACCCGCGACCCGCCAGCAGTAGACCAGGAGATCGCCGACGCGTTCGTAGATCACTTCACCGACGTCCATGGACATCCCGGCGAGGAGCTCCTCGGCGTACTCGACGGGGATGCGCCGGCGCTCGACCACGGCCTGGAAGCAGGCGAGGACCGGCGTGTTCTGGGGCTCGCCCCGATACACCGACGCCAGCTCCGCCTGCAGCCGATCGAGCGCGCCTCGCCGTTCGCCCGCCGGGGCGAGGTCGACGGCGTCGTCGCAGTAGCGGCACCAGGCGTAGAGGGCCGCCACCTCGTCGCGCTGCGTCCGCTCGTAGATACGGGCGGCCAGGTCGAAGCTCTTGGAGTGGATCGCCAGGTCGCGTCGGCACTGCGCCCAGTCGCTAGGCTCGGGCACGGCCGATGTCCTCGAGGACCAGCGACACGGTCGCCTTGGCCGAGTTCACCACGCCGGGTACCCCGGCGCCCGGGTGCGTCCCCGCCCCGACCAGGTACAGGCCGGGGATGGCCGGATCCCGGTTGTGGGGCCGGAACCAGGCGCTCTGCCGCAGGATGGGCGCGAGGGAGAAGGCCGAGCCGTGGTGGGCTGCCAGCTCGGATGCGAAGTCGTCCGGTGTGAAGGTCCGCTGCACGACGACGTGCCTGCGCAGATCGGGAAGCAGGCGCTCCAGCGAGGCGAGGATGCGATCGGCGTAGGCGGGCGCCTCGCGCGTCCAGTCCACGGGGGCGTTGCCCAGGTGTGGTACCGGGCTCAGCGCATAGAAGGACGCGCAGCCCGGAGGCGCCAGCGACGGGTCGGAGACGGTGGGCGCGTGCAGGTAGAGGCTGAAGTCCCGCGGCAGGCGCTTCCCGTGGAAGATCTCGTCCAGCAGAGGCCGGTAGCGCGGCCCGAAGATCACGCTGTGGTGGGCGAGTCCCTCGTAGCGGCGGTCCGTGCCGAAGTAGACCAGGAACACCGACATCGACCACTGCTTCCGCTCCAACCTGCGCGCCCGGCGGCGGGCGCGCGGGTGCTCGCCGTAGAGCCGCGCGTAGGTGTGGAGAACGTCCGCATTGGAGACGACCGCGTCGAAGCGTTCCTCGCTGGAGTCGGTGCAGACGCGGTGGCCTCCGTCACCCTCCAGCCGTACCCGCCGTACCGGCGTCGCGAGGCGCAGCTCGCCGCCCAGGCTCTCGAAGCAGTCGGCCATGGCACGCACCAGGGCCCCGGTCCCGCCGCGCACGAAGTGGACGCCCTCGTCGCGCTCGAGGAAGTGGATGAGGGTGTAGATCGAGCTGGCCTCGAACGGGTGGCCGCCGATCAGGAGCGAGTTGAAGCTCAGAACCTGGCGCAGGCGCTCGTCGCGCACGAACCGGGAGACCGTGCGGTAGACGGAGCGATCGGCGCGGAGGCGCAACAGGTCCGGGGCCACCCGGATCATGTCGCGCAGGCGCAGGAAGGGGTGCGCCACGAGCTCCCCGTACCCCTTCTCATAGACCTGCTCGCTGTAGCCGTGGAAGCGCTCGAATCCTTCGCGGTCGGCGGGAGCCAGGCGCTCCACTTCGGCCAGCAGGGTCTCGGGGTCGCCGTCGTAGTCGAAGGACGTGCCGTCGTGCCAGAGGATCCGGTAGAAGGGCCGGTTCGGGATCAGCTCCACGAAGTCGGAAAGGCGCTTGCCCGAGACGGCGAAGAGCTCGTCGAGGCACGATGGCGCGGTGATCACCGTCGGACCGGCGTCGAACGTGAACCCCCCCTCCTGATAGACGTAGGCGCGACCGCCCGGGAGATCCCGAGCCTCGAACAGCGTGGTGGGGACACCCGCTGCCTGCAGGCGAATGGCGGCGGCCAGCCCGCCCAGGCCGGCGCCCACGACGGCGACGCGCGTCTCAGCCACGGCGGGACCGGCGCCGCGACGGGATCGCGTAGTGATGGGGAGGGGGCAAGTCGACCTCTCCGACCGATGCGTCGGTCGCACCGGCAGCGTATTGGCCCGGCGTGACACCTGTCAAGCGGATGGGCTGGCCCCGCGGCCGGGCTGCAACTAGGTTAGTGAGGATGACTGAGTCCCGAGCTGGTCTTGCCACGGAGCGCGTGGTGCTTGTCGACGAATCCGATCGGCCGATCGGCACCGCCGAGAAGATCGAGGCCCACCGCAACGGCGGGCGATTGCATCGGGCTTTCTCGATCTTCCTGTTCGACGGCGATGGCCGCCTGCTGCTGCAGCAGCGGGCGGCCGGAAAGTACCACTTCCCGCTCCTCTGGACGAATTCCTGCTGCGGCCACCCCCGGCCCGGTGAAGACGTGCGCGGCGCCGCGGAACGGCGGACCCGGGAGGAGCTCGGGGTCGACGTGTCGCTGCGGCACGCATTCGCCTTCATCTACGCCGCAGAAGATGCGGCGAGTGGCCTGACCGAGCACGAGTACGACCATGTCCTCCTCGGCCGGCTCGAGGGCCCGCTGCGCCCGGATCCCGACGAAGTCGGAGCCGTCGCGTGGTGGGATCCCCGTGAGCTGATTCGCGACGTGGCCGAGCGACCGGCGACCTACACCCCCTGGTTCCGTCAGGCGCTCGAGCACATCGCGGCTCGGGGCATGCTGGAGGCGGCGGGATCCAGCCCCGAGAGCGCCGCGGGCCGGGCGACGACGAGCTGAGCCTGGAGCGGCATGCGCGTCGCGACGAGCCGCACGTCCCCGAACCCGGCCTCCTCGAGGAGGTCCGCGAGTTCGCGGTGGGTGCGGGCCCGCCCTGCGCCCATGGCCCAGAGGTAGAACCCGAAGTAGGCATCGCCGATGGGCTCGGCGCCGGCCGTCCCGGCGAGGGGCTCGGCGAGGAGCAGGACGCCGTCTTCGGGGAGGATCCGGCGCACGGCGCGCAGGAGGGCCAGAGCGGGCTCGTCGTCGTGGTCGTGCACCACCCGCACGAGGGACACGACGTCGGCGCCCGTCGGAAGGGCGTCGCAGAAGAAGTCGCCCCCGACGGCGCGCGCGCGGCCCGAGAGCCCCTCGGCCTCGAAGCGCGCCCGCGCCCGCTCGGCCACCGCGGGCAGATCGAAGAGCACCATCTGCAGGTGGGGTGCACGCGCGGCGGCCGCGGCCAGGAAGGTCCCGTCGCCGCCGCCCACGTCCAGGAGGCAGCGGTGCCGGTCGAACGCGTAGGCATCGAGCACGAGGTCCGCGACCAGCGGCTGGGAGGCGCTCATCAGCGTGCTGTAGGGAGCGACGTCTTCCGCGCCCAGGGCTCCCGGCTCCGCGGCGCGTGCGTAGCTCCAGTAGCGCGCCAGCTCCGTGTGTTCCGTCTTCCCTCGCAGCAACGAGACCGGATCCGCGAGATCCGCGTAGAGGAGCGGGTGGTGCTCGACCATCGCGGCGATCGCCGGGTTCCCGCGGACCACCGCGCCGAGCGGACCGAGCCCGTAGCGCCCGCCCGACCGCCGCTCCACCAGGTCGAGCGATGCCGCCGCGTCGAGCAGCCGTGCGGCGGCCTCTGGCGACAGCGACAGGCGGCTGGCGAGGACGGGCAGGGTCTGGGGACCCTGGACGAGCACGTCGAAGAGCTCGAGCCGCACACAGGCGAACAGGACCTGGGAGTAGACGAATCCCGCGCAGAGATCGAAGACGCTCCGCGCGCGGCGCCGGGCCACCCGTCGAGTGAGCGGGAAGCGGGCCGCCCAGCGCTGGAAGCGCGGGCTCGCGAGCAGGCGATTGCGAAGCTCGAGAGCGCGATCGGACCACGATCCCTCGCTTGTCATGGGCTAGTTCTAGACATAAGCTCGGCGCGGGTCAACGGCGGGTATCGTGCCTGACGAGAGCGTCGCGGTGATCGGGGCGGGCGTTGCGGGGCTCGCGGCGGCGGTCGAGCTCGCGGGCGACGGGCTCGACGTCACCGTCTTCGAGCGCGCGCACGCCCCGGGCGGCAAGATGCGCGAGATCGCCATCGGCGACGCGCGCATCGACGGTGGGCCGACCGTCCTGACCATGCGCTGGGTGTTCGACGAGCTCTTCGCGGACGCAGGCGCGTCCTTCGAGGAGGCTCTCGGCCTCGAACCCGTAGAGGTGATCGCCCGCCACGCCTGGAGCGCCGAGGAGCGTCTGGACCTCTTCTCCGACGTGGACCGCACTGCCGACGCCGTCGGTGCGCTGGCGGGCCCGGCCGAGGCCCGCGGCTATCGGCGCTTCAGTGAGCGGGCGCAGTCGGTCTACGAGACGCTCGAGACGTCCTTCATCCGGGCGAGGCGAGCGAGTCCGGCCACGTTGATGCGCGCGGCCGGCCTGCGGGGCGCCCTCGACCTCTGGCGAATCCGACCCTTCGCAACCCTGTGGCGGGCCCTGGGCGACTACTTCGCGGACCCCCGCCTGCGCCAGCTCTTCGGGAGGTACGCCACCTACGTGGGCTCTTCTCCTTTCGAGGCGCCTGCCACGCTCATGCTGATCGCGCACGTCGAGCGTGAGGGGGTCTGGCTGGTGCAGGGCGGCATGCACCAGCTGGCCGTCGCCCTGGCGCGCCTCGCCGAGTCGCGCGGAGCCCGCGTCCGCTTCGGCTCGGAGGTGCGCGAGATCACGGCCCCGCGCGGACGGGTGGCGGAGGTCGTTCTCACGACGGGAGAGCGGGTCCCCGTGGACGCGGTGGTGAGCAACACCGACGTGGCTGCCCTGTCGCGCGGATGCCTCGGAGCCGAAGTGGCGACGGCCGTTCCCGCGAGCGTCGCCACGCCTCGCTCGCTCTCCGCGATCACCTGGGCGCGGCTCGCGGAGACGTCCGGATTTCCGCTCGTCCGGCACAACGTCTTCTTCTCCCACGACTACCGCGCCGAGTTCGACGACGTCTTCGGCCGCGCCCGCCTTCCCCGCGCCCCCACCGTATACGTCTGCGCACAGGACCGCGACGGCGACGGCCGCGGCGGCGACGCTGCGGAGCGACTACTTTGCCTCGTCAATGCACCGGCGACCGGGGACTCCGGGCGGCCCGGGGAGCAGGAGATCCGGACATGCGAGGAGCAGGCCTTCGCCCTCTTGCGGCGCTGCGGTCTCGAGATGGACGCGGACCGGGCGAGCGACGTGGTGACGACGCCCACGGACTTCGAAGGGCTGTTCCCCGCCAGCGGGGGGGCCCTCTACGGAGCCGCCTGCCACGGATGGCGGGCCACGTTCCGCCGGCCGGGCGCCCGCAGCGCGATCCCCGGCCTCTACCTGGCGAGCGGCGGCACGCACCCGGGACCGGGCGTCCCGATGGCGGCCCTGGCGGGGCGGGCGGCGGCGGCGAGCCTGAGGGAGGACCTGGCTTCGGGACGCCGGTCGCGCGCGACGGCTACGCCTGGTGGTACATCGACGCCCTGAGCGACGACGGCCGGCACGGACTCACCCTGATCGCCTTCATCGGCAGCGTGTTCTCGCCCTACTACGCCTGGGCCCGGGGAAGGGGCGAAGCCGACCCCCTGGATCACTGCGGCCTCAACGTCGCCCTGTACGGCGAGGGCGGCAAGCGCTGGGCCCTGACGGAGCGCGGACGCCGTTGGGTGCGCCAGGAGGCCAGCGCGCTCCAGATCGGGCCGAGCCGCATCGGCTGGGACGGCGCGGGCCTCTCGGTGGACGTGGACGAGGTGACCGTTCCCCTGCCCTCGCGCATCCGCGGCAGGATCCGTCTGCACGCCTCGCAGCCGGTCACCGAGACCTTCGTTCTCGATGCGGCCGGTCGGCACCGCTGGAGGCCGGTCGCCCCGTGCTCGCGGGTGGAGGTCGACCTGGAGCAGCCCGCCCTGCGCTGGTCGGGCTCCGCGTACCTGGACACCAATCGCGGCGACGAGCCCCTGGAGGCGGCGTTCCACAGCTGGCACTGGTCGCGCAGCACCCTGGCGGACGGCAGCACCGGGGTCCTCTACGACGTGCGCCCACGCGCTGGCCAGCCGCTCAGCCTGGCCCTGCGTCTGGATCCGGGGGGCGGGGTGAGTCCGGTCGAGGCACCACCCCGCGCCACGCTCCCGACCAGCCGCTGGGGCATCGCGCGAGCCACGCGCTCCGATCCGGGGACGTCCGCGCACCTGCGGGCGTCCCTGGAGGACACCCCTTTCTACGCCCGCTCCCTGGTCTCGGGCCGCCTGCTGGGCGAGTCCGTGACGGCGGTCCACGAGAGCCTCTCCCTGGACCGCTTCGCCCAGGCCTGGGTTCGCCTCCTCCTCCCGTTCCGCATGCCCCGGCGGGGCTAGAGCAGGCCCCCGCTGGGGCTTTTTTTGTTGCCCGCCGGTGTCAATTCTACTTGACGCTGCACCTTGTCTTGTTACGATGACACTCACACTCTCAGGGGCCCGCGGAGGAACCCCGCGGATCCCGCAGCGGCGAGGGGAGCGGAATGGAGAGGCTACGCCGGTGAGGCCCGCGGTTCGGGCACGGCAGGTCGGCTTCGATCCTCAAGCGAAGGGTGCGACGTGCTAGGCCCGCAGCCCGTCTACGACGCCGTCGTGGTGGGCGGGGGACCGGCGGGCGCCACCGCAGCAGCCGACCTGGCTGCTGCCGGGCGAAGCGTCGTGCTGCTCGACCGCGGTGGCCGGGTGAAGCCCTGCGGCGGTGCCGTCCCGCCTCAGCTTCTCAAGGACTTCGACATTCCCGAGTCGCTCCTGGTCAACCGGGTGCACACCGCCCGCATCCTCTCCCCGGGCGGGCGCACCGTGGACATCCCGGTGGGCGACGGCTTCGTCGGGATGGTGGACCGGGACGAGTTCGACGAGTGGCTGCGCTGTCGGGCCGAGCGGCACGGGGCGATCCGCAGGACCGGGACCTACGTCCGCATCGACCGCGACGGCGACCACCCACTCGCCCTCCGCTACGCGCCCGACGACGCCGCAGCCGGTCAGGAAGAGGTGCTGCGCACGCGCCTCGTCATCGGAGCCGACGGAGCGCTCTCCAAGGTGGCCGAGCAGGAGATCGTGCGGGGCAGCTCGCGCGACCGTGTGGT
>JANQFA010000091.1 GCA_028278065.1 Myxococcota bacterium
TCGTCGTCCGACACATGGACGACGAGGCCGCGGTGTTTCACCTGCGGGTCGTTGAACAACTGGTCGTAATTGTTGACCGGCCCGCAGGGCACGCCGGCCGCGGCCAGGACCTGGTCCCAGTGGGCGGTCGGCGCGGTGGCGAAAACCGCTTCGATCTCGGCTTCCAGGGCTTCGCGGTTCTGCATGCGCAAGGGGGCGGACGCGAAGCGCGGATCGTCGCACCACTCGGCGTGGCCGAGGGCCTCGGCGAAGCGCCGCCAGATCGACTCGCCGGCGGCGCCGATCATGATGTAGCCGTCCTGAGTCGCCATGCGCTGGTAGGGCGCGTTCTGCCGATGTCGCGATCCCTGCCGCGTCGGCTCCCGGTGATCGACCAGCCAGCCGGCGCTGGTCCAGGAGCTGAAGCCGATCGCGGTCTCCAGCAGCGAGCATTCGACGAGATTGCCGGCGCCGGTGCGACCCCGCTCGTGGAGCGCGGCCAGGATGCCCTGCACCGCCCACATGCCGGTGCCGAGATCGCAGATCGGCAGGCCGACCGAGGTCGGCGGGCCGTCGGGTTCGCCGGTGACATGCATGATGCCGCCCATGCCCTGGGCGATCAGGTCGAAGCCGCCGCGCTCGGCCAGCGGCCCGTCGTAGCCGAGGCCGGACAATTGCGCATAGATCAGGCGCGGATTGACCTCGCGCAACGTTTCGTAGCCCAGTCCGGCGCGCGGCATCACCGTCGGCCGGTAGTTTTCGACCAGCACGTCGATGCTTTTGACCAGGCCGAGGAACAGCTCGCGGCCCTCGGGTGTCTTGTAGTCCAGCGTGACGCCCTTCTTGTTCCGGTTGATGTAGCGGAAATAGGGATTGCGTTCGCTGCCGTCGCCCATGGCGCGCGAAGCGTCACCACGGCCGGGCCGCTCCACCTTGATCACCTCGGCGCCCATGTCGGCCAGGATCATGGTGCAGAAGGGACCGGCCATATGCTCGGTCATATCCAGAACCCTGAGGTCCGACAGGGGGCCGTTGCGGGCCGGCTTGGCGTTGGTGTCTGCGGGCATGGCTTGCCTCCTGATCTGTCTGCGACGGCCGGGCGTGGACTAAGCCTTCGGCTTTGTCTCCAGCACCGGTAGGCGGTAGCGGTCCTGCGGATCGTCCCAGCCCTTGAACTTCGGCGGCCGTTTGTCCGCGAAAGCGGCACGCGACTCGATCAGGTCGCTCTTGGCGCCGTGCTCGTGCAGCGCTCTGGCCAGGCGTTCATGGGCCGGTCCGACGGACGGCCGCAACTGGCGCATAATGTGCACCGTGTTGACCCGCGACGCCGGCGGCAGACCGAGCAGGTGCTCCGCCATCGCCAGCGCTTGCGCCAGCAGGTCGTCGGCCGGCACCAGCCGGTTCAGGAAGCCCAGCTCGTAGAAGCGCTGGGCGCTGAACCGAAAGCCGAGCGCCATCTCCATGGCAACCGGATAGGGCAGGTTGGCGATATGCCCGTGGTTGTAGCCGCCAGCATACCAGCCCCTTCAGCCGCGCGGCCTCACTCTATCCAATGCTCCGGTCGGTCCAGAGCCGCCGCGCATCGGACGCTACCGCCGAAACGGTCGATCGCCCCTGGCCCAAGCGCCTTCACCATCCATGCCGCGGCGTCCTTCTCGGCGATCGGATAGGGCGCTTCCAGGCCAAGAGGCCCGGCGGGCTGGAATCCGAACCTGGGGTAGTAGCTCGGATGGCCCAGCACGAAGACGAGATCGACGCCTCGCTCGACCAGAAGCTGCAGGCCCCGATGGACCAGGAGTCCTCCAACGCCCTGCCGCTGGAAGGCCTGGAGGACACCGAGGGGTGCCAGGATGCTCGCGGCCGGGCTCCCTCCGGGCGAGTCGAGCCTCGCTGCAGTGAAGAGCACGTGGCCCGTCAGCCTGCCCCCGGAATCAGCCACGATCGACAGGGAGGGCTCTGCCGTCCGATCCCGCAGCAGATCCCCGACCAGGTCCACGATCTCCGGTCCTTCTGCCGGGCCGAATGCGTCCAGGTGGATCCGGGAGATTGCCCGGAGGTCGGAGTCGGTAGAGAGTCTCGCTTTCAATGCACGCTCCACTCGGGGTCGCCCTGTGGGACGGCCGGGCTGCCGGTCCGACACCGAAAGTCGTAGCGGCCTCTAGTAGGACCTGCCATCGATGTAGACGATCCGGAGTCGGGACAGGTCTACCTCGTCGCAGCATGCGAGGTTGTACTTGTAGTCCGGCGGGTCATCGTAGGTGTTGTAGAAGTGAGTGTGAATCCCGCACTCTCCGCAGAAGAAGTTCTGCGACCTGCCGGCGCCGAACCGATAGCAGCGAAGCACCTCCTGGCCCTGCACGAGCTCGAACTCCTCGAGCGTTGCCGAGGATCCGATCCAGCCACGGCGAGAACAGAAGGAGCAGTTGCATCGACCGCCCGTGTCGGGCAGGTCCTTGTCGACCCGAAACACGACCCGCCCGCAGTGGCACTTGCCAGTCACGCTCGTCCTCCTCGTGTCCGTGAAGTTGCGGCCGTCCCGCGGCAGGCGCTCGGGTGTGAATCTCGAAGAGGTCCAGGATCGCGCTTCGCGGCCCAACGGCGTGAGAGCTCAGTGTCCGCCCGGGTGACGGCTGCCCGGAACGCCCGACCCATGCCCGCATTCTGCCACAAGCGGAAGTGGGTCCGCCGAGCTCGTCTCGAGCATCCACGTCGTTCGTGCCGTCCAACAAGCCGGAGCCCGCATCCAACGACACTGCTGACCGGGCTCGGCTCTGGCGTTCGAGTATGCCGCCAGAGAGTGCCCGAGGTCGATTCGACCAGGTTCTCGATCGTCCGCTGCAGCGACCGACCGGGCGGCGGCGCCCGGCGCGCCCATCGCCCGGCCCGATGCCGCAATGGTAGGCTGGCGGCGTGCGGCTGCACTTCGCGACTCTCGCACTCCCTCTCATCGTCTCGGCGGCGAGGCTGTCCGCCGCCGATCCCTGGACGATCCCGCCGGAGGGTTGCCACGCGGCGACCAGCGCGGAGGACGTCGAGCCCCAGACGCTGCGTGAGGGGCAGATGCTGCACGGTACCGATCGGAGGCGGCTGCGGCATCTCGTACCGAAGGCCTTCCTCGACGCGGGTGACGTCTTCTTTCACGAGGAGATGCGCCTCGAGATCGGGCCCTGCTATCGGGACTACTCGGCTCCCGCGTTCTTCACCGACGCGACGCGGCGCTTCCGCAACCGCGCGGTGCTCCGCGAAGACGGTGGGCTGGAGGGTCACGTCGCCGGTCTGCCCTTCAGTCCGAAGGACATCCACCCGGAGGACTCCACGGCCGGTCTTCGCTGGGCCTGGAACGCCGTTCGGCGCTACGCCGCCGGAGGCTCCTTCGAGGAGTACCGGATCCTGCAGCTGAGCAACGGCCGGCGGGGCGTGCGCCACCACCGCGGCAGGCGATTCGTGGTCCAGCTCGCCCACCGCGCGGATCGGATCGAAGGCGACCCGCCGCCTCGCGCGGATCGATTCGAGTGGGTTGCCGGAGGGGAGCATCTCCACCCCAGTCCCAGCCGTGGTATGCGCTGGCTGCAGTTCCGGCGCCGTGGGGCCGATCCAGACGAGTGGGACAAGTACCATCAGTATGAGCCGGAGCTCCGCAGGGTGACGACGGGGACCTTCTATCTCGAGATCCCGTCGGTTCATCACATCGGCGTTCGACCACATGGCTTCCGTCCAGGCGGATACACCTGGCGAGTCCTCGGTACCCCGGATGTGCTGGCTCCGATCAACGCGCGGGGTCCCCTCTATCCCGAGGCGGAGGACCGCGTCTTCGGACCGTGGGGGCTGTCTCTTGCCAGCGATCGCTGGGACGTGCGGCGAGCGCTCGTGCTGGAGGCGCGTCCGAAGCCCGGGCGTGTTCTCCCGTCGAACGCCTCGGGCACGGAGGTCCGGATCGTGCGCGTGCTCGATCTCCAGACGCTGCGCGATCTCTACTACGTCTCCTACGACTCAGACGGCGCGCCCGTGCTCCTGATACAGTGGATCGGGCGCTGGAGCGAGGATCGCAGGGACTATCCCGGCTGGCCCGACGACCCGACCCGACCCGTCCGCCACATCGACCATGTGGGTGCCATGATGTGGCACAGAGCCAATGACGACGGGCACCGTTGGGAGACCTGGAACACGGTCTCCGTCCCGCCTCCCGACTCCGAGGTGCTCGAGCTGCTCTCCGTGGGCCGCCTCTCCCGAGGCCGGTAGCGACGCCTCTCCGCCGCCCTAGCCTCCAGCGACACGTCCAAGGCAGAAGCTGTGCGCTGGCTGATCCGACCAGGGTGAAGTGATCTCGATCTCGAGGTCGCCTTCTCTGCGCCGAGATCGTGGCGTCTCGGGGTCTCCGACGCGCGCCACAGACCCATCTTCGAGAGCGGGCGCGTCGACCAGCGTCACGATCCGGCCCGTCGGCGTTCCGAGGAGCGTGGCATAGAGCAGTCCGGCACGGCACGTGAAGCGGACCGGAACTCCCTCTCGCGTGGCTCCTTCGGCGCGCTGCCAGGGTCGAGATCCGTAGATCGCGTCCCCGTTGATCGAAAGGAAGTCACCGAGCCACCGGAGACGCTCGAGCTGGACTTCCGGAATCCGACCGTCTTCGCCCCGTGGACCGACGTTCAGCAGGAGATTTCCGTTCTTCGACACGATGTCTACGAACGAATGCAGGAGATCGTCTCGTGAAAGGAAGTCCTCCGGCCGGGAGTTGCGATTGAACCCGAAGCTCCGATCGATTCCCCGCACGCACTCCCATGCATGATCCTGCGTGTCGTCGAACCTGGTGTATTCGGGGGTTCTGTAGTCGAAGACCGTCGGAAGCGGCGGCGCGCTCATGCCGCCCCGTCTGACCAGCGAGCGCCGAACGATCGCGTCGAGGGTCCTCAGCACGGGCCGAACCCGCAGCAGGGAGAGGCCGAACGGGCGATGTTGCCAGCGATCGTTCACGACTCCGTCGGGAACGGTGTTGTAGTAGTGGGCGATGAGTCGCCAGAGCGCTTCCTTCCGGTCGGGCCAGCTGATGTCGTTCCAGAGGACCTCGGGCGCGATCCGGTCGATCAGCTCGCGGACCTGGGCCGCAGCGTACGCGGGGTACGCGCCGTCGGGCATTCCGGCGATCAGGTCCACCACGCCGAGCAGCGGTCGCTCTTCGAAGGTCCAGTCGAGGCCGCCCGAGTAGTAGGTGCCGAAGCGCATTCCGTGCCGCCGCGTCGCTTCGGCCAGCTCCGTGACCACGTCCCGCTCGCTGCGCCAGGCTCTCCAGCGCGGGTTCGGATGAGGGACCGCGCTCGGCCACAGACAGAATCCGTCGTGATGCTTGGTGACGAGGACGACGTACCGGGCGCCGGCTGCGTCGAATGCGCGGGCCCACTCGAAGGGATCCCAGGACTGGATGCCGCTTCGGAAAGCGTCCGCGAAGCTCTCATAGGAGCGGTCGCCGTAGACCGCCTGGTGGTGCCGCTGGACCGGGCTGCCCTCGATCTTGAGGGAGTTCCAGTACCACTCGGCATAGGGCGATACCGACTGTCCTCCACGCGTGAATACGTCCTCGAGCGAGCCGATCGGTGCGAAGGCCGGGATGCTCGAGACGCCCCAGTGAATGAAGATCCCGAGCTTCGCATCGCGGTACCACTCAGGGACCGCGTGTCTGGCCAGACTCGCCCGGTCCGGTTCGTAGAGAGCCTGGCTCATCGCCCGAGTTCCGTGCGCCCCGCCCAACGGATCGGCGCTCAGCGACGAGCGCCGTCGAGCGAAGAATGTAGCCCACGATGTGCGGTGGACCGACGCTGCCGACCGGTTCGCAGCGGCAAGGCCCGAGGCCCGAAGGCTGCTCGATCTGAACGCGCCCGGAGCCGTGTCGGCTGGCAAGCCCTGGCTGGGCGGCGTGCGTCGGGCCAGGTGACGTGGGCGTGCCTTGCGGTGCGACGGCGAGAGCCCTTGCACGGCCGAACGCACGTGCGAAGATGGCTGCTGGCTGGAGCCTTCGCGTGGCGCTCAGCGGGAGGTCGATCATTGAACGAGAAGGCACTGGACAAGAAGGCGGCCATCGGCGTCCTGAATCGCATTCTCGAGCTCGAGCTGGCGGGTGTGGTGCGCTACACGCAGTACTCCTTCATGGTATTCGGCTATACGCGAATCCCGATCGTGTCGTGGCTACGCAGCCAGGCGAGCGAATCGTTGATGCACGCCCATGAGGCCGGCGAGCTGATCACCCAGCTCGGCGGCGATCCTTCGCTGGGCGTGGGCCCCCTGCTCAGCACACCCCGCTACGACATCGGCGACATCCTGCGCGAGTCGCTCGAGCACGAGGAGGCGGGGATCGCCGCCTACGAGGAGCTGCTGGCGTTGTCGGAGGGCCGCTCCATCCTGCTCGAGGAGTATGCCCGGCGCCTGATCGGCGACGAGACGAAGCACGTCGGCGAGGTGCACAAGATGCTCCGTCCGCCCGGTACGCCCCCGGCGGCGTAGGCGTTCACGCCGCCCCCTGGACGAGGGGGGTCACCGTGGGCGGTCTCAGAGACCCGAGGAGCCGGAGGCGGCCGCCCCGTCCACGCCGGGCGGGGTCGCGTGTCGATCGGGGACGATCTCGGCGACTCCGGGTGTCGATGACTCGAGGCGCACGAAGCCGGCGTGGATCCGATTCATCCGGTCGAGATAGGAGTCGGGGTCTTCCTCGAGCAAGCGAAGGGTGGCCCAACACCAGTGTCCCCGGAAGTGAATCCGCATGCGACCGTCCAGCGCAAGAGCGTTGCGGACCCAATTTGCACGGGCGCCGTCTTCCACGACGACGATGATCCTGCCGCCATCGTCGAGATAGCCGACGGGGATGCGATGCCGCCTTCCCGAGCGGCGCCCCACCGTCTCGATGACCAGGGCGTTCTTCCGTGTATAGGGCGGTCTCGGGATTCCCGTGATGATCGCGAAGCTCGTAATGGAGTTCGCGAGCCGGACGAGGGACTTCGGTAGTTGCACGGTTGCCTCGCCGCGCTGGCTGACGGAATGGGAGCTCCGCTGCGGACAAGGGCGCCGCCGATGTCTTCACCGGCGCCCGGGGCTGATGCGGGAAGGCTACCAAACCTGAACTGGGGGCGGTTGGTATACTCGCCTTCTTGGCGGGACCGGGCGATACGTTCTTCCAGGATCTGGTGCATCAAGCGCCCGACGCGTTCATCGTCGTGGACGCCGAGCGCGAGATCGTCTTCTTCAACCGCTTCGCAGAGAAGCTCTACGGCTGGCGCGCCACCGAGATCGTCGGACGTCCCATCAGCGTGCTCGTCCCGGAGCGCTTCCGGGCTCTGCTCGACGCCATGGACACGCGCCAGATCAAGCCTGGGGGCCGGCTGGGCGCGGGCCTCGACCTCGCAGCTCTGCGCAAGGACGGAACCGAGTTCCCCGTCGAGATCAACATGATGCCCCTTTCGATGGAGGGCGGTCTCCACGTGGCGAGCGTCGTACGGGACGTTACGAAGCGGAGGGAGATGGAGCAGCGCCTCGCGGCCAGCGAGTCGAAGTACCGGCGAGTCGTGGAGGGCCTGAGGGGAGACTACTTCTTCGCCACGATCGAGCCCGACGGCGTCGTCAGCTACGTGAGCCCATCCGTCGAGGCCATCCTGGGCTACGAGGTCGAGGAGATCGGCCGCACCTTCTCGACCTACCTGACGGACCACCCGATGAACGAGAAGGCCGAAGAGGCCCTGGAGCAGGAGCGCCGTGGGGTGACTCCGGCCCCCTACGATCTCGAAGTTCGGCACAAGGACGGCTCGACGCGCCTCATCGAGTGCAGCGACACGCCCATTCTCGGCGCGGACGGCCAGACCGTCGCCATCGAGAGCATCAACCGTGATGTCACCTGGGTGCGTGCGGTGGAGCGCGAGATCCGGGAGGCGAACGAGCGGACCGACCAGCTGCTGCGCCGCATCCTGCCTGGCCCGATCGTGGATGAGATCGCTCGGGAGGGGAGCGCTCGGCCGATGCGGCACCAGAACGTGTCGATCCTCTTCTGCGACCTCGCTGGCTTCACCGAGTGGTGCGATAGACGGACCCCGGAGCAGGTCGTGGAGGGCCTCGGTCGGCTGATCGACGCATTCGAAGAGACTGCGGAACGCCACGGGCTCCAGAAGATCAAGACCATCGGTGACTCCTTCATGGCGACGGGTGGCCTGCTCGACCGGCTCCCCAACCCGGTCGAAGCGGCTGTTCGCTGCGGACTCGACCTGGTGGCGGTCGGAGCGCGTGCAGAGCCGTCATGGGAGGTCCGCGTCGGTGTGCACGTCGGCGACGTCGTCGCGGGCGTCATGGGCCAGCGTCAGTTCGGCTACGACCTGTGGGGCGACAGCGTCAATACAGCGGCTCGCATGGAACGCCTGTCGCGGAACGGACGCGTCGCAGTCTCGGCCCAGGCCTGGCGCGCCATCGAGGGACGATTCCCCGCCACTCCGCTCGGACCTGTCCCGGTCAAGGGAAAGGGCGAGCTCGAGGTGTTCCTCGTCGGCCCTTCGTGACGGACCTTCCTGCCGCCCCGTTGGTGGGCGGCGCGCGTGCAGCATCGCGGCTGGTATGATGGGGAGGCCGGACCCTGTCATCCAGGAGGACTCACGATGGCCGAGAGCACGCCGGCGGACGCGGCGCCGATCACACCTTACCTGTACTACGAGGACGTTGCGGGTGCGCTGGAGTGGCTCTCCCGCGTATTCGGGTTCCACGAGCGGCAGAGCGAGACGATGCGAAGCTCGGAAGGGAGAGTGCTGCACGCCGCGATGGACGTGGGGGATGGGGGGATCATGATGGGTTGCCCCGGCGCAGACTACGAGAGCCCGAAGCGAACAGGCCATGTGACGCAGAGCCTCTACGTCTACGTAGAGGACGTGCAGAGACACTTCGACCACGCTCGGAACGCCGGGGCGACGATCCTCTCCGGGGTCGAGGACACGTTCTACGGAGACCGCCGCTATGGAGCAGCCGATCTCGAGGGGCACCATTGGTACTTCGCCGAGAAGATCCGCGAGATGGCGCCCGAAGACTGGCAACCATCTGCCGAGGATCTCGAAGGTCACGGCTGAGATCGCGCAGCCGACCGAAAGGGCGCTCATCGGAGGGAGGATCTCGCGTCGGAGCTTTCTCGCGGGCGCTGCCGGGGGGCTGGCGTGGACAGGCTGCGCCTCGTGGAGCATCGCCAGGGGAACGACCATGGCAGCCAAGCTCGATGTAGAGCAGTTCATCGATGATCTCAGGCGCGCGAACCGTGAGAGTGAATCTCAGGCCGCAATCGACGAGGTGCTGGCTCGGACCGTATCCGAGCCGGCCCGTGTTGCGGCGGGCTTGGGAGAGCCGAGCGTCGCCGGGTTGCACACGCTCTACCACTCCAGCGACCTGACGGTGCTCAACGTCGTTTGGGCACCGCTCATGATTCTCATGCCGCACAACCACAAGATGTGGGCGTCCATCGGGATCTACACCGGACGTGAGGACAACATCATCTGGGAACGAAAGGGCGCCGTCGTGCAGGCGGTGGGCGCCGCGTCCCTGTCCGAGAAAGAGGTCTTCCCTCTCCCGGAAGACGCGATCCACTCCGTGAACAACCCGATCCGCCGACTCACCGGAGCGATCCACGTCTACGGTGGGGATTTCTTCGAGGTGCCGGGGCGCAGCGAATGGGATCCCGAGACGCTGACCGAGCGCGAGCTCGATCTGGATGCTGCGCGCGAGCGGTTTCGGGAAGCCAACGAGCGCTTCGAGCGGAGCCGCTAGGGCACCCGCCGGGCAGTCCGACCGACTCGGGCCGGGTCCTGCCAAGGCCAGGGCCCGAGCCGACGACGGGCCTGCTAGCCCGGTCGAGCTTCCTGCGCGCGCTGATCCGATTCGTCCAGCGCCGCATGGAGATTGCGATGAAAGTGGATGATCGCGCTCTCGAAGTGGCCGAAGGTGAAGTGCTCGTTCGCTCCGCTCTCCAGGGTCCGCTGGACGCTCTCCGCCAGCGCGCGGTCTTCCGGAGCACCGGTCTGGGTCACGAACTGCGCGTCTCGCCTCGCCGTCTCCACGGCAGCCGGATCTCCACCGGTGCGCGCGAGGGAATAGGCGACATTCCGAGTTCGGCCGGGTGCGATGGGCTCGAGCACGACCAGGATCGTGTGATGAGACAGGACGGTGACCAGCGCATTCGGAAACAGGTGGTAGACGTAGGTGACTCGGCCTTCGATGCGCCGCTCTGCCTCGGGAACGTCGGCCAGCTTCTCGATGCGCCGGAAGGGGAACGTCACGCGGCTGTTCCGTCCGCAGTGCTCGACCACGTTCAGGTTGTCGTAGCCGTAGGGGTAGAAGGTCTCCGGATGGCCGAAGCGGATGTGGTAGCCCTCGATGGATCCTTCGAGTGAGACCTTCCAGTTGAACTCGGCTTCATTGTCGTGCGTGTCGATCAGGTCCTGGTCGGCTGCGATCAGGTCGGGCAGCCCCTCGCCGGGATCCCGCTCGCCCGGCTCCCCGCTCTGGGTGATGAAGACGATCCCGGATCTCTCCTGGGCCAGAACGGGGACGAGGCCGTGTGCGCTCCTGTCGATGTCCGGAAAGCCGCGTTCGTGCGGAACGCCCGCGAGTCGACCGTCGAGCCGGTAGGTCCAGCCGTGATACGGACAGATCAGCGCTTTCGCGCAGCCCATGCCGCTCGCGACCTCGGCTCCTCGGTGGCGACACGCATTGTGGAAGGCCCGCACCTTCCCGTCCTCCCCGCGCAAGGCGAGGATGGGGACCCCGGCCGCCTGGCGGGCGACGTATGACCCGGGCTCGCGGAGCGCGGCCGAGGGACAGAAGGGCACCGGCAGTCGGCGCAGGAGGGCGAGTTCCCGACGAAGGCGCTCCTCGCTGCGGTAGTTCTCCACCGGTTCGCGCCACACCTCGCCACCCTCGTCGGTCGTACCCTCGCGCACGTGCGAGAGGACTCGCGCAGCCACCGCTTGGTCGTCCATGAAGTCAGGCATGACGTCCGTCTCGCCTCACGGCCACGGTCGGGCCACAGGCGCAGCGACTCGATACTAACCCAGAACGGTGCTGCAACGGGGCTCGGGGAACGCGCTCGGTTCGCAGCGGACTCCGATGCTAGGCTCCGGCCGTGGCGAAGCTCTCGTTCGACGAAGAGACCGCGGCGCGCTACGACGAGACGTCGGCGCACATGTACCGGTCCGAGGTGCTCGACCCGGCCGTGGAGTTCCTCGCGGAGCTGGCCGGCGACGGCGCGGCGCTCGAGTTCGGGGTCGGCACGGGGCGGGTCGCGCTCCCGCTCGCTGCCCGGGGCGTGCCGGTACACGGCATCGACATCTCCGGGCCGATGATCGAGGAGCTGCGCAGGAAGCCCGGTGCAGAGAAGGTCGGCACCACGGTCGGCGACTTCGCCACGACGCAGGTCGACGGGCGCTTCCGTCTCGCCTACCTGATCTTCAACACGATCACGAACCTGATCACCCAGCAGGAGCAGGTGGCGTGCTTCCGGAACGCGGCGGCGCACCTCGAGCCCGGTGGATGCTTCGTCATCGAGGTCCTCGTCCCCGACCTGAGGCGAGTCCCGCCGGGCGAGCGGGTGAAGCCCTTCCACGTGGGCCAGAACCATCTGGGCTTCGACGAGTACACGGACTTCGTGGGCCAGATCCAGCACTCGCATCACTACTGGATCGACGGCGCCAGCGTCCGCACCCACTCGGCGCCCTACCGCTGGGTCTGGCCTTCCGAGCTCGATCTCATGGCACGCCTGGCGGGCATGAGCCTGCGCGAGCGCTGGGCCGGCTGGACCCGCGAACCCTTCACGGACGAGAGCCCCTCCCACGTCTCGGTGTGGGAGAAGAGCGGCTAGCCGCCGGGGCTCAGCCCACGCAGAAGGCGTTCAGCTTGTTGCCGTCGAGGTCGCGGAAGTAGCCCGCGTAGAAGCCCTGGCCGCGCTCGCCGGGGGCGCCCTCGTCCGCGCCGCCCAGCTCGAGCGCCTTGGCGTGGAGGGCGTCGACCTTCTCGCGTGTGTCCACGGACAGCGCGACCATGACGCCGTTCCCGACGGTGGCCTCGTTGCCGTCGAACGGCTTCGTCACGGAGACCATGGGCGAGCTCGGGTCCGTGCCCCAGGCGATGAAGGTGTCCTGCTCCATGAAGCGGCTCGCGCCCAGCTCGGCCAGGAGCTGGTCGTAGAACGCGCCCGCGCGCTCCAGGTCGTTGGTTCCGAGCATCACGTAGCCGATCATCAGAGCTTCACCGGGGAGCCGAAGCTCCCGTGCATCTTGTCCATCCAGGTGGCCATCATGGGCCGCTTCGGCAGCCCGAGCGCCCGCAGGCTCTCGGCGTAGGGATGGTCGCCCAGCTCGAGCTCGGCGCCGGAGAACGCCATGCCGAAGCCCTCGCTCCCCGAGGTGAACGGCACCGCGTGGGGCACCCCGTGGATGTAGGTGTAGGTGCACATCTCGCTGTCGGGCAGGGTCCGGCTGCCGCCGCGCGGAACGGACAGGGTCAGAACGTGGCGGCCGTCGGCCACCAGCCTGCAGCGGGCGCGGTCGTCGCTGTAGGTGAACTCGATGTCCTCGACGGTCTTGGGGAATCCCCAGATCTCGGCGCCGGCCTCGCGGGTGAAGGTCTGGTTGACGGGAAGCCAGTGGATGAACGTCTTGAGGTTGCCGCGCAGGAGATCGAGCCAGCCGCCCAGGTAGGGGATGCCGCCGCCCGCGCCGCGCTCGTGCACCATGAACGCGATCGAGACCTCGTTGTAGTCGCCGAGGTCGTTGTCCTTGTAGTCGATGATGGCGATCGAGAGGAGCGCGCGGCCCGGCAGGAGCTCCACGACGTCGTAGGTGTCGCCGGGCAGCATGGCCCGCGCCGCCCGCGCATCCACCAGGAAGGTGGTGGCGCCCGACGAGGCCTCTCGCACGATGCAGGGAAGGGACACTTCGCGTCCCTGGATGATGTGGGGCGCCGCCATGGGGTCCTTCCTCCGGGTCTCGGATCTAGTCTCCGGCGACGGTCCAGGTGTCGCCGGAGTGGAGCAGGGCCTCGAGGTCGCCGGGGCCGCGCTCGGCTACGGCGGCCTTCACCTGCTTCTCGAGCATGCTCTCGTAGGTGTCCTTGCCCACGGCCCGGAAGACGCCGACCGGGGTGGGGAACTTCGGCGGCTGGATCGAGGCCAGCGCGAAGGCGTAGGCGGGGGTGCGGCGCTCTTCGTGCACGGCCACGCCCAGCTCCAGGGGGTCCGCACCGTCCGGCAGCTCGATGATCGACGGCACGCCCTGATCGATGCGGATGCCGCGCATCGATCCCTCTTCGCCGTAGACGAGCGGCTGCCCTTCCTTCAGGACCAGGGTGTGGCGCGCGCGGGTGGTCTTGTCCTCGACCGCCTCCCACTCTCCGTCGTTGTAGACGGGGCAGTTCTGCAGGATCTCGACGAAGGCGGTGCCCTGGTGGCTGTGGGCCCGGTGCAGGACCGACTGCAGGTGCTTGGCGTCCACGTCGACGGTGCGCGCCACGAACGTGGCGCGCGCGCCCAGGGCGAAGGCGATCGGATCCACCGGATGGTCGATCGAGCCCTGGGGCGAGGACTTGGTGCGCATGCCCTCGCGGCTGGTGGGCGAGTACTGGCCCTTGGTGAGGCCGTAGATGCGGTTGTTGAAGAGCAGGATCTGGATGTCCAGGTTGCGGCGGATGGTGTGGAGGAGGTGGTTGCCGCCGATCGAGAGCCCGTCGCCGTCGCCCGTCACCACCCAGACGTCCAGCTCGGGCCGGCTGGCCTTGATGCCGGTCGCGAAGGACGGCGCCCGCCCGTGGATGGTGTGGAAGCCGTAGGTGTTCATGTAGTAGGGGAAGCGGCTCGAGCAGCCGATCCCCGACACGAAGACGAAGTTCTCCTTCGGGACTTCCAGCTCGGGCATCACGCGCTGCAGGTTGGCGAGGATCGAGTAGTCGCCGCAGCCGGGGCACCAGCGCACGTCCTGGTCGGTGACGAAGTCCCGCTTGGTCAGCTTGACGGCGCCTTCGCTCACGAGAGCATCTCCTCGATCCGCGCGCGGATCTCGCGGACCTTGAAGGGCTGCCCGTGCACCTTGGAGAGCAGCTCGCAGGGGGCCAGGTACTCCGCGCGCAGCACCCGGTAGAGCTGGCCCGTGTTGAGCTCGGGCACCAGGATCTTCTCGAAGCCCGCCAGCACCTCGCCCAGGTTGGCGGGGAAGGGGTTCAGGTGGCGCAGGTGGATTCGGGAGATCTCGTAGCCCTCCCATCGCGACTGCTCGACCGCCGAGGCGATCGCACCGTGGGTGCCTCCCCAGCCCACGACGAGCAGCTTGCCGCGCTCCGGGCCGTCCACCTCCACGTCGGGAATGTCGGCCGCGATGCGCGCCACCTTCTCGTGGCGTAGCTCCGTCATGCGCGCGTGGTTGGCGGGCATGTAGGAGACGTTGCCCGAGCCGTCCTCCTTCTCGATGCCGCCCACCCGGTGCTCGAGGCCGGGCGTTCCCGGAACGGCCCACGGGCGCGCCAGGGTCTCCGGATCGCGTCCATAGGGGAGGAAGCCCTCGGGGTCTCGGCGCAGCTCCACCCGGGTCTTCGGCAGGGAGTCGATGTCCGGGATCCTCCAGGGCTCGGCGCTGTTGGCCAGGTAGCCGTCGGAGAGCACCGCCACCGGCGTCATGTGCTTCACCGCGATGCGGAACGCCTCGATCATGATGTGGAAGCAGTCGCCCGGCGTGGCCGGCGCCAGCACCGGGATCGGGCTGTCGGAGTTGCGGCCGTAGAGGGCCAGCAGGAGATCGGCCTGCTCCGCCTTCGTGGGCATTCCGGTGGAGGGGCCCGCGCGCTGGATGTCCACGACCACCAGCGGCAGCTCCACCATGATGGCCAGGCCCAGGGCCTCCTGCTTCAGGATCATGCCCGGGCCGCTCGTCGTGCACAGCGCCAGGTGGCCGGCGTAGGCCGCTCCCACCGTGGCGCTGGCGGCTGCGATCTCGTCCTCGGCCTGGAAGGTCTTCACGCCGAAGTGGCGGTAGCGCGCCAGCTCGTGCAGCACGTCGCTGGCCGGCGTGATCGGGTAGGCGCCGACGAAGACCGGGTGGTCCATCTGTACGCCGGCGGCCAGCACGCCCCAGGCCAGCGCCGTGTTGCCGGTGATGTTGCGGTAGCGACCCGGCTCGATCTTGGCGCGCGGGACGGTGTAGGAGGTGGGGAAGAGCTCGGTGGTCTCGCCGAAGTGGTAGCCGGCCTTCAGCACCCGCAGGTTGGCCTCGCGCACCTCGTCCTTGAAGCGCTTCCCGATCCACTCCTCGGTGGGCCCGGTGGGCCGGTTGTAGAGCCAGTACATGAGCCCGAGCGCGAAGAAGTTCTTGCAGCGATCGGCCTGGCGCTGCGAGAGGCCCAGCCCGCCCACCGCCTCGCGGTTCATGGTGGAGAGCGGGATGTCCACGATCCGGAAGCGATCTGCCAGCGCCTCCAGCGGGTCCTCGCTGTAGCCGGCGCGCTCGAGGTTGCGCTTGCTGAAGGCGTCACCGTTCACGATGACCAGCCCGTTGGGCTTGACGTCCTCCACGTTGGCGCGCAGCGCGGCCGGGTTGAGCGCCACCAGCACGTCGGGCTGGTCCGCCGGCGTGCGGATGTCCTCCGACGCGAAGTGGATCTGGAAGCCCGACACTCCCGCCAGGGTCCCGGCGGGTGCACGGATCTCGGCCGGGAAGTCGGGCAGGGTGGAGAGGTCGTTGCCGGCGAGCGCAGTGGACTCGGTGAACTTGGTCCCGGTCAGCTGCATGCCGTCGCCCGAGTCTCCGGCGAACCGGATGGCGACTCGCCCGATCTCCTCGACCGGTTTGCCTGGCGCTTTCGGCTCGGCTGTGGCCACCTGGCCTCTGCTCCCCTGGGGATTCGATACGCCGCGTTCAGCTCGAAGGTGCATTGTATCGGTCCGTATGCGGGGCGAAAGCCCCTGAGGGTCCGTCCGTGGGTTCCGGCGGGGCCCGAAAACGTGTCCGGGCCCGCAGTCTTGGGACGCCCGCTGCGGGCCCCCGATGCTCAAGTGCGCGCGGGAGAAGGCCGATACGCCCGGCATGTTCTTCCCCAGGCGGAATCCGAGCTCGCCCGACCCGCGTCGCTTCGCGGCCCTGCGCACCTCCCTGAACGCCCCGGTGGTGGCCACGGAGGAGCTGCCCTCGGGCCCGGCCCGGGCCGCGATCCTGCTCTTCTTCGACGCCGAAGGGGAGACCTCGCTCGAGGTACGCATGCACTCGATCTCGACCGGGCGGGTGGTGGTGTACGCCTTCGAGGGCACGCTGGACGATGCCGCGGAGGTGGAGACCGCCCTCGAGGCGGCGCTCTCCTTCGCGGAGAGCATGGGCTTCCTCTTCGACGACGACATCCTCTCGGGCGACGACACCATCGGCCGCGGGAAGGTGGTCGCGGCCTGGCAGTCGTTCGAGGCGGGGGCGGAAGGCCCGGCCGGGGCGGCCCCTTCCGGTCCCCTCCCGGAGGCGGAGGTGACGCGACCGGGCGCGGCCGAGCTCGAGCCCCTCGAGCTGACCGAGATGGTCGCCGAGGACGAGGCCCCCGCGACGGACGGTCTGAGCGGAGCGGGCAAGCCCGGCGACGACGCGCTGAACGTGGAGCTGGCCTCGGGCTGGTCTCCTGAGAGCCCGGAGGAGCAGCACAGCCACGATGTCCCGCTGACCAAGTTCCGCGGCGTGGCAGAGGAGCCCGAGGGCGGCGAGGCCGAGGTGGGTCCGGAAGCGCAGGCGGACGCCGATCTGCCGGGCGAGCGCGACGAGGCCGCTTCGGCGCCGTCCCGTCCGCCCCCCGCTGCGTCGCCGTCGGCGAACGGCGGTCGTACCGCCCTGGCGCGCCTGCCCCTGGTGCGGCGCCGGCGCGGGGCCGGGCGGCCCGAGCGGCCCGGTCTTCTGGCGAGGATTCTCGGCGCCTTCTAGGTGCCCTGGGGAGGGATCGTAGGGATGCTGAAGTCGGTTCGACGCGGTTGGCTGGGGTGTTCGGCAGCGGCGCTGGTGCTCTCCGGGAGCCTGGGATGCGTGACCACGGAGAGCCCGGAGCTCCAGAAGCCCGATCCGGCCGTGGTGGCCGAGAAGCAGGCCGAGGCCCGCTACAACATGGGCATCGATCACCTCAACAACGGCCGTACGGCCCTGGCCGTGCGCGAGTTCCTGGCCTCCCTCGAGCTGGAGGAGGCCGACGCCTGGACCCACTTCGCCCTGGCGGAGGCGTACCGGCGACAGGGCCGCACCGACGACTCGGTCTACCACCTGACGCGATCGATGGAGCTGAAGGGCGACTTCCACTCGGCCCGGCTCAACCTCTCCGGCGTGTACATCCAGCGCGGCGAGTTCGAGAAGGCCGCGGCCGAGTGCCAGATCCTGCTGGACGATCCGACCTTCGCGGCGCCCTGGCGGGCGCTCACCAACCTGGGCTGGGCCCAGTTCCGGATGGGCGACCGCGAGACCGCCCGCGACAACCTGCGCATGGCCTCCCAGTACAACGAGCGCTACTGGCCGGCCCTCCTCAATCTCGGCATCCTCGAAGCCGAGGCCGGCAGGAAGCTCGAGGCGCTCACGCTCTTCCAGCAGGTGCTGGATCTGGGTCCGGGGCCGCTCGCGGAGGCGGAGGCCCACTATCGGAGCGCCGAGATCTTCATCGCGATCGGCCAGCAGGACAAGGCGGTCCCCCACCTGGTGGCCGCCACCGAGGCGAAGCCGAGCGGGAAGTGGGGAGAGAAGTCCGAGGAGTACCTGAAGCTGCTGCGCTAGCCGATGCGCCGTCCATCGGCGCCTGGCTGAAGAGCCAGCGCCTGATGCGCGGGATCGGTCTGGGCGAGCTGGCCCAGGTCACGCGGATTCCGCGGCGCTCCCTCGAGCGACTCGAGGCCGGGGAGTTCGACGTCAATCCGGATGGCTTCGCCCGCGGCTTCGTGCGCGCGGTGAGCACCGCCCTGGGCCTCGATCCCGACGAGGCCGTCTCGCGCATGCTGGTGGAGCCCGAGCCCGAGGCGGGTGAGCCCGTGGGTCCCTCCCTGCGTCGTGCCGGCCTGGTGCTGGCGCTGGCGGGGAGTGCCCTGGTGCTGGGACTCCTGTGGGGAGCGCTGCGCTCCGGGCCCGACGAGGACCCCGTCGTGGACGTGCCGACGGTCATCCGGCGCGACGCCGTGAGCGAGCTCGCGGAAGAGGCACGCCGCCTGCGGCCCATTCCCCCGGTGCTCGGAGAGGGCCCCGCTGCCGACCCACCCGCTGCGCCACCCGTTGGGGACCCGCCCGCTGCGCCATCCGTCGTGGACCCAGCCGCTGTGCCAGCCGTTGCGGACCCGCCCGGCCAGCCGCCCGCCCCGGGCGCCCCCGGCGAGCGCCCGCGTGCGGACTGAGGCGCTCGTCCTCCGCGCGATCGACTTCGGGGAGTCGGATCGCGTGCTGCACCTCCTGACGCCGGCCGCGGGCCGCCTCACAGCCATCGCCAAGGGGGCGCGCCGCAGCGTGAAGCGCTTCGCCGGCAGCCTGGACGTGCTGAATCGGGTGCGCATCGAGGTGGCGCCGCGCCGGCGCGCCGCGGCGATGGCACGCCTGGAGCAGGCGCGGCTCGTCCACTGGCACCCCGGGTTGCGCGAGCGGCCCGGGCGCTTCGCGCTGGCCTGCTATCTGGCCGAGCTCTTCGACCGCCTGGCGCCCGAGGGCGCGGCGCCGCGCGAGGCCGCAGCCCTCTACGATTTCGGCCTGCGGGCCCTGGCCCTGATCGAGCGGGCCGAGCCCGATCCCCGCCTGCGCGTGCTGATCGAGCTGCGCGCCCTCGACGCGCTGGGTCTGCGGCCCGAGCTGGAGCGCTGCGTGCGCTGCGGCCGCGAGCCCGAGGCCTTCCACGTGCCCGAGGGCGGAGCCGTCTGCGGGGCCTGCGCGCTGCGCTCCGAGGGAGTCGTGCGGGTGCAGCGAGGCACCCTGCGCGCGCTCGGGCAGGCGCTCCGTCTCGATCTCGAGAACCTGGATCGCCTGGGACTGGGGGGAGTCGCCCTCGCCGAGTCTCGGGACCTGGTCGACCGCTTCCAGCGCTTCCATGTCGGGATCGAGCTGCGCAGCGCGCCGGTGCTCGGGGTCCTGGGCCTGGGCGGCGGCTCCGGCTGAGGTGGAAAGTCCCGCAAGCGGGGCTTCCGTGTACAATGGGCCCGCGAAACGGGCTGGTCCCGGTGGGGGTAGCTGGTGAGGGGCAGCAGGGCGACTTCCGTTCTGGCGATGCTCACCCTGGGATTCGCAGGCCTCGCCTTCTCGGCGCCGGCCTCCGCGGAGTGGGTGGACTGGATCGCCGAAGCGGGCACGGGGTTCGAGTACAACGACAACCTGAACGTGTCGGCCTTCCGCGACGACCAGGAGAGCGACTACGCGTGGCTCGCCGCGGGCCGCGGCGGGCGCGTCTACCAGATCACGGACGACACGCGGCTCAGCCTGGTGGGCGAGTTCGAGAGCCGCAAGCAGTTCGATTGGGAGGACTTCGACCGGGTCAAGCTGCGCGCTCGGGCGTCCATCCTGCACAAGTTCGGCGTCGGTCCCAACGTGCCGCGCCTGCGCGTACACGGCTCCGGCGGCTACATGTGGGTGGGCGACAGCGACCGCAACAGCTGGCTCTGGGAGACCGGCTTCGACGTCACCAAGCGCTTCACGCCGCGCATCGATGCCCTGGTGTTCTTCAAGTACACCAATCGCGACGGCGGCAGCGGCGACGTGGTCGTACCCACCATCCAGTCCAACGTCTGGGACCAGGAGAACTTCCAGGTGGGCGCCGCCGGCAACTTCCTGGTCTGGGAGAACCTCCTCCTGTCCGCCGGCTACACCTACCACCACGGCGAGTTCGACTCCTCCTGCACCGTGGGGAACGTGGGGAAGGTCTTCGACCGCGAAGGCGACAACGTGAAGGCGATCGCCGTCAACAACGTCTTCGGCGGCTGCACCTATCGCCTGGGTGGCCACGTGCATCAGGCGTCGGTCAATCTCAACTACGGCATCGGGGACCGCTGGTCGGTGGACGCGGGCTACAAGTTCTTGCAGGGCAAGGCGGACGTCCTCATCTACCGCACCAACGTCGCCACCCTGTCCGTGCTGTTCAGGTACTAGCCATGCTGCGCATCGCGTTCTCCGGAGCCCTCGCAATCCTCCTGGCCTCGGCCGCGTCCGCGGACCTGACCGTGACCGTCCGCAACGGAAGCGGATCGCCGGTGGCCGACGCCGTCGTCTACCTGGCCGACGGAGGCGGGCGAAGCTCGACCCAGACCAACATCGACCAGATCGACAAGGAGTACGTGCCGTACGTCACGGCGGTGCAGAAGGGGACGAAGATCAACTTCCCCAATCACGACCGGATCCGGCACCACGTCTACTCGTTCTCCGAGGCGAAGACCTTCGAGATCCCGCTCTACAAGGGAACGCCGGCCGAGCCCATCCTGTTCGACAAGCCCGGCGTGGTGGTGCTGGGCTGCAACATCCACGACTGGATGAAGGCCTACGTCTTCGTCGCCGACACCCCGCACTTCGCCGTCACCGACTCCAGTGGTACCGCGCGGATCGCCGGGGCATCGGGTGGCCAGGTCTCGGTCTGGCACCCGCGCATGGCGGGCCAGGCGCCTGCCAAGGCCGCCTCGGGAGGCAGTGTGGACCTGGTGATCGAGGAGAAGCGCACCTGGCGACCCAGGCGGGCGCCGAGCGCGGGTGGCGCCACCTACCGCTGACCCCCGAGAGGGCTCTGCCCTGTCCTTCCGCTTCAAGAGCTTCCGCGCCAGGATCCTGACCTTCGTCCTGGGGCTGCTCCTCGTCCTCCAGGGCGTCACGCTCCTGGCGGTCAACGAGGCCAACGTGCGCAATGCGCGCGAGCACGTGGACGCGACGCTCGCGATCACGGCGGAGGCCTTCCAGGGAACGCTGCGTGCCCGCGAGGGCATCCTGCTCGAGAAGGCCGAGCTCCTCTCGGGCGACTTCGCCTTCAAGGAGGCGGTGGCCACGGGCGACCAGGCGACCCTCCTCTCCGCCCTCGAGAACCACCGCGCCCGCGTCGGCGCGGCGGTGATGATGCTGGTGGCGATGGACGGCCCCCCGCTGGTGCGGGCGGACACCCTGCTGCCGGACGTCGCCGGACGCCTGGTCTCCTTTCCCCACCTGGTGAGCGCGGCGGAGCGCAGCGACTACGGGGTGGCCTCCTCGATCGAGTTCCTCGGGGGCCGCTCCTACCAGCTGGTGGTGACACCGCTCTTCATGCCGGACCCGATGGCCTGGATCGTGATCGGCTTCACGATCGACGACAGCATGGCGGCCGAGCTCCAGGAGAGCACCGGCACCCACGTTTCGCTGCTCCGGCACGGCGAAGAGGGAGGCTGGCTTCCCTTCGCCTCGACGCTCCCGGAGGCCGAGCGCGAGAGCCTGGCCGGTCGCATCTCGTACGACCTGGAGGAGGCCGACCGCAGCGTCGCGATCGACCTGGCGGGGACGACGTTCCTCACCTGGGTGGCGCCGGTCGGTGCGGTCGGCGAGACCAGCGTGGCCACGGTGCTGCAGCGCTCCCTGGACGAGGCGCTGGAGCCGTACCTGCGCCTGCGCGCCTTCCTGCTGGTGTTCTTCGGGGCGGGGGTCGCCGTCTCCGTGCTGGGCGGCTTCCTGCTGGCCGGTCGCGTCACGCGCCCCGTGGCCGTCCTGGTCGAGGGAGCCGAGCGTATCGAGGGCGGCGACTACACCCAGCCGGTTCTCGTGGAGCAGGAGGACGAGCTGGGCCTCCTGGCCGACTCGTTCAATCGCATGACCCGCGGTCTCGCGGAGCGCGACAGGGTGCGCAACCTGCTCGGCAAGGTGGTCTCGCCTGCGGTGGCGGAAGAGCTCCTCAGCAAGGAGATCGAGCTCGGCGGCGAGGAGCGCGTGGTCTCGGTGCTCTTCTCGGACGTTCGCAACTTCACCTCGATCTCCGAGCGCATGCGGCCCCAGGAGCTGCTGGCGATGCTCAACACCTACCTGACGCGCGTCTCGGCCATCGTCGAGGAGCACGAGGGCGTCGTGGACAAGTACATCGGCGACGCCGTGATGGCGCTCTTCGGCGCGCCGCTCGGCCACCCGGACGACGCGCTCCGCGCGGTGCGCACCGCCATGGGGATGGTGGCGTGTCTCGACGAGGTGAACGCGGAGCTCGGGCTGGAGGGCGACCTCCGTCTCGGCATGGGCGTGGGCGTCAGCACGGGCACCGTGGTCGCGGGGAACATGGGCTCGATCTCGCGCCTCAACTACACGGTGATCGGCGACAGCGTCAACGTGGCCTCGCGGCTCGAGGGCCTGACCAAGCGCTACGGCGTGGGCGTGGTGGTGGGCGCCTCCACGCGCAACGCCTGCCCCGATCTGCGCTTTCGCGAGCTCGACCGGGTGCGCGTGAAGGGTCGCAAGGAGCCGCTCGCGATCTTCGAGCCGCTCGGCGAGGAGGGCGCGATCGAGGTTGCCGTGGCCGAGGAGGCCGCGCGCTGGGAGGAGGCCCTGGCCCGCTTCCGCTCCCGCGACTGGGACGCCGCCGACACATTGCTGGCCGAGCTGGCGGCCGAGCACCCCGACTGCCTCGTGTACCCGCTCTACCGCGAGCGCGTCGCCCACTTCCGGGCGGAGCCGCCGCCGCCCGAGTGGGACGGCACCACCACCTACGAGGAGAAGTAGCGGGTCCCGTTCGCTACTCTCCGCGCGCCATGGCTCCCACCGACGACGCGAAGTCCCCGGTCCGCATGGAAGACCTGGTCGCGCTCTGCGCGCGGCGCGGCTTCATCTTCCAGTCCAGCGAGATCTACGGAGGCATCAACGGCTTCTGGGACTACGGCCCGCTCGGGGTCGAGCTGAAGAACAACGTGAAGGCCTTCTGGTGGCAGCGCATGGTGCGCGGCCGCGACGACGTGGAGGGCGTGGACTCGTCGATCATCTGCCACCCGCGCACCTGGGAGGCGTCGGGCCACGTCGAGCACTTCAGCGATCCCATGGTCGACTGCCGCACCTGCAAGAAGCGCTTCCGCGCCGACCAGCTCGACGACCGGCAGTGCAGCCGGCCGGACGACTGCGATTTCACCGAGGCCAAGCAGTTCAACCTGATGCTGCGCACCTTCATCGGCGCCTCCGAGGACGCGGCCAGCACCGCCTACCTGCGTCCCGAGACCTGCCAGCCCCTCTTCGTCGACTTCAAGCGCGTGCGCGAGGCCGCACGCCAGAAGCTCCCCTTCGGCCTGGCGCAGATCGGGAAGGCGTTCCGGAACGAGATCAACCCGAGGAACTTCATCTTCCGCTCGAGGGAGTTCGAGCAGATGGAGCTGGAGTACTTCGTGCATCCTTCCCAGCGCGAGCAGTGGTTCGAGTACTGGTTCGAGGAGCGCCAGCGCTGGCACCGCGACCTGGGCTTCGGCGACGACGCGTTGCGCACCCGAGCCCACGAGCCGGACGAGCTCGCCCACTACGCCAACGCTGCCTCCGACGTGGAGTTCCTCTTCCCCTTCGGCTGGCAGGAGATCGAGGGAATCCACGACCGCGGCGACTGGGATCTCTCGCGCCACAGCGAGTTCTCGGGCAAGGACCTCTCCATGACCGACGAGGAGACGAAGGAGAAGTTCATGCCGATGGTGATCGAGACATCCGTCGGCGTCGAGCGCACCACGCTCGCGATCCTGTGCAACGCTCTGCGGGAGGAGGAGCTCGAGAACGGCGAGACCCGCACCGTCATGCACATCCCCGCCTTCCTGGCCCCCATCCAGGTGGCGGTGCTGCCCCTCTCCAAGAAGCTCGGCGAATCGGCACGGCGCCTCGCGGAAGACCTGCGCCGCCGCTTCCCGGCCTTCTACGACGAGGCGGGCAACATCGGGCGTCGCTACCGGCGCCAGGACGAGTGCGGCACCCCCTTCTGCGTCACCTGGGACTTCGACTCGGAGGAGGATGGCCAGGTGACCGTGCGTGAGCGCGACTCGATGACCCAGGAGCGGATTTCGGCCGAAGCCCTGGCCGGCTGGCTCTTCGAGCGCCTGGGAATGCCGGCGTGAGCCCCGCCCGGCGCTCCGGCGGCCCCGTGGCGCGGCTGGCGGCGGCCCAGGCTGCCGCCGAGGAGGGTTCGTGAGGGTGAGAGTCGTGTGGGCGCCGCTGGCGCTCCTGGTGGCGGCCCAGACGGGCTGCGCCTGGTCCTGGTGGCCCTGGGCCGATCGCGGTCCCTGGGGAGATCCGGAGTTCGGGGTGGAGGTGGTCACCTTCGACGGAGTGACCGAGTTCCACGACCGGGCGCTGGCCTTCTACGAGCGCCTCTCCCACCGCCGCGTCAACACCTACGCCACCTACCAGGACCAGGTGCTGCGCGAGTACTTCGAGACGCCCGAGGCCTTCGACGACTACTACGCGTCGCTGGCCGCCTCGCTGGACGCCGCGGTCTTCGAGCAGAACAGGCCCATCGGCGTCGAGGTGGCCGAGTTCTACTTCGAGGCGCCGGGCGAGGCCACCGTGAAGGTGCGCTTCGTCGGTCGCGACGGGATGCCCCTGCGCCCCGGCAAGACCCACACGCGCCGCGAGGACCGCTGGGAGCGGCGCAGCGGGCGCTGGTGGATCGTCCCGGCGAACCTCTAGCGACGGAGTCGCGTCCGGGTCCCACCCGCAAAGTAGAACCGGGTTTGGCCCCGGCCTTGGCGACGGCGTCCGCGCTGCGCTGAGGGAGTTCGCACGCGCTCGGGTGACAGGCTGTTCCCAATAGAGGAAAGGAATTGCCCCCGAAAGGTGCGCCCCTGTACTCCTTGCGGGCTTTCCCTAATTCGCAAAGTTATGTGATTCCGGTCACTTGGAGGCTTCGCGCCGCGCTTGCCGTCCCTGGCATGGGGATTGCTCTCATCCCGGGCGGGACCTGGGTCCCCACTTCTGAGAAGACTGAGCGAGAGAGAGGGAGGAGCGCAGACCGGAAACCGAGATCCCGAGCTTCCGGAAGCACCCCCCAATCGATCCCAGCTCCAGAAGTGCGTCTGGAGGACACATGGCGCACACGACGGAAGCCTGGTCGGACGACGCCGAGCTCGTGCGAGAGATTCTCGGCGGCAGCCTGCCCCACTTCGACCTCTTGTACGAGACGTACTTCCCCCGCGTCTACCGCTTCGCGCTGAAGCGGCTCGGCGACCCCGGGGAGGCCGAGGACGTCACCCAGGAGGTGTTCATGACCGTGTTCAAGGCGCTCCCCACCTTCCAGGGCAACTCGGCCCTGCTGGTCTGGATCTTCGGGATCACCCGCAACACCGTGAACCGGCGCTTCCGCAAGAAGCGGCCTCGCATGGAGAGCCTGGATCCGGGCACCGGGGCCCACGACGTGGCCGGCCATGACGCGCCGCCGGACCGGGCGGCGGAGGCCCGCCGCATCCTCGATCGCTGCGAGCAGGTGATCGACAACGAGCTCACCCCCCTGCAGCGCCGGATCTTCCACCTCAAGCACCTGCGCCGACAGTCGATCCGGGCCATCTCGGAGGCCCTGGGCAAGTCCGAGGACGCGGTCAAGGCGAACCTCTACCGCATGAGGAAGTCGCTGCTCGAGGCGGCCCCCGATCTCGAGGCCCTGCTGCGGACCTGAGCAGAGCCCGATGTCCCCGCGGGGGCGGGAATCGCCGGGAAATGTGCAACTTCGCCCGTATCTTTCGTCCCGGCTGCGCCACCGAAGGTCCCCTGCTGTCCACTTAACCCTCTGAGGACCCGCGAGGGTCTTCACCCTGGGAAGGGCGACGCGAAGGGACCGCGTTGGCCCAGGCACACCCGCATCGTGAGCTCAGCGACGAGGCTCTGCTCGAGGGAATCCGGGACGGTCATGAGGAGCTGTTCACCGAGCTCTACGACCGCTACTTCCCGCGCGTCTACGCCTTCACCGCCTCGCGGCTGCGCAACCGCGCCGACGCGGAGGAGGTGGTGCAGGAGGTCTTCACGGCCGTGTTCCGCTCGCTGCCCGGCTTTCGCGGCGAGTCGCGCCTCTTGACCTGGATCTTCGGGATCGCCCGCAACACGATCAACAGCCACGTGCGCCGCACCCAGAACGCCGAGCAGCGCCTCGCGGGGCTCGAGCCCGACCAGATCCACCCGGCGGACAGTCTGTCGAGCTGCACCCCCGAGGAGCAGCTCGAGATGCACCGCTGCCTGTGCGCCCTGCAGGATCAGCTGGGCAGCCTCTCGGCGTGGCAGCTCGACGTGTTCCGCTTGCGGCACGAGGAGAATCTCCCCATTCGCGAGATCTCCGAGCGGACACATAGAAGTGGGGACTCGATCCGCTCGAGTCTGTATCGGGTGAAGAGGATGTTGTTGGAGGCGGTCGACGCCCAGCGAGCCGGCTGTGCCGAGGCGCGGCCCGAGAGCTGGGGCGCGCACTGATGCCCCGACGCGAGTCGGGGGGCGCCGGGCCGGGTGAGACGGAGTCGAAGGTGACGGCAGAGCTGGGTGCAGGGTTCGAGGAGGAGCTGCGCGAGTTCCTCGAGGCGGACAACGTCGAGGTCGACGCGGATCCCCTGTTTCGCGAGCGGCTGCGCAGGCGCCTGTGGGCCATGCTGATGCGCCAGCTCCGCGGAGACGACGGCTCCCAGGGCTCCGCCGACTGATCCGGCGGCCTGCTAACTTGCGCCCGTGTGCCACGGGCTCACCCGATCCAACCTCTCCCAGCGGACCCGGCGGGTCCTCAAGCGCGGCGCCCGGCGAAATCCCGACGTGTACCTGGTCGACGGGGAGGAGGGTGCGCTGGTCGTCAAGGACTTCGCTCCGCGCGGGGCCCTGGTGCGCTGGTGGATCGGGCCCTTCCTGCAGCGCCGGGAGCTCCGCGCCTATCGGGCCCTGGCGGGTCACCCGGCGGTCCCGCGGATGGTCGACGAGATCGATTCGCGTGCGATCGCCCTCGAGTACCGACCGGGTGAGCCCGTCTCGCGCAAGCTGCGGGGGCGGGTGTCGGACTCGTTCCTCGGCGAGCTCTCCGCCGCCGTGGCCGAGATGCACCGCCGCGGCGTGGCGCATCTCGATCTGAAGCACCGCAGCAACGTCCTGGTGGGTGAAGACGGGAAGCCGGTGCTGATCGACTTCGCGTCGGCGGTCTGCCTGCGGCCCGGTAGCTGGACGGCCCGGATCCTGATCCCGCTGCTCGGCTGGGTGGACCGGCGTGCGCTCGAGAAGTGGCGGGTGCGGCTCGATCCTCAGGCCGAGCCGGCCACCTCCCCCGGCTCCGGGGGGGAGGGCGCGTCCGGCAGCGGGCGGGGCGCCAGGCGCCCCACGTAGTGCCGGAACGCCTCCAGGGTGAGGCGGGTGTCCGCCATCGCCCTGTGCTCGACGACCCCTTCGGTGAGGCCGGCGTGGGTGGCCGCCTGGCGCAGGGACAGAGCCGGTACCGTCCGGCCTTCCACCAGCGACCAGGCGTAGAAGAGCGTGGCCAGATCGATCACGTGGTAGTCGAACGGAAAGGGGATGTGGCAGTTGCGGTAGGCGCGCTCGAGGAACTGCACGTCCATGCGCACGTTCTGTCCGGCCGGGACGACGGTGTGACCGCGGGGAAGGAGGGCGGCCAGCTCGCTCAGCGCCTGACGCACGGGCACCGCCTCCCTCTCCCAGACCTCCGCGTCGTAGCCGGAGATCTGGGCGGCCTCGGGCGTGATTCGCTCGGGGCGTGCCGTCACCTTCCACTCGCGCTGGGCCAGCTCCGCCAGGCGGTAGTCGGTCAGGATCACCGCGATCTCGGTGATGTCGTGCAGCTCCGGGTCGAGGCCCCCGAACTCCATGTCCATGAACGCGAAGAGGAAGTCGGCCATGTGGCTCCGGAGCCTAGC
>JANQFA010000108.1 GCA_028278065.1 Myxococcota bacterium
CGCTGAAAGCATCTAAGTGGGAAGCCCACCCTAAGATGAGATCTCCCTGGAACTTCGGTTCCCTGAAGGGCCGTCCGAGACGAGGACGTTGATAGGTCGGAGGTGGAAGCGCAGCAATGTGTGGAGCTGACCGATACTAATCGCCCGTGAGGCTTGACCAAACCCTAGTGGTTTCTCTTTGTGAACGAGATGCCAGATGGTCAAGGCGCGACCCAAGAAAATCGATGTGAGACCCAGAAAGCTATTCGGTGATCAAAGACCGCTGCCCCGCAGCACGGTGCGGGGGCGGATTGAGATCGTTGCGTGGTGAGAGACCACGCTGACAAACGGTTTTCCCACCGTTCATAGAGCGGGGGCCACACCCGTTCCCATACCGAACACGGAAGTTAAGCCCCGCTTCGGCGATGGTACTGCCGGGTTTCCCGGTGGGAGAGTAGCGCGAGGGTGGGACCTCTTTCGGACGCCCCGTCACCAGCTGGTGGCGGGGCGTTCCGCCTTCGGGCTCCGCGGCCTCACTGCAGGTTCAGGAGCTGGGGCGGGATGCCGGTGCGGACGACCATGACGGTGGGTCCCTTGGCGAAGAGCGGCATGCGATGGGCGAGCCAGCCTTCGGGATGCTTGGGGTCGAACCAGACCGCCACCTTGGGCATGAAGGGGCGCGCCAGGCGCGAGAGCACGGGGCCCCAGTCCATGTCGTAGCGGACCTCGACGATGTCCCGCAGGCCGTCCGCCGTCTCCACGCGGCGCGCCACGCTGGCCTTCGCGTCGACGACGCGCGGCTTGCCGGTGCAGAGGAAGACCTGGAACTCGACGGACTCGCGCGTCCCCTGGGCCAGGGGCATGAAGAGGAGGTTCACCGGGATGTTGGCGACCTTGTCCCGGCGGCCGAGCTCGCGGGTGCGCGCGTCCCCTCCGTTCGGGGGCGAGCAGGTGCCCACGCCCTCCAGATGGTCGATCGAGAGCTGGCCGAGCGGCTGGCCGGCGTGGTCGAAGGAGCGCGAGGTCTGGCGCAGGAGCTGCAGCGCCGAGCCCTCGTCCACCACGTCGAACTCGGCGGTCACCACGTTGCGCGCGGCGCCGTCGAAGCCCGATTCGCCCAGCATGCGCACCCTGCCGTCGTCGAGGCGCTCGACGACGATGGTCGCACTGCCCACCCGGTTGCCCTCCTCGTCGTAGGTGGAGGCCGGCACGGCGCCGAAGCGGGACGGCATGGGCAGGCGCAGCGCCGATTCGGCGCTCGCGGATCCCGCGGTCAGGAGCAGCAGAGCGAGGGCGAGCCAGCGGGCGCAGCGGGGGGCGGGCACGGGCGGAGTATAACGGTCCCGCTGCCCCGAGCGGCGCGGAATCGCCACCGAAAACCCTCGGATTCGCCGGGGATTCCCCGGGCTTCGGGTTCCCGCGGGGTTGCTCAGTCGCGATAGCTGGGCTTGCGCTTGGCGAGGAACGCAGCCATCGCTTCCTTGGCGGGCTCGATCTGGGAGGCCTCGGCCATCGCTTCCGTGGCGCTGGCGTAGGCCTCGCCCAATGACTCGTCGACCTGGCGGTAGAAGGCGCGCTTTCCCAGGGCCT
The DNA here is from genome assembly GCA_028278065.1 of Myxococcota bacterium. Lineage (GTDB taxonomy): Bacteria > Myxococcota_A > UBA9160 > UBA9160 > JAFDET01 > JAFDET01. The sequence goes on from JANQFA010000108.1 coordinate 1,570, forward strand.
TCGAGCGCGAGCTGCCGCGCGTGGCCGCCTGCAGCAGCGCCCGGGTCTCCTCCGCCACGCGGCCGTCGGGCACCACGCGGTTGACGAGCCCCCAGTCGGCGGCGGTGCGGGCGTCGATGGGATCGCCGGTCAGGAGCATCTCGAGCGCGCGCTTCCGCCCCACCGCCCGCGCCAGGGCCACGCCCGGAGTGGTGCAGAACCAGCCACCCTTGCCTCCCGGTACCGCGAATCGCGCCGATTCGGCGGCTACCGCCAGGTCGCAGCTGGCCACCAGCTGACAGCCTCCCGCCGTGGCCAGCCCCTCCACCTGGGCGATCACGACCTGGGGGATGCGCGTGAGGGTCTGCATCACGTCGCCGCAGACCTCGAGGAGTCGTCGCATCGCGAGGAGATCGCGATCCGCCATGTCGCCGAAGTCGTGCCCGGCCGAGAAGACCGGTCCCTCGGCGGCGATGATGAGTCCGCGCGCGTCGCTGGTCTCCACCTCGGCCAGCACCTCGCGGATCTCGCGCAGCGTCGCCTCGGGAAGGGAGTTGCGCTTCTCGGCACGCTGCAGTGTCAGCACCGCGAAGCGGCCCTCGCGCTCGAGTCGGATGTCGCGCCAGCCCATCGCCGGGATGATACCTAGGGATGGGCGTCGAGCAGGTAGACGGCGAGGTCGCGGCGGTCGTCCGCCGGGAGGTCCAGGGCGGGCATGGGGGGCGTCGGCGCCTCGAGGAAGGCCATCAGGTCCTCGACCCCGTAGCGTGCGCCGAGCTTCTCGAGCGGCACGACCACCACCCCCTCCTTCGCGCGCAGGCCCTCGTGGCACTGGGCACACAGCCAGCGCGCGTAGAGGGCCTGGCCCCGGGCGGCGCGGGCCTTGCGCTCTTCGGTCGGGAGCTGCGCGAGCGGGTCCCCGTCCCGCGCGCCGGGTCCCTCTTGCGGGGTGGCGCTCGGGCTGCCCGCGCCGAGGGTCACCCGGTAGATGCTCCCGGTGAAGTCGTCGGACATGTAGATCGCCCCGTCGGGTCCTTCGGCCACGTCCACCGGCCGACCGATCACGTCGTCGTCCTCCTCGAAGCCCCAGACGAAGCGGCGCTCGGTCACCGTCTCGCGCCCCCCGAAGTGGAGCGACACCACCTCGTAGCCCTGCTTCTCGGTGCGATTCCAGGAGCCGTGCAGGGCGACCAGGGCGGCGCCGCGATACGCGGGCGGCCAGTGGTCGCCGCGCAGGAAGGCGATGCCGAGGGGCGCGGTGTGCGCCGCGAATCCGTGGGCGGGGGCGATGCTGGCGCGGATGAGGCCTTCCTTGCCGGCGCCGAAGTCCGGGTCCGGGATCTTCGCTCCGTTGGCGTACGGCCAGCCGTAGTGGCCGCCGCGCTCGATCCGGTTGAGCTCGCAGGGCGGGAAGTCGTCGCCGAGGAGATCCCGCCCGTTGTCGGTGCCGTAGAGGACGTTCGTGCCCGGCCGCCAGTCGATTCCGACGGTGTTGCGCAGACCGCTTGCGAAGACCTCGCCGCTCGCTCCGTCGGGGCGGAAGCGCATCACGGTCGCGCGTCGCTGGTCTTCCTCCTCGCACACGTTGCAGCTCGAGCCGATCGTCACGTACATCCAGCCGTCGGGGCCGAAGCGCAGGGTACGGGTCCAGTGGTTTCCGCCGCCGGGGAGGCCCGTCACCACGCGCTGGAAGCCGCCGGAGGCGCTGCCGGCAACCGGGTCGAACCGGATCCGTCCGACCGCGTCGGTCTCGGCGACGTAGAGCCAGTCCTCGTGGAGATCGATTCCGTGGGGACGGTTCAGGTCCGCGAGCAGCACGCGGCGACCGTCCGAGAGGCCGTCGCCGTCGGCGTCCGGCTGCAGGAGCGACACCTGGCCGAGGCGGGGCTGGCTCACCAGGAGGTCCCCGTTGGGGGTGAAGCGCAGCATGCGCGCGTTCTTGACCCCGGTGGCCCAGGGTGCGATCGCGAAGCCGTCGGCGACGCGCACCCGCGTGGCCAGGACCGAGGCCTCGGGGGCGTCCGACTCCCAGCCCAGGAGGAGCGCGCGCACCGGTGCGTTCACGGCCCAGCGCTCGGGCCAGAGGGCGCAGGCCCCCACGACGCAGAGCGCGGCAACCCCGACTAGCCCCCCGATCCGACCCATTCACCCTCCTCAGCGGCGCCGAGCATAGCCGCGAGGACCCGTCCCGCGCCCCAAGGGGCCCGGCTCCGCGGCCGGCGCACGGCGGACCGCCGCGAGGGCTCCTCTTCCCCCGGGGATTCGCCGCCAAAGGGTTGACGAAACCGCAGCATTGTCGCACCTATATGCCCCTCCCTGGCGGAGGTTGGGAGATCTTCGATGGCGCTGCGCATTCGCAAGGGAGACCTGGTGCAGGTGGTCGCGGGCGCCGACCGCGGCAAGCAGGGTCGCGTCCTCGCGGTCGACGCCGCACGGCGCAAGGTCCGCGTCGAGAAGGTGCGCATGCAGAAGCGTCACCTCAAGCCCGGCCGCAAGGCACTCCGCACGGGCGGGGTCCTCGAGCAGGAGGGCTTCATCGACGTGTCCAACGTCATGCTGGTGGATCCCGACAGCAACAAGCCCGGCCGCACGCGCGTGGAGATCGACGGAAACCAGCGCCGCCGTGTCTTCACCAAGGGCGGCAAGCCGGCACCCGAGCCGGCGGGCTGAGGAGCCTCTCATGGCCAAGAAGGGCAAGCGCGAGAAGATCAAGCTCGAGTCGTCGGCCGGGACCGGTCACTTCTACACGACCGTCAAGAACAAGCAGACGACGCCGAACAAGCTCGAGCTCAAGAAGTACGACCCGGTGGCCCGGAAGCACGTCCTCTACAAGGAAGGAAAGCTCAAGTAGGCCGCAGCTGGGGGCAGCGAGGACCGCGCGGGGCGCTATGGTCCGACCACGCGCCCGATGCACAGGAGAAGATAGATGGCCTGGGTGATCACCCGTCTCTGCCGCGATTGCGTGGACCAGTCCTGCGTCGACGTATGTCCCGTGGATTGCATCTACGAGCACACCGGTGAGGACGACGCGTTCCCGAACCAGCTCTACATCGATCCCGAGGAGTGCATCAACTGCGGGGTGTGCGAGCCGGAGTGCCCCTGGGAGGCCATCTTCGAGGACGAGCAGGTTCCCGAGGTCTTCGCCGAAGACACGCCGCTCAACGCCAGGATCGTCGACGCCGCCGATGACCGCGCGGTGCCCGAGCACCTCGAGAAGCCCACTCCGACTCCCGAGCAGATCTCCGAGAACAAGGAGAAGTGGGGCTACACGGGCTAGCGGACCCTGCGCTTCGATCGCGCGGCTGCGCGATCGAACGCCTCGGCCATCACGTCGAGGGGCGCGTCCTTGCCGCTCCAGATGCGCAGCTGCTCGGCGGCCTGGTGGACGAGCATCCACTTTCCGGAGAGGGGCGTGGCGCCGGCGGCCTCGGCGTCGGCGAGAAGGCGCGTGCGCTCGGGCTCGTAGACCGAGTCCATCACCAGGCTGTCCGAGCGCAGGGCCGAGGCCGCGACGGGCGAGGCGTCCTCGCGAAGACCGACCGACGTGGTGTTGACCACGATGTCGTGGTCGTGGTCGGCGAGCGCGTCCAGGGGGCCCGAGGCGTCGGCGCCCAGCTCCGCCACCAGCTCCGCAGCCCGCTCGACCGTGCGGTTCAGCACCGTGACCCGGGCTCCGCAGCTCACCAGTCCGTGTACGACGCCGCGCGCCGCTCCGCCGGCGCCCAGCACCACGGCGCGTGCACCGGCGATGGGGCGCACGCTCTCGATGGCGCGCACCGCACCCAGCCAATCGGTGTTGGCGCCCAGCAGGCGCCCGTCCGCGGCGCGGGTGACCGTGTTCACCGCTCCGATCGCCCGCGCCGTCTCGTCGATGCCGTCGAGATGGGCGACGACCGCCTCCTTGTGGGGGATGGAGACGGCGAGCTGGCGTACGCCCAGCGCCCGTGCACCGGAGATCGCGGCGTCGAGCTCCGCCGGGGGCACGTCGAAGGCCAGGTAGACGGCGTCGAGGCCGAGGGCCCGGAAGGCGGCGTTGTGCATGGCCGGCGAGCGGGTATGACCGGCGGGATGCAGGACGATGCCGCAGAGCGCGGTGGCGGGCGTGATCGAATGGGGCGCGGACACGCGCCGAGCGTACTACGATCCCGGCACTCCGACACACGCCGAGCGTGCTCCGATCCGGAACTCGGACACGCGCCGAGCGTACTACGCTGCGGGCACTCGAGCAGGGGGACACCATGGACGACGCGCGCGTCGCAATCCTGATGGGAAGCAAGAACGACTGGGAGATCATGAAGCCGGCGGCGGACACCCTGGAGAAGCTGGGAATCGGCTTCGAGGCGCGTGTCCTCTCCGCACACCGCACGCCCGCGCGCCTGGTGCGCTTCGTCGAGGAGGCGGAGGGCCGTGGCATCCGCGCCTTCATCTGCGGGGCAGGCGGCGCCGCGCACCTGGCCGGTGTCGTGGCGGCGCACACGCTGCGTCCGGTCTTCGGCGTGCCGATCCCCAGCTCCGATCTGGACGGGCTCGACGCGCTCCTCGCCACGGTGCAGATGCCGGGCGGGATCCCGGTCGGCACGCTCGCCATCGGCAAGGCCGGCGCGAAGAACGCGGCGCTCCTGGTAGCGGCTGCCTTCGGCGTCGGCGACGACGGGGTGCGCGAGCGCATCGCCAAGTTCCGCGAGGAGCAGGCCGGCGCGATCCCCGACGAGCCGCTGGCCGAGGGCTGATCAGCCCTCGCGGGTTCGCGCCAGCGCGGCCTTCAGGTCCTGCCAGACCAGCCGGCGATTCTCCTGGGTGTACTGCCGGAGGATGAACGCCGGGTGGAAGGTCGGCATGACCGGGATGCCGCGGTACTCGTGCCACTGACCGCGCACGCGCGAGATCGCCACGTCTCGGCCCAGCAGCAGGCTGGTGGCCGGCTTGCCCAGCGCGACGATCGCACGCGGCCGTACCGCCGCGATCTGCCCGTCCAGGAAGGGCCGACAGGCGGACACCTCGTCGGGCAGCGGCGTGCGGTTCCGCGGCGGCCGGCACTTCACGATGTTGCAGATGTAGACCTGGCTGCGCGGGATCTCGAGACCGCCCTCGATCATGCGCGTCAGGAGCTCGCCCGCGCGCCCGCAGAAGGGAATCCCGCGGCGGTCCTCCTGCTCGCCCGGGCCCTCGCCCACGAACATCAGGTCCGCCTCGGGGTTGCCGTCCCCGAACACGATCTGGGTGCGTCCCTGGCAGAGCCCACACCGCGTGCACTCGCCCAGGGTCCCGCGCACCTCCTCCAGGGTGGGCGTGGCGGGCCAGGCGGGCGCCTCGTCCAGCAGGCCCGCCTGGCCGGGAGGCGGCGGGGTCTCGAGGACCTCCCGGCCGGTGTCGGCGACCGGGGCGGGCTCGGCCGGCTGGGGGGCGGTCGTCGGGATGGACTCGAGCCCGTCCTCGGCGCACTCCTCCAGCCAGGCGCGCGCGGCAGCGACGAGCTCGCGCGCCTCCCGGCGCGGGTCCGCCGCGCTCATCGGCCCACCCAGCGCGGCTCGCGCTTCTCGAAGAAGGCGCGCACGCCCTCCCTTGCGTCCTCCGTGCGGGACGTGGTCACGACCACCTCGCGGAGATAGCGGAGCGCCGCGTGCATGGCGCGGATCACCCGCGCGATCGCCTCGAAGTGGCGGCGGCTCTCCTCGATCGAGGCGTGCCTCTCGGCCACCTAGCGGCCCCCGCTGCCGAAGGCGCGTTCCACGGCGGCGATGCGTTCCGCCAGCGGCGCCAGCGCCTCCGGCGCGCTCCGTTCGGCGCTGGGCTCGATCGTGCCGTGGCGCTGCCTGTCGATCTTCTCCTGCACGGCGAACTCGAAGCCCGGGTCGTTGGCCTCGTCGTGGCAGACCCCGCAGATCTGGAGAATCACGCACGAGTCGCACTTGTCGCCGAGGGAGAGGATCGTGCCCTCTCGCCGTGCGCCTTCCCCGACGTGGTCGCCGCCCGGGCCGTGGCAGCTCTCGCAGCCCACTCGGGCCAGGTCGGGATGGGCGGCGGGATCGGCACCCTCGGGCATGCCGCCGGGCTTCCCCAGGGCGGTGGTGTGACAGGCCTGGCACTCCGCGTCGCGCGCCTTGCCGTCGGCCGCCAGCGAGTGGATGGCCTTTCCGTGCGGGGACGCCTCCCAGGTGGCGAACTCCTGCTCGTGGCAGCTCTGGCACGCGTCGCTCCCCACGATGGCTGCGTCGCGGAAGAGCGGCTTGCGCGTGGAGCCGAGTGCGGCGACGCGCGCGCGCTTCTCGGCCGGCGGGAGCTCGAGGAGGTGCGCCATCGCCGCGTGGGACACCTTGGGAAGGAAGTCCTCGTAGTCGAAGCCGAGCGAGTGCTTCGGGTTGTGGCAGGTGGTGCAGACCGCCGCGTAGTCGTTGCCCGCCACGCGGCCGGGGGAGAGATGGGGTCCGCCACGGCCATGGCAGGTCTCGCAGCCGACGTCCTCGAACCAGGGGGTGGGGGAGGTCATGCTGTAGCCGCCCTGCTGCCCGAAGCCCACCACGTGGCAGCTCACGCACTCCGCATCGCGCTCGTCGCCGTGCTTCACCAGGGTGTCGAAGGCGCCGGCATGCGCGGTGAAGCGCCAGGTGGCGGCCTCGGACTCGTGGCAGACGCCGCACACCTCGTTGCCGCTGTAGCCCGCCTGGCGGAGCAGCATCGGAACCGTCTCACCCGCCACCTTGGCCAGTCGCATGCGCATCAGCGGCGGATCTTCGTCGTCGCGCCAGCCCTGGGTGCGCGCGCGGACGCGACGCTCCTTGTCCAGCACCAGGATGTCGGGGACGCCGCCGATGACGCCGAACTGCTTGCGCAGGGCACCGTCCGGATCGCTCACCACCGGGAAGAAGTCGTACCCCCTGCTCTCCAGCTCGCGGCGCACCACCGACGGGGTTCCCGAGATCGAAACGCCCACCAGCTGGGGACGCGTCGCCTCCGGCATCTTCGGGAGCTGCCCGCGCAGGAACTCCATGGCGTGGTGGCAGTGCGGGCACGTGTAGAGGAAGAAGATCAGCACCACCGGCCGGCCGTCGAAGCTGGAGAGCCGCAGCGTCTCGCCCTGGAGCGTGGAGGCCTCGAAGTCCGGCGTCTTCGGGAAGTCGCCCAGCGCCGGCTCGAGGAGGGGCGCCGCGCCGGAGGGCAGGCGCAGCTGCTCGCGCACCCGGTCTTCCAGGGCGGCGGCCGGATCTTCGACACCCTCGGCGACGGCAGCCATCGCGCCCACGATGTACCCCTCCGCGTCGACGAAGAGCAGGGCAGCCGGCACGCTCAGGCCGAAGCGGCGGTAGATGGACTTCCCGGCGTCGTTCAGGATCGTGAAGTCGAGCTTCTCCTCGTCGACGAAGCTGCGGGCCCGTGGCGTGGCCGCGCCGCTCGCCACCCCGAGGATCCGGAAGTTGTGGGCCCCCTGGAGCGGCGCGATCGCGCCCAGGGCGCGCGCCGCGGGGCGGGCCTGGGCCTCGTCGGGCGAGAAGAAGAACACCACCAGGCGCTGACCGAGGAAGTCGCCGGCCTGGACCCTCTCGCCGTCGAAGGTCGAGCCGCCGAAGGCCGGGAGCGGCCGCTCGCTGCGCGCGTGGGCGTGGCCCTCGTGGCCGGTGGCGACCGGCGCGGACTCGGGCGCGGCCGCCGCCGGTGCCGAGGATCCCGCCCCGTCACCCTCGTCGGAGGGCCCGCAGGCGCTGGCGAGGAGGAGGAGGGCGGCCAGCAGGACGGACGGGATTTCGGGCTTCGGCACGGGCCGCAGGATAGGGGAGAAGCGCGCGGATGGCCCAGGCCGCGCCGCGCGGCGGCGCCTTCAGATCGCCTTCTGCCTGCGCCGCGAAGCCTCGATCTGCTCCTTGAGATCCTGGATCGTCGCCTTGAAGTGGCTGTTGCCCGGCTCGAACGTGGCCGCGGTCTGGAGATTGCGGAGTGCGGCGGCCAGGTCGCCCCGCGCCAGGTCCTGCCGCGCCAGGGCCGAGTAGCGGCGGCCATTGGGCGTGGCCCCTTCGAGCTCGGCGGTCGCCGTCTGCTCCGCGCGGGCCTCCGCCTCGGCGATCTGCATGCGCCGTTGGCCCGTGCCGCGCCCCTCGTCGTAGGCGCGACGGCGCTTCGCATCACGCAGAACCGTGTAGGCCTCGGTGATGCGGCGGGCGATCTTCGTGATGGCCTCCCGGTGCTCGCGGTCGAGGTGGCGGTTGGCGTCGGGGTGGAAGGCTCGTGAGCTGGCGTGGAACGCCTGACGCACCTGTGCGGCCGAGGCGCCCGGGTCGATGTGCAGCACCTGGTAGTAGTCGAGCTCGTCGAGGATGTTCGCGAGCGCCAGGATCTCGGTGGGGGCGAGGACGTCCGACATGCCGACCTGCTACTCCTCGTCGTCCCGGTACGACGAGAGGTCCCCGCCAGCATCTCCCAGGTAGGCGTCCCGGGCCTTCACGTTGGCCTCGTCGACCCCACCATGTGCGTCGAGAGGAACGGGGTCGTCCGGGGAGCCCTCTGGCTCCTCCAGGTCGAGCGCGGCGCCACGCAGCTCGGCGGGCGGCGTCTCCACGCCCTCCATCAGCTCGAGCTCGTCGGATCCGGCGTCGTCTCCCTCGTCGAGGTTCTGGAGGATGTCGAGATCGTCGATCTCCACCATCTCGTCCAGGCTCTCGAGCCTGGGGGCCGCGGGTCCCGCTGCCGGCCTGGGCGTGGTCGGCGGCCGGGGTCGGGCCGCGGGGGCATCGGCTGCCACGTTCGAAGAGGGCTGCGGTGCGACGCTCGGAGTGGCCTCGCGGGACGGCGGAGGCACGGGCTGCGGTGCAGCCGGCGGCTCGACGTGCACCTCCGGTGCAGGGGGCGGCGCGATGTTCACCTCCGGTGCAGCCGGGGGCTCGACGGGTACGTCCGGTGCAGCCGAGGGCTCGACGCGTACGTCCGCTGCAGCCGAGGGCTCGACGCGTACGTCCGCTCCAGCCGAGAGCTCGACGCGTACGTCCGCTGCAACGGGCGGCTCGGGGTCCACTCCGGGCACCGACGGCGTCTCGATCTCCATCTCGGGCGCCGGCTGGATCTCCATCTCCGGCGGCGTGTCGAGCGCGGTCTCCGCCTCGCCGGCGATCAGGTCGTCGGCGCTCGCGGTCTGCACGCGGTCCGTGTCACCCTTCTCGAGGATGTCCTCGATCTCCTCTTCGGAGAGCCCCGAGGACAGGGTGATCTCGGTCGATGCCTGCTGGCCGGTGGCCCGGTCGCACGCCGTGACCCGCACCAGTCCGTCGCTGTCGATCGCGAAGGTGACGTCGATCTCCACCTCCCCGCGCCGCGCCTTGCGGAAGCCCGCGAACTCGAACTGGCCGAGCATCTCGTTCTCTTCCGACTGGCGGGCTTCGCCCTGATAGACGCGGATCTTCACGCGTTCCTGGAAGTCCTGGAACGTCGTGAACGTGCGCGTCTGCTCGATCGGGACGGGCGTGTTGCGCTCGATCACCGTCTCCGCGAGGCCGCCGGCCACGCCGATGCGCAGCGAGAGCGGCGTCACGTCGAGGAGGTAGGCCTGCTGCTCCGGGGCGGTCAGGGAGGCGGCGTGGATCGCCGCGCCCTTGGCGACCACCTCGTCGGGATCGATGTTCGTCTTGGGCGGCTGCTGGAAGTAGTCGCCCACCGCCTTGCGGATCAGGGGGAGGCGCGTCGGCCCGCCCACCAGGATCACGCCGTCCAGGTCGCGGACGGTGAGGTTGGCCTGCTGCAGGGCCTCGTCGCAGACCTTGAAGGTGCGCATCACCAGGTCCATGACGAGGCCGGCGAACTCGTCCTGGGCGATGCGCCGCTCGACCGAGAGGCTCGTGCCGTCATGCTCCACGATCCCCGGGATGCGGATCTCCACCTCGTCGTCCACCGAGAGGTTCTTCTTGGCCGACTCGGCGGCCACCTTCAGCTTCTCGAAGGCGAAGGGGTCCTTGCGCAGGTTCACGCCGTGGGCCGCCGAGAACTCGTCGGCCAGCAGGTCGATCAGGCGATCGTCGAAGTCGTCGCCGCCGAGAAAGGTGTCGCCGCAGGTCGAGAGCACCTCGAAGACGTCGGTGCCGATCTCGAGGACCGAGATGTCGAACGTGCCGCCACCCAGGTCGTAGATCGCGACCTTCTGGGTGAGTCCCTGGCCGAAGCCGTAGGCCAGCGCAGCCGCGGTGGGCTCGTTGAGGATGCGCAGCACCTCGAGGCCCGCGACCCGCGCCGCGTCCTTGGTCGCCTGACGCTGGTTGTCGTTGAAGTACGCGGGAACGGTGACCACGGCCTTCGTCACCGGCTGACCGAGATGGGCCTCGGCGACGGCCTTCATCTCCTTCAGCACCAGCGCGGAGATCTCGGGCAGGGAGTACTGGTCGTCGCGGATCTGGATGCGGACGCTGTGGTTGGGGCCCTCCACGATCCGGTAGGAGCAGATGGCCCGGGCCTTCTTGACCTCCTCCGAGAAGAAGTACCGCCCGATGAGCCGCTTGGACGAGTACACGGTGTGCACCGGGTCGTGGATGATGTTGGCCTTGGCGGCGTTCCCGACGGTGATCGTGCCGTCCTCGCGGAACGCGACCACGCTGGCGGACGTGGCCTCTCCATAGGCGTTGGGGATCACCTCGACGGAGCGGTCCTGCGCGATGGCCACGCACGAGTTGCTCGTCCCAAGATCGATCCCGATGGCGACGTCGGCCATGGGGCCCTCCTCCCGCGCCGGCGCGCACGGCGCCCGCAGGCGTCGTATCGGCAAGTCGGGGCGTATCCTGAGGCCTTCCCTGCGGGGATTGCGTCTTGCCCGCCGCCCCGGCACAGTGCTATCTACCCACTGCAAAAGGGGAATTTGGAATGTCCGGCCACTCCAAGTGGTCCACGATCAAGCGCAAGAAGGGCGCCGCCGACGCCAAGCGTGGAAAGCTCTTCACCAAGCTGATCCGGGAGATCGCCACCGCCGCGCGCCTGGGCGGCGGCGACCCCGGCGCCAATCCCCGCCTGCGCCTGGTGATCGACAAGGCCCGTGCGGCCAACATGCCCAAGGACAACATCGAGCGGGCGATCCAGAAGGGTGTCGGTGGGGACGACTCCGGCAGCTACGAGGAGGTGGTCTACGAGGGCTACGGACCCGGCGGCGTGGCGATCCTGCTCGAGACCCTGACCGACAACCGGAACCGCACGGTGGGCGAGGTGCGCCACGTGCTGACCAAGTTCGGCGGCAACCTGGGCGCCAGTGGCTGCGTCTCCTACCTCTTCGAGAAGCGCGGGCTCATCGTGGTGGACCGCGAGGACGACGTCGACGGGGACCAGGTGATGGAGGCCGCCCTCGATGCGGGGGCGGAGGACGTGGTCGAGAGCGACGACGCCCTCGAGGTGGTGACCCAGCCGGCCGGCTTCGAGACCGTGCGCGACGCCCTGGCCAGCGGCGGGATCCGCCTGGCCAGCGCGGAGATCACCATGCAGCCGTCGACCACCGTGCAGCTCGAGGGCGACCAGGCCTCCAGCATGCTCAAGCTGGCGGACGCCCTCGAGGATCTGGACGACGTGCAGAATGTGCACGCCAACTTCGACATCTCCGAGGAGGAGATGGCCAAGCTGGCCTAGACTGACCGGGAAGCGGCCTCCTCCCCCCAGCCGCGAACAGGACTGGATCCTCCCCACCCCCTTGGAACGAGGTGGAGGACGATGAGGATTCTCGGAATCGACCCGGGCTCGAACGCGACGGGCTTCGGGGTGGTGGAGCGGCTGGACGGGAAGCTCGTCCACGTAGCCCACGGCACCCTGCGCCCTCCCCGCGGCGGCGCCCTGTGCGATCGGCTCGCCTACCTGGCGACGGGCGTGGCCGAGGTGCTGGCCCTGCACCGCCCGGATGCGGCAGCCGTGGAGCAGGTCTTCGTGTCCGCCAGCTCGCGCTCTGCCCTGGTCCTCGGCCAGGCGCGTGGCGCGGTCCTCGCCGCCCTCGGTGGGGCGGGCCTCAGCGTCGAGGAGTACGGCACGCAGACGGTCAAGAAGATGCTGACCGGGGCTGGCGGTGCGGACAAGCGCCAGATGCAGCGCATGGTGCGCCAGGCGCTGGCTCTCGATACCACGCCCGGGGTCGATGCGGCGGACGCGCTGGCCCTCGCGATCTGTCATGCTCAGGCCGGGCGCCTGGCCGCGCTGGGTGCGACCGCGCGCGGCCGGGAGCGGGGCCGTCGGCGCCCGGGCTGGACGGTGAGGCGAGCCCGGTGATCGCGTACCCGCGGTCTGGAGGGTGAGGCGAGCGCGATGATCGCGTACCTGGAAGGCGTGCTGCGGGAGAAGGAGCCCACCCGGGTGGTGCTCGACGTCTCCGGTGTCGGCTACGAGGTGTCGATTCCGCTCTCCACCTTCTACGACCTCCCCGATGAGGGCAAGACCGTGGCTCTGCGCGTGCACACCCACGTGCGCGAGGACGCCCTGCAGCTATTCGGCTTCCACACCGCGCGCGAGCGGGGGGTGTTCGAGCTGCTGCTCCGCACCAGCGGAGTGGGTCCCAAGCTGGCCCAGGCCATCCTCTCGGGCATCGCGCCCTCCGACCTCCTCGACGCCATCGAGGGCGGAGACGTGGCGCTGCTCTGCGCGGTGCCCGGAGTGGGCCGGAAGACGGCCGAGCGGCTGGTCGTCGACCTGCGCGATCGCGTGAAGGACCTGCGTGCGCCCGGCGAGGGCGGGGTGCCCGAGCGCCCGGCGACGGGAGTCCGCGGCGACGGGCGCAACGACGACGCCGTCTCCGCGCTGGTCAACCTGGGTTACTCGGCGAATGCCGCCGAGCGCGCGGTGGCGCGGGCTGGCGGGGAGCTCGACGACGAGTCCACCCTCGAGGACCTGATCCGCACGGCCCTGCGGAGGGTGCGATGACGTCGACCCGTGAGGAGCTGACCGGCGAGCGCCTGCCCGGCGAGGGGCGGGTCGAGGCGCGCTTGCGGCCTCGGCTCCTGGACGAATTCGTCGGTCAGCGGCGCCTGGTCGAGAACCTCGAGGTCTTCCTGCAGGCCGCCCGCGAGCGGAACGAGCCGCTCGACCACGTGCTCTTCCACGGCCCGCCCGGCCTCGGCAAGACGGCGCTGGCCCACGTGGTGGCCCGCGAGATGGGCGCCGAGCTGCGCGTCACCAGCGGTCCGGTGGTCGAGCACCCGGGCGATCTGGCGGCGTTGCTCTCGAACCTCGAGCCCGGAGACGTGCTCTTCATCGACGAGATCCATCGGCTTCCCACCAAGGTGGAGGAGATCCTCTATCCGGCCATGGAGGACTTCCAGATCGACATCCTGGTGGGCACGGGGCCCGCCTCGCGCAACCTGCGCCTGGACGTCCCGCGCTTCACCCTGGTGGGGGCCACGACGAGGGCGGGGCTCCTCTCGGCTCCACTGCGCGACCGCTTCGGCTGGGCGGCGAGGCTCGACTACTACCCGGCGGACGATCTGGTGCGCATCGTGGCGCGCTCGGCCGGGCTCCTGGGAATCGACGTCGGAGAGGACGCGGCCGACGAGATCGCGCGCCGCTCGCGGGGGACGCCGCGCATCGCCAATCGGCTGGTGCGTCGGGTGCGGGACTTCGCCGAGGTGAAGGGAGGCCGCGGCGCGCGGGTGGATCGCGAGCTGGCCCGCTACGCGCTCGAGCGCCTGGAGGTGGACGAGGCGGGCTTCGACAAGCTGGACCGCGCCGTCCTGACGACCATCCTGGAGAAGTTCGACGGGGGGCCGGTCGGTCTCGAGACCCTCGCCGCCGCACTCGGCGAGGACAAGGGCACCATCGAGGACCTGGTCGAGCCGTTCCTCATCCAGCAGGGCTTTCTCGACCGGACCCCGCGCGGTCGGGTGGCCACGCCCCAGGCGTTCCGCCACTTCGGGATCACGCCGGCGACGTCGGGGGGGCAGAGCCGGCTGTTCTAGGCCGGCTGGGCTCCCCGCGGGGCTCGGTTTCTGGGATAGAGGAGAACCGGCCCTTCGGGCCGCTTCTCCACCCCCCCTGAACGCTCCCGCTGTGGGGGACTAAACAACCGTCCTTCCGCAACCGATACGGGACGGGGGCGGAATCCGTCGGATTTCGGTGTGCCCTCGGAACGGAGACACGTGGCGGCCGTACGACTGCTCTTCCGGTTGACCTGCGTCGCACTCGCACTCCCGATCCTGCTGGCGGGGGTCGTGGGGCTGGGGGGCGTCCATGCGCCCGAGAGCGGTGCGGTGGGGCTCGCGCGCGACCTCTTCGTGCAGCTGCTCGGCGTCGCAGACGGGCTCATGGGGCTGGGTGTGTCCGGCGACGAGCTGGCCCACAACCTGAGCGATCCCCTGGTCCGCTACGCGGTTCCCGCCGTCGGCTTCGTGCTGCTGCTCGTCGGTCTCTGGCCGCGCGGCCGCAAGGAGTCGGACGACGAGCCCGCCGCCGAACGGGGCGAGGAGAAGACCCCGAAGATGGATCGCTCCTCGAAGCGCCGTGCCGACAAGCAGGTGAAGGAGCTGGTCAAGAACGGCCGGGTCACCGAGGCCGCCGAGCTGTGCCTCACCGCCGATCAGCCCGACAGGGCGGTCGAGCTCTTCGTGCAGTGCGAGGAGTTCCAGCGCGCCGCCGAGATCCGCCACGACCAGAACCGCTTCGAGGAAGCGGCCGAGTTCTACATCCAGGCGGGCCAGCACGAGAACGCAGCGACCCTGTTCGCGGAGAAGGAGGACTGGGCGGGCGCCGCGGAGGCGTTCGTCGAGGCCGGGCGCAAGAGCATGGCCGCCGAGATGTACGAGAAGGCAGGACAGAACGCCAAGGCGGCCCAGTGCTTCGAGGACTCCGGCTTCCCGCGACATGCGGCCCAGGCGTGGGTGCGCTGCCAGAACTGGGCCAACGCCGCCCGCTGCCTGGAAGACGTGATCGCCGAGGAGGGCTCCAAGACCGGCGCCGGGGATCCCAAGAAGGACCGGGAGGTCAAGAAGCTCGTCCTCCAGTGCGGCAAGCTCCACGAGCAGGCGGGCGACCTCCAGGCCGCCGAGCGCATCCTGGAGCGCGGCGGCTGCTTCCCCGCCGCGGCCGAGGTCGCCACGCGCCTCGAGCACTTCGGCAAGGCCGCCGAGCTCTACCAGCGCTGCGGCGAGCCCCTCAAGGCGGCGGAGGCGCTGCGCAGCCTCGGCGAGGACAAGGCCGCCGCCCAGCTCGTCGGCGAATACCACCGCGACCGGGACGAGGACGCCGAGGCGGCCGCTGCCTTCGAGGAGGCGGGTGACTTCCTCGCGGCGGGCGATCTCTACCGCAAGTTCCAGGAGTTCGCGAAGGCCGGCGAGTGCTACGAGCGCAACCACGACAGCCTCCAGGCCGCCGAGATGTTCCGGCTGGCCGGGGACGCGGCGCGTGCCGCCGCAGCCTACGAGAGCGCCCGCCAGTTCAGCGAGGCCGCCGAGTGCTACGGGGAGGCGGGCGATCTGGCGCGGCAGGCGGATCTGCTCGTGAAGGCCGAGCGCTACCTCGAGGCGGGCCTCCTGCACCAGAAGCAGGGCAACGAGGACGAAGCGATCAAGATCCTGCAGAAGATCGACGCCGGCCACGCGGACGAGGCGCGTGCCTCGGCGGTGCTGGGTCGCATCTTCAAGAACAAGGGGATGTACTCACTCTCGATCAAGAAGCTCAGGCAGGCGCTGGGACAGCAGGAGCTGGATGCCAACAACATCGCCGCCTTCTTCGAGCTGGCGATCGTGTACGACGCCAACCGTCAGTTCCGCGACGCGGTGGACCTCTACGAGAAGATCCTGGCCTGCGACTACCACTACCGCGACGTGGAGGACCGCCTCGAGGCGGGGCGCGAGAAGCTGCGGCTGCAGGAGCTGAAGGAGGGGCCCCAGGCCCAGGGGGGCACCACCAGCGGGCAGTCCCTCACTCCTACCGGCAACGCGCGCTATCAGATCGTGGCGGAGCTGGGGCGCGGCGGCATGGGCATCGTCTACAAGGCCCAGGACACCGTCCTCGACCGCGTCGTGGCCTACAAGGTGCTGCCGGACGCGCTCAAGGAGAACCCGCAGGCACTCAAGAACTTCCTGCGCGAGGCCAAGAGCGCCGCGCAGCTGAACCACCCGAACATCGTCACCGTGTACGACGCCGGCGAGCAGGACGGCCGCTACTACATCGCGATGGAGTACGTGGACGGCACCACGCTGAAGGAGATCCTGAAGCGACGGGGGCCGATCGCGCCCGGCGGTGTCTCCCACGTGCTGGTGCAGATGTGTGAGGCCCTCGCCTACGCCCACGAGAAGAAGATCGTGCATCGCGACGTGAAGACCGCCAACACCATGTGGACCCGCGACAAGCAAGCCAAGATTATGGACTTCGGCCTCGCCAAGGTGCTGGAGGAGGTCCGCAACCACACGACCCTGGTCTCGGGAACGCCCTACTACATGAGCCCGGAGCAGACGCTCGGGAAGAACGTCGACCACCGCACGGACCTGTACTCGCTGGGCGTGACCGTGTTCGAGCTGTGCACGGGCCGGCTGCCCTTCATGGAGGGCAACATCCCGTACCACCACGTCCACACGCCGGCGCCGGACGTGACGGACGTGAACCCCAAGGTCCCGGAGGCCCTCGCGCGAATCGTGCGGCGCTGCATGCAGAAGAAGCCGGACGACCGCTACGCTTCGGCACGCGAGATTCTGGCCGAGCTGCGCGGGACGCGCGGCCGCCGCTAGCGGTCCCGCAGGGTCGGACCGAGCCCTCCCCCGAGGGGGAAGGTGACGCGGGTCCGTGACGGGATCGTCACAAGCGTAACCGGACCATCACGCAAATCGCGCGCGCCGCGAGCAGGTGTACCCCTGAGGTGTTTCCCCTTCGCGAGAATTTTCCTCGCGTTAACGAAGGATTAAACCTCCCGCGAAGCGAGGGGTTGGCTAGCTTTCGTGCGGCACGGAGCTTGCTTAGATCAGGGGCAGCTTCATGGCTCCTTCAGGTGGGAGCGATGGAAGCGCGCATGCCGGAGAGGGCAAGCGTCGCACGACATTTCGGGGGGGGCGTCGAGCGTGTTTCAACGGACCATCGCTGAGAAGGTGAGCTGCACCGGGATCGGGCTGCACAGTGGCGCACCCGTCCAGCTGACCCTCGAGCCGGCCAGGGCCAACTCGGGGATCGTCTTCGAGCGGACCGACGGCGGCGTGCCGATCGACGTGCCGGCCCGGCCGGAGAGCGTCTCGGCCACGCTCAACGCGACCACCCTGGGGCTCGGGAGCGCTCGTGTGGGCACGGTCGAGCACCTGCTCGCCGCCCTCTACGGGCTGGGCATCGACAACGTGCGGGTGCAGGTGCAGGGGCCCGAGATCCCCGTGATGGACGGCAGTGCCGCCTCCTTCGTCTACCTGATCCGCCAGGCCGGGGTCTACGAG
Organism: Myxococcota bacterium; assembly: GCA_028278065.1. Lineage (GTDB taxonomy): Bacteria > Myxococcota_A > UBA9160 > UBA9160 > JAFDET01 > JAFDET01. Next base: position 18,888 of record JANQFA010000108.1, read on the forward strand.
CAGGATGCACCGCGACGGGTCCTGCGCGTGGCCGAACCGATCGAGGTGCACGACGGGCCCAAGCGGATCCGTGTCGAGCCGGCCCGCTCGCTTCGCGTCACCTACCGGGTCGACTTCTCGCATCCCACCATCGGCCGCCAGTCGGTCGAGGGGCTCGAGCTGGGCGACGGCGGCTTCGAGAACGAGCTCTGCCGGGCGCGGACCTTCGGCTTCCTGCACGAGGTGGAGGCGCTCTGGCGCGCGGGTCTGGCCCGAGGGGGATCGCTCGAGAACACCATCGTCCTCGACGAGGACGGCGTCATGAATCCCGAAGGCCTGCGCTGGAACGACGAGTTCGTACGCCACAAGATCCTCGATCTGGTCGGGGACCTGGCGCTCCTCGGGATGCCGGTGGAGGGTCACCTGATCGTGGAGCGCGGCGGGCATGCGCTGCACCAGCGGATGGTGTCCGAGCTGGCACGCCGCATTCCGGCCTGGAGTCAGCCGGCGACCGTCGCCGACGCGCGCCCGGCCCGTGCCGCCTTCCCGATCCGCATGCCCGCCACGGCCTAGTCGCGGGGCGTCGCTCCGAGGACGCGGGTCGGGATCCGCTCCAGCTGGCGGGCGAGACGGGTCTGGGCGTTCTTGTCCTGGAAGGCGATGCCCATCCCGCGCCCCGATGCCGGGATCCCGGGTGTCGCGGCGTCGTTGGCCCAGACCACGCGTGCCGGGAGCTCGTGCACCTCCGCGCCCCCAGGCAGGCGGAAGCGCATGCGGAGCTGGGTGCGGGCCGGCAGGGGCTCTTCGCTCGGAACGAAGAGGCCGCCGGCGCCGAGGGTGGTGGCCGTGGCCGTGCCGATGCGACCGTCGCCCTCGACGATCCAGCTCACCTCGAGACGCACGGTGAGTCGCCGGTAGCGGCGCTTGTCCGCAGCGCCCGCGCGTACCTCAGACGTCATCGAGCCAGGCCAGCACCACGCGGCGGAGCAGAGCCACGGCCGCGGGCGAGGCGTCCAGGACGGCGCTGAGATCGCCGTCGGCGCCCGGGTCCTCGGCCACGCCGTCGCCCTCCCGGGAGATCAGCGCGATCAACGCCGTGCGCAGGTCGCCTCCCAGGCGATCCAGCGCCTCGAGGTGCGCCAGCGTGCGCAGGTCGCTACGCCACGCGGACCAGTCGATGTCGGCGATCTCGGCCGGCTCGATCGAGCCGAGCTCGCGGCGCAAGCGGCGTCGAGCGCGCCGACCCAGCTCCGCGGAGAGCCGATTCACCCGCGGACCATCGCCGTGGACCTGCTCCGCGTCCGTGGCCAGCTCGGCGACGATGCGCAGCACCTCGGCGACGGCCTCGTCGTCGAGCGGCACGAGGCCGGGCGCGGCGAGCGCGCCCTCGGCCGCCAGCGCCTCGGCGCGGAAGCGCACCTGCGGGTCGTTGCCCTCCACCTCCGAGGTGGCCTCGGCGGGTGCGTCGAGCGCGCGTCCGATCTCCTCGGCGGCGCTCGTCGCCAGACTGCGCGCGCACTCCCAGACCGGGTTCTCCATGCGTGCCTGTCCGCCGAGCCTCAGCGAGATCGCCTCCGGGGCGGCCCGGCGCTCGCCGGGCGCGGCCGCTCCCAGGGCGTCGAGGATCGCGTGGCCGTGGCTGACCGAATCGGCCTTGCCGCGGCCCTCGGCGATGCGCAGCACCCCGCGCAGGAAGACGGGGTCGCCGGGTCGGATCTCGAGCAGGTCGCGGTGTCGCGCGAGCGCCTCGTCCCAGTCGTCCCGACGGTGCACCAGCAGGCCGGCGAGTGCGGCGTGCGCGTCGCGGAAGCGCGGGTTCGCGGCCAGCGCCGCGCGATAGGCGTCCAGCCCTTCCTCCACGCGCTCCAGCGGTCCGGCGAGGAGGCGGCCGCGCTGGAAGTGGACCGCCGCCAGCTCCTCGGTCGCTGCCTCGGGATGAGCGTCCGCGAAGCGCGTGAGGGCGTCGGCCGCGGCACCCCACTCGCCGAGCGCGCGCAGGATGCGCGCCTGGGCCAGGGCTGCGCCGGTGGCGCGGGGGTCGGACTCGGCGGCGAGGCCCCAGGCGTCGGCGGCGGCGCGGCGCTCGCCGCGCTGCTCGAGCATGCGCGCCTGGAGAGTGGCCAGCCGGGCCCGGATGTCGCCGTCGCTGGCGTGGCCGAGGCCCGCGGTGGCGAGCTCGAGCGCCTCGTCCAGCCGGTCGCTCTCGGCGAGTCGCGTCGTGAGGAGGAGGTGGGCGTCGGCGCTGGCGGGGTCGGCCTCGAGGGCGCGGAGCAGGTGTCCCTCGGCCGCGCCTTCATCGGCGTCGCGCGCGAGGGTGAGCTCCGCCACGCGCACCAGCTGGCGCGCGCGGATCTCGGGGGCGGCCACCTCCGCCCAGGCGAGTCGCGCGGTCAGCGCGTCGTCGAGGCGCCCGGCGCGCTCGTGCACGCGCACGATCCCGCTGCGCGCGTCGTCGCAGCCCGCGTCGAGGTCCAGAGCCTCGCTGTAGCGGATCAACGCCGCGTCCAGCTCTCCGGCGGCCTCGAGAGCCGACCCGAGCAGCGAGAGGTGCTCGACCCGCTCCGGATAGGGCTCGTCGCCGTCCGCCTCGACGCGCCGCTCCAGGGCGCGTCGCGCGCCCTCGATCTCGCCCATCGCGTAGAGGACGCAGCCCTCCACGGCCAGTGCGTCCAGCGAGTCGGGCTCGACCGCGCGCGCGGTGGTCGCGAAGCGCGCTGCCGCCTCCAGGTCGCCGCGCGCCTGGGCTGCTCGCGCACCCACCAGGGCCGTGGCGAGCAGCACTTCGGGCTCGAGGCTGTCTCGTGCCGTCGCCAGGTCGAGGGTCTGGCCGGCGGCTGCCTCCGCCTCCTCGGCGTGGGAGAGGTGCTCGGCCAGCCGGGCGCGCCCGGCGTGGGCGGCCGCCGAGGCGGGGTCGCGCTCGGTCGCCTGGCGCAGCCACTCGAGGGCGCGCTCCGGCTCGGGCTTCTCCAGCAGCTCCGCCGCCCGCACGAGACAGGACGCGCCCTCGGCGTCGCGGCTGACGGCGGCGCAGCGAGACCAGGCCTCGGCGGCCTCGCCCGGACGCTGCAGGCTCTCGAGCAGGCGGCCGCGTGCCCGCCACAGATCGGCGTCGTCGGCATCGCTCGCGATCCCGCGATCCACGCGCGCGAGGGACTCCTCGTGGCGGCCGAGCGACTCGAGCAGCTCCGCCAGCTCGAGGTGGTCGGCGGCCGCAGCTCCCGAGCGCGGGTCTTCACACCAGCGCGTCAGCTCGACCGCGCAGGCGTCGAGGTCTCCGCACTCGCGCAGGAGGTGGGTGAGGAGGCGCAGGCGCGGCGGCTCGAGCGGCTCCAGCCCGTCGGCCTCGCGCAGCGCAGCGACGGCGCGTCCTCCGTCCTCCAGGCGGCTGCAGGCGAGGTCCGCCAGCTGCAGGTGCACCGCACGGCGTCGCGCGGGATCGGCGTCGCCGAGGAGATCGATCTCACTGCTGTAGAAGTCGGCGGCGCCGCGCCAGTCCTCCATCGCCTCGCAGAGCGACTCGAGCGCGCGCACCGCGGCGAGATCGCCCGGCATCGCCTCCAGTGCGCTCGCGAAGGCGCGGCTGGCCCGGGTCGTCGACCCGAGGCGTCGCCAGGCGACCTCGCCGAGGGCGCGCTGCAGGGCGGCACGCTCGGCTGCGGGGGCGTCCCCGCGAGCCGCGATCTCGCGTTCCAGCGCATCGGCCATGGCCTCGAAGTCGCCGCGCCGCTCGGCCGTGCGCCGCAGACCGCGCAGGGCATCCAGGCAGTCCGGCTCGGCTTCGAGGGCGCTGGCGTAGGCGTCGGCGGCCCCGCTCGGCGCGTGGAGCTTCTCCTCGCGAAGGCGACCCAGCTCGATCCAGCCGCTCGCGTCGGGTCGTCGCTCGAGCCGCGCGGCCAGCCGCGCGGCCAGCTCGGTGTGCGTGCCGTAGCGACGCAGCGCTGCGAGGAGCGCGACCTCGGCGGCGTCGCGCTCGCTCGCCGCCAGCTCGTCGTCGGCATCGGGAGCCGGTGCGTCGACGAGCGCCCGCAGGTGTCGCAGTGCCGCGTCGGGCTCGCCCAGTCGGCGCCCGTAGGCGTCGGCCAGCGTGCGGTGGAGCTCGCGACGACGCTCCGCAAAGACCGGGTCCTGCCCGTCCAGGGCACCCAGCTCGGCCTCCGCCACCTCGGCCCACGCCGCGGTGCGGCCGGTTGCGAGGAGCGTCTGGCCCAGCGACTGGAGGATCTCGGGCCGGGCACCCTCCCGCCCCTCGAGGGCGACGCGCAGGTGGTCGACCGCCCGGCCAGGCTCGCAGAGCGGGCCGCGGTACAGGTCGGCAAGCGTCCGTTGCAGGGCCGCGCGCGCGTCGGGTGGCGCCGTCTGCAGGCGGCGCTCGAGGATCTCGGCGCGGTCGCGTACGCGTCCCGCGGCCCGGTAGTGCCGGTCGAGCTCGGCGAGCACCTCGTCGCTGGTCGCATCCTCGGCGGCTGCCTTCTCCAAAGCCGCGACCGCGCGCGGGGCCGAGTCGAGGTCGCGTTCGAGGACGCCCGCGATCTCGAGCTGCAGCCGTCGGCGCGCGGCGCCATCGCGCACCAGCTCGACCTGGGCCTCGAGACTCCGCAGCAGGGCCTCGGGCCGGCCGGCGCGCCGGTGCACGTCGGCGACGCGAGCCACCACCTCCGCGTCCTGGGGCCGCTCGGCGCGCAGGCGCTCCAGCCAGGGGAGAGCCGCGTCGGGCGAGAGATGCTCGGACGCGATGCGCGTGCCTCGCTCGAGGAGGGCGAGGCGCTCCCCGCCGGAGGTGCGCTGGACCTCGATGTGCAGCTCGTCCAGGTGGGCGCGCCAGTCGCCCACCTGCTCGAGGATCGCGAGGAGGGCGGCGCGGACCTTCGGGTCGTCGGGGGCCAGCACGGCGGCCTCGCGGAAGCAGGCCACGGCCTCGTCGCTGCGCTCGAGGGGACCGGCCAGGACCTGGCCGCGTCGCAGCAGCAGGTTGGCGCGCTGCTCTCGATCGGACGTGCAGTCGAGGAGCGCGCCGTCGAGGAGCTCCAGGAGGGCGTCGGGCGAGCCGAGCGTCTCGGCCAGCTCGAGTGCACGCTGCCGTGCGTCGGCGTGGCCGGGGTCCACCTCGAGGACGCGCCGCAGGTGTACGAGGGCCTCTTCCGGCCGCCCGAGCGCGGACATCACCTGCGCCAGCTCGCTGCGCACGGGTACTTCGTCTGTGCCGGCGAGACCGGGGAGCCGCGCTTCGAGGAGGCGCACCAGCGCCTCCCCGTCCCCCGCCTCGCGATGGAGCTCGCAGAGGGCCTCTCCGGCGGCGGCGTCTCCGGGCCGCCAGGCCAGTACGTCGCGCCACGCGGCGACCGCGGCGTCGCGCTCGCCCCGGGCGGCGAGGGCCGTGCCCAGCCTGGCGCTCCAGTCGGCCCGCGCGTCGGAGTCGCGGCAGGAGTCGACCATGCGCTTGGCCAGCGCGAGGACGGCTTCCTCTCGACCCGTCCGTTCCAGGAGGTCGGCCAGCGGGGTCGCGGCCTCGGCGAGCGTATTCCCGGTCGGGTCGCCGAGGGCCGCGTTCACGGCGGGCTCGAGGGTGGCGATGGCGGCCTCCGCGTCGCAGAGGACCTGGTGCTGGAGCTGGGCGATCTGGACACGCAGCGCGCCGGCCGCAGCCCGATCGGGTACCGGCGCGGTCTCGATGAGCTCCACGCGCGTCGCGAGGAGCTCCACGAGCTCGGCGGTGCGGCCCTCGCGTCGGTGGTGGTCGGTGAGCAGGGCGACCGCGTCGGCGTGGCCGGGCTCGAGCTCGAGGACCCGTTCGAGATGGCGGCGAGCGGCGTCGGCGTCTTCGATCTCCTCGGCCAGACGGGCTGCGCGACAGCGCAGGGCCACCTCTCCGGGCGGCTCTCGGGGCGTTTCGAGGGCCGTGTCCAGCGCCTGGAGCGCCGCCTCCCGCCGCCCCGCCTTCTCGTGCAGCTCAGCCAGCCGCTCGAAGAGCTCGAGCCGCTCCGGACTCCGGGTCGCTGCCGCCTCGAGGTGCTCGGCGGCGCCCTCCGGATCCCCGAGCCGCAGGCAGATCTCGACCAGGCGCTCGCGGGTCTCGAGTGCCTCGCCGTCCTCCGCCTCCGCGGCGCGCGCTTCGAGGCGCTCCCGCAGCGGCTCCCACGCGCCCTGGCGTTCGAGGAGCCGGATCAGATGCGGGTCGGCCTGGCGCGCGCTGTCGCCGCCGGCCTCCACCAGATCCGCGTAGACGCGGCGCGCCTCGTCGAGCCGTCCCAGCCGCTGCTCCAGAAGGGCTGCGCGTTCCAGCTGGACGCTCGCCCACTCGTCGCCGTCGTCGGCGCGTCGGGCGCGCTCGGCCAGCACCCAGGCCAGCGTCTCGTCATCGCCGGCACCCCGGGCACAGGCCTCCACTCCGTCCAGGGGCACGATTCCGCGCGGATCGTCGCGCTCGTACCGCTCGTAGGCTGCGCGGTAGAGCGGCGCGGCCTGCTCGAACTGGCCCAGATGCGTCCGCAATACGCCGGCGCGGCGCAGATCCAGCTCCATGGCCTCGGGCGAGTCGTCTTCCAGCGTCTGGCGTCGCTCCGCCAGCCGCTGGGCCAGCTCCTCGAAGCGCCGCGTCCGCTCGAGGGCCGACTCCAGACGTTCGTCCACGTCCTCGGGTGCGTCGGGATCCTCCACGAGGCGCCAGAGCACGACCACCGCAGCGTCGGGATCCTCGAGGTCGTCGCAGAGCAGCCGCGCCAGCTCCGCCAGGACGCCGGCCCGCTCGGGCGGTGTCTCGCGCTCGGCCAGGGTGCGCAGGGCGCGTGCCCGCTCCGGCAGGCGCCCGGCTCGCCGCAGGTGCTCGGCGAGCGAGCGCAGGAGCTCGAGGTCGTCGGGGCTCGCCTCGCAGGCGTGCTGCAGGTGGTCGGCGGCCTCGCCCGGGAGATCCGCGTCCGAGAAGAGCGCGGCCAGGCGCTTCTCGATCTCCGCCCTGGCCGTGCCCACGCGTCGCGGGGCGAGCCGGACGAGCGCGCTGCGCAGCGCGTCGGAATCGTCGCGTCGCTCCGCCAGGCGCACACACAGCTCGAGGGTCTCGTCGTCTTCGGGCCGGTCCTCGAGCACGCGCTCCGCGAAGCGGGCCGCCTCGTCCAGCTCCCCACGCGCCTCGTGGCGGCGGCAGAGCTGACGCGAGAGCTCGAGCCGGCGCTCCGCATCGGGAGTCGCCTCCACCTCGCGACCCCAGGCGGCCAGCAGGGTCTCCTCGTCGCCGCTGGACTCGGCCAGCAGGGCGAGTCCGCGCAGGGCGCGCTCGGCGGCGGGGTCCAGGTCGAGGGCGGCCTCGAATGCGTGGCGCGCCCGCTCCGGGGCTCCGTCCAGCTCGGCCAGCGGGCCGACGTAGAGCTCTCCCAGACTGGCGAGGAGAGGGGCCCGCTCGTCGACCGGCGTGGAGGTCTGGGCCACCTCGAGGACGCGTCGCAGATCCTCCCACGCTTCGGCTTTCTGGTAGAGACGTTCGAGGGTCACGGCCACGCCGGGTGTGGACGGATCGGTGTCGAAGGCGCGGCGCAGGGCGTCGCTCGCGGACTCGGCATCGTCGCCGTGGCGTTCGTGGACGGCGCCGATCTGCGCGAGCACTTCGGCGCGCGCGCGTCCCGTGAGCTTTGCGGCGCGGGTCTCGAGCAGGTCGACGAGCTCGTCGTGACTGCCGTGCGAGCGGTGCGCCTCGACCAGGGCGTCGAGCACCTCGTCCGACTCGGGAGCGCGTTCCAGCGCCCTGCGCAGGGTGTCGACCGCCCGTCCGGTCTCGCCGCTGCTCGCCTGGGCCTCCCCCAGATCGATCAGGGCTTCGAGGGGCACGCGCTCGGCGTCCAGCTCGAGCGCGCGCTCGAGCGCGGCCATCTGGCCGATCGCGTCCCCCAGCAGGGCGCTCGCATCGGCCAGCGCCAGGGCGATGCGCACGTCTTCGGGGGCGAGCTCGGCGGCGCGCTCCAGCCAGCCGCGTGCGCCGGCGGCGTCGCCCAGCTCCTCGAGCAGCACCGACGCGCTCTCCAGCGCCACCTCGGCCCTGCGGCTGGCTCCCGGCGCCGCGCTGAAGCGGCGCTCTGCGAGAGCGCCCAGCGTCTCCCAGCGCTCGGCCCGGCGCGCCGCGGCGGCGTACGCCTCGAGGAGCTCCACGTCGCTGTCGTCGAGGGTCAGCGCGCGTGCGTACAGATCCAGCGCGCGCTCGGCGTCGCTCTGGTCGGCCAGGCGCGCCATCTCCAGCAGGACGGGAGCCTGCTCGGCGCCGGCCGCGGTGGTCGTGAGCAGCCGTTCGAAGCAGTCGGTGGCCTCTCCCGTCCGGTCCAGGGCCGCCAGCGCCCGCCCGCGTCCGCGCAGCGCGGCTGCGGAGCGGACGTCGTCCTCCAGCGCGCGGTCCAGCAGCTCGAGCGCCTGGGCTGCGTCACCCAGCCGTTCCAGCCAGATCTCCGCCATCTCGACGTGGAAGGCCGCGCGCTCGACGGGGCGCATCGGAGTGCGGGCCTCCAGCTCGCCGACCTGGAGCACCATCTCCCAGCGCTCGCGGGCGGTGTAGAGCGCCCGCAGGCTGCGCAGGGCGGGCTGGAAGTCGGGAGCCAGGCGCGCCGCCTCCTCGTAGCGCGCGAGGGCGTCGTCCGGGCGGCCGCAGCGCTCCTCCAGCACCTGCCCGAGTCGGAAGAGCAGCCGGGCGCGCACGGCGGGCTTCGCCTGGAGATCGGGTGCGCCGAGGCGGGCGTCGTAGAGGGCGACCAGGGCGTCCCAGTCGCCGTCGACGAAGTAGTGCTCTTCGAGCGCCTCGAAGGCCGGCACCCGGGTCGGGTCGGCCTCGAACTGCTCGCGGTGCCGCTCGAGGGCCGGATTCACGCGGGTGCATCTCCTTGCCATCGCTCACGAATGGCGGTTCGAGGACGCCTCTTCATCGACCCGGGGAGCCCCGGCCTTTAAGCAAATCGCTTGCACCACAGGGGCGGTTTGAATAGGCTTTCCGCCCAGTTACGGATCGTGGCACGGCTGGTTCCGGGCCGCCTCCGGGCGCGCCGGCAGGCGGCTTGATTCCCCCAGGGGAGGTCCGTTCGTGGCCCATCCCGAAACGCCCCAGACGAGCGGCGCCGGCGCCTCCCAGGCGTCCGCACGGCCCGTGGACCGCCCGAGCCGGCCGCCCCTGGCCCCGGCCGAGGTCAAGCGCCGACGCCGGGAGACCATCATCGGGGTGGTGGTGGTGGGGATGATCATCGCCCTGGTCGCCCTGCCGTCGATCTCCGGGGCGACGAGTGCGATCGGGGACTCGGCGCTGTTCCTGTTCCTGAACGCCATCACGGTCATGCTGATCGTGATCCTGGTCTTCCTGATCACCCGGAACTTCTGGAAGATCCTCGCCGAGCGCCGCCGCGGGACGCTCGGCTCGCATCTCAACCTGAAATTCGTGGCGGCCTTCATCCTGATCGCCTTCCTGCCCACGACGGGTCTCCTGCTCGTGTCCGGCTACTTCATCAGCTCCTCGATGGAGGCGTGGTTCGGGCTGCGCGTCGAGCGGGCGCTCGAGGAGTCGGGCCGCGTTGCGGAGAGCGCCTACGTCACCCTGCGCGAGAACGCCCTCCACGACGGTGAGCAGATCGCTCGCGAGATCACCGAGCGGCGCCTGCTGCGCGAGGACAACCTGGCCGCCCTCGAGCTCTTCGTGCAGGAGAAGCAGCGCGAGTACCGGCTCGGCGTGATCGAGGTGTTCAGCGCCGCCGGCGAGGAGCTGGTGGCGGCCGTGAATCCCGAGATCCCGGCGGCCAGCTTCGCGCGTCCCGACAGCGACTTCGTGCAGTCCGCCCTGGAGGGCCGGCCCGCCACGCGCATCGATCCCGCCGGGTCGGGAGACCTGGTGCGCGGCGCCGTGCCCATCGTCTCGAGCTTCCGCCCCGACGAGACGGTCGGAGCGGTGGTGGTGAACACGTTCCTGTCGGTTCCCATGACCCGCCAGGTGGCCACCATCCGCGAGACCCTCGCCGACTACCGCAAGGTCCAGCCGAAGATGGGTCACGTCCAGGCTGCCTACCTCCTCGAGCTCACCCTGGCCTTCTTCGTGATTCTCCTGCTGGCGACGTGGATGGGCTTCCGGCTGGCTCGTGGCGTGACCACGCCGATCCGCGCCCTGGCGGAGGGGACGGCGGAGGTGGCGCGCGGCAATCTCGACGTGGTGGTGGAGCCCACCTCCGACGACGAGGTCGGCTTCCTGGTCGCGTCGTTCAACCGGATGACCCGCGACATCAAGGACGCCCGCGGGGATCTGGAGGCGTCGAACGCCGAGCTGGACGAGCGGCGCTCGACGATGGAGATCGTGCTGCGCAACGTCGGAGCCGGGGTGGTCTCCCTGGACTCCGAGGGCCGGGTCTCCACGATCAACCCGTCGGCCCAGCGCCTGCTGGGCGTACCGCCGGGGGTCGGCGTGGTCGGGCGCAAGCTCGAGGAGGTGATCATCCGCGCCGAGCAGCTCGAGGTGGTCCGCGATCTGCGCGCCAGCCTGGTGCCCGGGATGCGCGAGAGCATCCGGCGCCAGGTACAGCTCCCGGTCGGCGACGAGGTGGCGACGCTGCTCGTCACCATGACCCTGCTTCAGGACGAGGAGGGGGCGGCGGTGGGCACCGTAGTGGTGTTCGACGACTACTCGCAGGTGGTGAAGGTCCAGCGCATGGAGGCCTGGCGCGAGGTGGCGCGCCGCATCGCCCACGAGATCAAGAACCCGCTCACGCCCATCCAGCTCTCCGCCCAGCGCATCCGGCGGCGCTTCCGCGGTCGTCTGGCCGACGACCCTGCCGCACAGAAGGTCTTCGACGAGTGCGTGGGCGCGATCACCGGCCAGGTCGAGACCCTGAAGCGCCTGGTGGACGAGTTCTCGAACTTCGCCCGGCTGCCCGCCGCCGATCCGCGTCCGGACGACCTGAACGCCCTGGTGGCGGAGGCGGTCGCGAGCTACCAGGGCACCGAGGGGGTGAGCTTCTCGACGAGCTTCGACGAAGCGCTACCCACCGTGGAGCTCGACCGGGAGCAGATCCGACGCGTGCTGACCAATCTGATCGACAACGCGGTGGCCGCCTGCGCGGAGGCGGGCACGGGCCCGTCGCGGGTGGAGGTGCGCACCGTCTTCGATGCGCCGCTCGAGACGGTGCGCCTCGAGGTCGCGGACGAGGGGATCGGGCTGCGCGCGGAGGACCGGCGGCGGATCTTCGAGCCCTACTTCTCGACCAAGACCCACGGCACCGGACTGGGGCTGGCCATCGTCTCCCGCATCGTGGCGGACCACCGCGGCTACGTGCGGGTCCACGACAACCGCCCCCGCGGCACCCGCTTCATCGTCGAGCTTCCGGTCCGGAGCGCCTAGCGGCATGGCCGAACGCGTCCTCATCGTCGACGACGAGGAGAGCATCCGCACCTCGCTGGCGGGCCTCCTGGCCGACGAGGGCTACGAGCCCGTGTGCGCCGAGGACGGCGAGGTCGGGCTGGCCGCGCTCGCGCGTCCCCAGCGCCCGGACCTGGTGCTGCTCGACATCGCGATGCCGGGTCGCGACGGGATCGACGTGCTGGAGGAGATGCGGCGCGTGCGTCCGGAGCTGCCCATCGTGATGATGAGCGGACACGGCACGATCGAGACGGCGGTGAGGGCCACCCAGCTGGGCGCCTACGACTTCATCGAGAAGCCCCTCTCGGTGGAGAAGCTGCTGCTGACCATCCAGCACGCCCTGGACCGCACGCGCCTCGAGCGCGAGAACACCGAGCTCCGCGCCCGTGCGCTGCGCGCCCACGAGATCCTGGGCGAGTCGGAGTCGATGGTGCAGCTGAAGCGCCAGATCGAGGTGGCCGCGCCCACCAACGGCTGGGTGCTCATCACCGGAGAGAACGGTACCGGCAAGGAGCTCGTGGCGCGTCAGGTCCACGTGCAGAGCCGGCGCGCGGCGGGGCCCTTCGTGGAGGTCAACTGCGCCGCGATCCCCGAGGAGCTGATCGAATCGGAGCTCTTCGGACACGAGAAGGGCGCCTTCACCGGGGCGCTCCAGCAGAAGATCGGGAAGTTCGAGCTGGCCCACCGGGGCACGATCTTCCTCGACGAGATCGCCGACATGAGCCTGAAGACCCAGGCCAAGATCCTGCGCATCCTGCAGGAGCACAAGTTCGAGCGCGTGGGCGGCACCGAGACCATCGAGGTGGACGTGCGGGTCATCGCCGCCACCAACAAATCCCTGGAGAAGGAGATCGCCGAGGGTCGCTTCCGCGAGGACCTCTACTACCGACTCGCGGTGATTCCCTTCCACGTTCCGCCGCTTCGCGAGCGAGCCTCGGACATCCCCGTGCTGGCCGAGGCGTTCGCGGAGGAGTTCTGTCGCGAGTCGGGCGCGCGCAGCAAGAAGATCGCGAGCCGCGCGATGAATCGGCTCCAGGCCTACTCCTGGCCCGGGAACGTGCGGGAGCTCCGCAACCTGCTCGAGCGACTCGTGCTGATGACGCCCGGCCCGACGATCGGCGAGGCCGATCTGCCCGACCCGGTGCGCGAAGGGGGCCGCGCCGAGGCCGGAGAGGGTGCGACCCTGGAGGAGGCACGACGGAGCTTCGAACGAGGCTACCTGCTGGCGCGCCTCGAGGACCACGGCTGGAACGTGGCCCGCACCGCCGAGGCCATCGGGCTGGCCCGCGAGAGCCTGTGGCGCAAGATCCGCGCCCTGGGGATCGAGGTGCAGCGTGACTAGCCAGGCCGGCAGCCCGCTGGCCAAGGCCGCTCGCGCGGAGCCGTCGGCGCACGACCCCGTTTGGGACGCGGAGCCGGCGGCGCACCACCCCGTTCGCGCGGAGCCGGCGCGCCCCGGAGACCTCGGCGCGGTGGAGGCGCTGGCGCGCGCCCTGGTTCCCGGAGCGGGGGTGCCGCGCCTGCGCGATGCCTGGGTGGCGCGCGCGGCCGACGCGGTGGTCGGGTACCTGGACGTGCGGCGCATCTCGGACGAGGCCCACGTGCTGGCGGTGGGTGTGGACCCCGCCCACCGTCGGCGCGGCGTCGCCACGCGCCTGCTGAGCGCGGCGCTCGCCGACGTGCAGATCGTGCACCTGGAGGTGCGCGTGTCGAACCTCCCGGCGCGTCGCCTCTACGCGGTCCTCGGATTCGAGGAGGTGGGGGTCCGCTCCGGCTACTACGCCGACGGGGAGGACGCAGTGCTGCTCACGCGGCGTGCGGCGTGAACGAGCCGCTGCGCATCGATGCCGAGGTGGTCGGCAACGCAGACGAAGGCGGAGCCAATCGCAGGCTGCGCCTCGCCGTGCCGGGCTGGCGCGGCTTCGCGCCCGGTCAGTTCCTGATGCTCTCGCCGGGGGCCGTCGGCGCCGCCCGCCGGGACGATCCGCTGCTGCCCCGTCCCATGGCCGTGTACCGGGAGAGCATCGACGGCGGCTCGCCGGAAATCGAGGTTCTCTACAAGGTGGCGGGGCGCGGAACGGCGCTGCTGGCGGATGCGCGCCCGGGCGACTGCGTGCGCGTCGTCGGTCCGCTGGGGCAGCCCTTCGAGCTGCCCGCCTCCGGTGAGCGGGCGGTGCTCGTCGGCGGGGGAACCGGAATCGCGTCGCTCTACGAGCTGGCCGCCCGCGCGCGCGCGTCGGCCCGCGTCGACGTCCTGCTCGGTGCGCGCAGCGCGGGCGACCTGATGGGTGCCGACGACTTCGAGGCGCTCGGCGTGGGCGTGCAGGTCGCCACCGAGGACGGAAGCCGCGGCACGAGGGGGCTGGTGACCGTGCTCCTCGATCGGGCGCTGGCGGAGGGCGGCGGCGGCCGCGTCTACGCCTGCGGTCCCACGCCGATGATGCGGGCCGTCGCAGAACGGGCCAGGTCTGCGGGCTGGCCGACGTTCGTCTCGCTCGAGAACCCGATGGCCTGCGGCTTCGGCGTCTGCCTGGGCTGCGCGGTGCCGCTGGCCGGTGAGGGCTTCGCCCTGGTCTGCCGCGACGGGCCGGTCTTCGACGCGGACGCGGTGCTGTGGGAGGAGCTGGCGTGAGCGGGCCTGCGCTGGACGCCGCGGTCGACTTCGCGGGCATCGCGCTGCGCAACCCGGTGCTGACGGCATCCGGCACCTTCGGCTACGGCACCGAGTTCGCCCAGTTCATGGACCTGCGCGCGATCGGGGGCTTCGTCGCCAAGAGCCTGACGCTCGAGCCCCGTACCGGGAACCTCCCCCACCGCATCCTCGAGACCCCCGCGGGCATGCTGAACGCGATCGGGCTCGAGAACGTCGGGGTGGACGCGTTCGTCTCGAAGAAGCTCCCGCGGATTCCCGACGGCGTTCCCGTCATCGCGAGCGTCTTCGGGACCGCCCCCGACGAGTACGCCGAGGTGTGCAAGCGCCTGACCGGCGTCCCCAAGCTGGCGGGCCTCGAGCTCAACGCCTCCTGCCCGCACGTGAAGGCGGGTGGGATCGAGTTCGGTCAGAACCCGGAGCTGCTGGCCGACCTGGTGCGGGTGGCGCGCGGCGCCACGACCCTGCCGCTCATCGTCAAGCTCTCGCCCAACGTCACCTCCATCGCCGAGATGGCGAGGGTCTGCGAGGGGGAGGGCGCCGACGGCCTGGCCCTCATCAACACCCTGCAGGCCCTCGAGATCGATCTCCAGACGCGGCGACCCGCGCTCCGCAACGTGCTCGGCGGGCTCTCGGGGCCGGCCATCCGGCCCGTGGCGCTGCGCATGGTGTTCCAGGCGGCCCGGGCGGTGACGATCCCGATCTGCGGGATCGGCGGGATCGCGACGGGCGAGGATGCGGTCAAGTTCCTGCTCGCCGGCGCCCACGCCGTGCAGGTCGGCACCGCGAACTACGCCAATCCCATGGCGGCCCGGGAGGTGGCGGAGGGGATCGCCGCCTACGCAGCCGGCCACGGATTCGAGCGCGTGGCGGACCTGATCGGGGCGCTCGAGACCGACTAGGCCTCGCTGCGGCGACCCCGCCCTCGTGGGCCGAGCGCCCCGAGGGGCAGGTGCGTCCGGGGGTGCGGGGCTCTCACGCCCTTTGCAGATTCCCCAAAATTCGGATAGATTACGCGGGCTTTTGCGCCGGAGGGAGATGGACATGGCCCTCCGGCGGGGTCCCTGAGGACCGTGGAAAGTGGACGACATGTCCACTTTTTTTGTTTCTGGACCATGACATACGGGATGGCAGTCGGGAGCGGGCGATGTACGCGGACATCCCGCTCGAATTGAGAGAGCTGATCGAGCCGATCGTCGCCGACCACGGGTTCGAGCTCGTGGACGTCGAGACGCTCGGAGGACGAGGGTCGCAGGTGCTGAGGATCACCATCGATACGCCGGCCGGGGACGGAGCCGTCCCGGTGGACGACTGCGTCCAGGTGTCGCGGGAGGTGGATACCTCGCTCGACGCGGCCGACGCGATGTCGGGCCGCTACCGGCTGGAGGTGTCCTCGCCGGGCCTCGACCGCCACCTGGCCCGGGAGAAGGACTTCGCCGGCGCGGTGGGACGAGACGTCAAGCTCGAGACGCGCCACCCCCTCGACGGGCGCAAGCGTTTTCGCGGACGCCTCGTCGCCTTCGCAGGCGGGGAGGTCCACATGCAGGTCGACGGCAGCGACGTGGCGATTCCGTTCTCGGAGGTGGCCCGCGCGAACGCCGTCTACGAGATCGGGGCGGCCGACTTCGGCCGCGGCCGGTGAGGATGGACAGCCATGATGTTCCAGGGGCTGAAGCGCGAGATCGACCAGGTCGCCAAGGACAAGGGCATCGACCGCATGGTCATCATCGGCGCCCTCGAGGAGGCGCTCAAGCAGGCCGCACGGCGCAAGTACGGCCTCGAGCGCGCGATCGAAGCGCAGTACAACCAGGAGCTGGAGGAGATCGAGCTCTTCGAGTTCAAGATGGTCGTGGACGCGATCACGGATCCGGATACCCAGATCCTGCTGGCCGACGCGCGGGCCGACGACCCCGAGGCCGAGGTGGGTGACGAGATCGGGGTCAAGCTCGACACCGAGGAGTTCGGGCGGATCGTGGCTCAGACGGCCAAGCAGGTGATCATCCAGCGCGTCCGCGACGCCGAGCGGGACATCGTCTACGACGAGTACCAGGATCGCCAGGGCGAGGTCGTGAACGGCATCGTGCGCCGCTTCGAGAAGGGCTCGATCATCGTCGATCTGGGGCGCGCCGAGGCCGTCCTCCCCGTGAAGGAGCAGGTGCCGCGGGAGAACTACCGCCCCAACGATCGCATCCGCGCCTACGTGACGGAGGTGAACAAGGCCAGCAAGGGTCCCCAGATCATCCTCTCGCGGGCGGCCAGGGAGCTCCTCATCAAGTGCTTCGAGCAGGAAGTCCCGGAGATGTACGAGGGGATCGTCACCATCGAGGCAGCCGCCCGCGAGCCGGGAGGACGCTCCAAGATCGCGGTGGCGTCGCGCGACGGGGACGTCGATCCGGTGGGCGCCTGCGTCGGGATGAAGGGCAGCCGCGTGCAGGCGGTCGTGCAGGAGCTGCGCGGGGAGCGCATCGACATCGTGCCCTGGAGCCCGGACCCGGCGCGCTACGTGTGCAGCGCGCTCTCGCCCGCGGCCGTATCCAAGGTGATCATCGACGAGGGCGCCAAGTCCATGGACGTGATCGTCCCGGACGACCAGCTCTCCCTGGCGATCGGCCGCAAGGGCCAGAACGTGCGTCTGGCGGTGCAGCTCACCGGCTGGCGCATCGACATCAAGAGCGAGTCGGCCATGCGCGAGGTGGCCGAGTGGCTGGCCCGGGCCGTCGGCGTGGTGGAGGGCTGCGGCGAGCCGGAGGCGGAGATCCTGCTCCAGCAGGGCATCACGTCCCTGGAGGACCTGGCCGACGTCGCGACCGAGCTGCTCACCTCCCTGCCCGGCATCGACGAGGCCGGCGCCGCGGCCATCAAGGCGGCTGCCGAGGAGCTGGCGGTGGAGAAGCGCGAAGAAGACGAGCGGCGTCGCCTCGAGGAGGAGGCCCAGCGCGCGGCCGAGGAGGAGGCGCGGCTGGCCGAGGCGTCGGCGGCGGCGGAGGCCGCCCCCGAGCCCGAGGCCGGCGCGGACGAGAACACTTCGGAGGCGGGCTCCGACGCAGGGCCGGCCGAGGGAACGAACTAGGGGCGCATGGCGAAGATCCGGGCGTACAAGCTGGCCGAAGAGCTCGGCCTCGATCGCAACGAGTTCGTCGAGAAGGCGCGGGCCTTCGGCGTCGAGCTGAAGAACGCGATGGCCTCCCTCGACGACGAGACGGCGTCGACGCTGCGCGACAAGTTCGGCGGCGGCCCTTCCCAGGAGGTCACCGAGAAGCGCGTCGAGTCCGAGGGCGGTCGCAAGATCATCCGACGCCGCCGTCGGGCCCGGGTCGAGGCCGCGCCCGAGCCGGTCGCCGAGCCCGCTCCGGTCGAGGAGGCTCCCGCAGTCGAGGCCGCTCCCCTCGAGGAGCCGGTGCCCGCGGTGGCCGAAGAGGCCCCTGCGCCCGCCGTCGAGCCCGAGGAGAGCGAGGTCGAGCCGGCCGCCGCTTCGGCGCCCGAGGTCGAGGAGGCCGAAGAGGAGGCCGCTGCGCCCGCCAAGCCCGCCGGCCCGGCGGCGCCGTCCGCACCGCGGGAGGCGCCGGGTCCGCCGGGGCGCGGCAAGCAGCGCAAGCGGGTGCGCGAGGTCGTGAACCTCAAGGAGCAGGAGCAGATCGCGCGCCAGGTCTCGGGCCGCACCGTGGTGCGGCGGGCCGTGCAGGTGGATCCGCGCGCCCTGCAGAACCCGCGGCGCAAGCGTCGCGACGCCCCGTCCAAGCCGGCCGTGGCCAAGGCCGCGCCCAAGCAGGACAAGAAGATCGTGCGCATCGAGGGCACCGTCTCCGTAGGCGAGCTGGCGCGACAGCTCGGCCAGAAGGCGCCCGCCGTGCAGGGCAAGCTCATGTCTCTCGGCACCATGGCCTCGGTCAACCAGGCGGTCGATGCCGAGACGGCGGGCCTCGTCGCCAAGGAGTTCGGCTACGAGGTCCAGGACGTGGGCTTCCGCGAGGAGGAGGTGCTGGGCACCACCGAGGAGGCCGTCGCCGCGGAGAACGTGGTCCCGCGTCCTCCCATCATCACCGTGATGGGGCACGTGGACCACGGCAAGACCTCGATCCTGGACGCCCTGCGCAAGACCGACGTCGTCGCGGGCGAGGCCGGCGGAATCACGCAGCACATCGGCGCCTACCAGGTCACCGTGGACGGCGACAAGCTCACCTTCATCGATACGCCCGGGC
Source organism: Myxococcota bacterium (assembly GCA_028278065.1). Taxonomy (GTDB): domain Bacteria; phylum Myxococcota_A; class UBA9160; order UBA9160; family JAFDET01; genus JAFDET01. The sequence goes on from JANQFA010000108.1 coordinate 37,075, forward strand.
ACGCGGCCTTCACCACCATGCGTGCGCGGGGTGCCCAGGTGACCGACATCGTGGTGCTGGTGGTGGCGGCAACCGAGGGCGCCATGCCCCAGACCGTCGAGGCCATCGCCCACGCCAAGGCGGCGGCGGTTCCGATCGTGGTCGCGATCAACAAGTGCGACCTGCCGGAAGCCGACCCGCAGATGACGCGCCAGCGCCTCATGGAGCACGACCTGGTGCCCGAGGAGTTCGGCGGCGACGTCATCTGCGTGGAGACCTCGGCGACCAAGGGGACCGGCCTGGACAAGCTGCTCGAGATGCTGAAGCTCCAGGCGGAGCTGCTCGAGCTGAAGGCCGACCCGGAGACCCGGGCCCGCGGCGTCGTGCTCGAGGCCCAGCTCGACAAGGGCCGGGGCCCGGTGGCGACGGTGCTGGTGCAGCAGGGCACCCTCAACCGCGGCGACATCGTGGTCTGCGGCACCGAGTCCGGCCGGGTGCGCGCCATGGTCGACGAGAAGGGCCAGCAGCGGAAGGAGGCGGGCCCCTCGGTGCCGGTCCAGCTGATCGGTCTCTCCGGCGTCCCCGATGCCGGTCAGCCCTTCAACACCGTGGAGAACGAGCGCGCCGCCAAGGAAGTCGTGGGGCATCGCGCCAGTCAGGAGAAGGCGGCTGCCGCCGAGCCGGCGCGACCCCGCCGCACCCTGGAGGAGCTCTTCGCCCAGGTGGAGGGCGGCGAGGGTCCCAAGGAGCTGGCCGTCGTGCTGAAGGCCGACGTGCACGGCTCGGTGGAGGCGCTCCGCGACAGCATCGAGAAGCAGTCGACGGAAGCCGTCAAGGTGAAGGTCATCCACTCGGGGGTGGGCGCCATCACCGAGAGCGACGTGATGCTGGCGCGGGCCAGCGACGCGATCATCGTGGGCTTCCACGTGCGGCCCGATCCCACGGCCCGCCGGGAGGCCGAGAGCCAGGGCGTCGACATCCGGCTGTACAAGGTCATCTACGAGGCGACCGACGAGATTCGCGCCGCGATGGCCGGGCTGCTGCCGCCGCGGGTGGAGGAGAAGGAGCTGGGCAGCGCCGAGGTGCGCCAGACCTTCACGATTCCGCGCCAGGGCACCATCGCCGGCTCCTACGTCAACGAGGGCCTCATCCGCCGCAACGCGCGGGTCCGCCTGGTGCGCGACGGCGTGCTCGTCTACGAGGGCAGGATCGGCTCCCTCAAGCGCTTCAAGGACGACGCGCGCGAGGTCCAGAGCGGGTTCGAGTGCGGCATCGGGATCGAGGGCTACAACGACGTGAAGGTCGGCGACCGAATCGAGGCCTTCGAGCTCGAGGAGAAGCCGGCCACCCTCGAGTGACGGTGCCGGCCCTCCCCTCCGGAGCTCGGCCTTCGCGATGGTGACCCCCGAATGATCGTCGGCGCCGCGCTCGTCGAGCTGCACGTGCACGGCTCCCAGTCCCTCAAGGAGAAGCGCGGGGTGGTGCGCTCGATCAGCCAGCGGGTGCGGAACCGCTTCAACCTGGCCGTGGCCGAGGTGGGCGGGCAGGACACCTGGCAGCGGGCCCAGCTGGGCTTCGCCGCGACCGGCGGCGATGTTCCGCGCGTGCGCGCGGTGCTGGAGCGTGCCGTTCGCTACGTGGAGGAGCTGCACCTGGCCGAGGTGGTCGCCTCGGACGTCGAGATCGTGCAGCTCCCGCACGAGGCGGTGGGGCTTCCCGACGAGGAAGGGGAGGAGGGCTAGGTGTCGCGGCGTACGGAGCGCATCGCCGAGCAGCTGCGCGGGGAGATCGCGCGCGTGCTGCATGAGGAGGTCACCGATCCCCGCATCGGCCTGGTCACCCTCACGCGCCTCGACGTGGCCCCGGACCTCTCCAGTGCGCTGGTCTTCTGGAGCTGCGTCGGAGAGAGCGCGCCCGTGGCGGCGGGCCTCGAGAGCGCGGCCTCCTTCGTGAGGGGGCGCCTCGCCCGGGTGCTCCCGCTGAGGCGGGTGCCCGAGCTGCGCTTCCGCCACGATCCCTCCTTCGAGCTGGCCGACCGCACCCTGGCGGCGCTGCGCGACGTGGCCGCGGAGGGGGAGGCGGCCGCCGAGCCCGGCGAGGAGTCCGATGGCCCGGCGTAGCCGCAAGGAGCAGCCGGGTCCGAGCGGATTCCTGGTGGTCGACAAGCCGCCCGGCGTCACCTCACACGACGTGGTGGACTCGGCGCGGCGCTGGCTGGGAACCCGTCGCATCGGGCATCTGGGTACCCTGGACCCGCAGGCCACCGGCGTGCTGCCGCTGGCCGTGCGCGAGGCCACCAAGCTGGTGCCCTTCCTCGAGGGCGGGCGCAAGGAGTACGTGGGCGCGATCCATCTGGGTGCGCGCACCGATACCCTGGACGGGGACGGCGAGGTGACCTGGCGCCACGAAGGGCCGCTTCCGGATGCGGAGCGGGTCGCCCGGGCCATGCGCGAGTTCGAGGGCGAGATCGAGCAGACCCCGCCGATGTACAGCGCCGTGAAGCAGGGAGGGGTCCCGCTCCACAAGCTGGCCCGCCGCGGCGAGGAGGTCGAGCGGCCGCCGCGCCGGGTCCGGATCCACCGCTTCGTGCTGGCCCGCTTCGAGTCGCCCCGGGTCCACATCGAGGTGGAGTGCTCGCCCGGCACCTACGTACGCGTGCTGGCCGCCGACCTCGGCGAAGCGCTCGGCTGCGGCGGCTACCTGGAGGCACTGCGACGTACGCGAAGCGGGCCCTTCACGGCCGACCAGGCCCTTCCGGTGGAGCGCCTCGAGGCCGAGGCCGAGGCGGGCAAGCTCGGCGAGCACCTCATCCCGGAGGCCGAGGCGCTGGAGTACCCGGTCTTCACCCTGGGGGACGAGGAGGCGAGGCGGGTTCGCCACGGTGGCGAGGTGCCGGTACCCCGCAACCGCTTCAGCGACCCCCCGGGCACGCGGATCTCGGCCGTGAAGGACGGCGTGCTGGTGGCGGTGATGGAGCTCCGGGCGGACTACCGGCTTCGCCCGCTGCGGGTCCTGCGCCCGGCCTGAGGGCGAGCCGCTTGCCCCGCGCGGGTGGCTTTGGTACTCAACGCCCCCGGAAACGAAGAGAAACGAAAAGGTAGTACGGCGGCATCGGGCCGCTCACGAGCAATCGACCATCCGGTCGCACCGGGACACGAGGCACGTTGGCTGACGCGGCAAAGAAGAGTGAGGTTGTCGGATCGTACCGACAGCACGAGAGCGACACCGGCTCGCCGGAAGTCCAGGTCGCCCTCCTGACCGAGCGCATCAACGAGCTTTCCGAGCACTTCAAGGTCCACAAGAAGGACCACCACTCCCGTCGCGGCCTTCTCAGGATGGTGAGTCAGCGCCGACGTCTGCTGGACTACCTCAATCGCAAAGACGCGGCACGCTACAAGAGCCTGATCGAGCGACTCGGCCTCCGCCGCTAGTCGCCGCACCCTCTCACAGGTTTCTCCCCGAGCGCGCTCGCACTGGACCCGGACCACGGCGTCCGGGGGAGACACATATGCCCTATTGGTTCGAACCCACAGTCGAGACCGTCGAGATCGGCGGTCGCACCATCACCATCGAGACCGGCCGCATGGCCAAGCAGGCCCATGGCGCCACCGTGGTCAGCAGCGGCGAGACCGCCGTGCTGGTGACCGCGACCCACGCCGACCCGCGGCCCGGCACCGACTTCTTCCCGCTCACCGTCGACTTCGTCGAGAAGACCTCCGCGGCGGGCAAGTTCCCCGGCGGCTTCTTCAAGCGCGAGGCGCGGCTCTCGGACCGCGAGATCCTGGTCTGCCGCTTCATCGACCGCTCCATCCGTCCGCTCTTCACCGACGGCTACATGGACGAGACCCAGATCATCGCCACCATCCTCTCCGCGGACGGAGAGGTGCCGCCGGACATGCTCGGCTTCATCGGCGCGAGTGCCGCGCTCACGATCTCGGAGATGCCCTTCCTCGGCCCCATCGCGCCGATGCGGGTCGGGCGCATCGGCGGCGACTTCATCGCCTTCCCCACCGTCGAGCAGATGGAGGAGTCCGACCTGGAGCTGGTGCTCGCGGGGAGCCGCGACGCGCTGGTCATGGTCGAAGGCGAGGCGAAGGAGGTGCCCGAGGGCGAGATCCTGGCGGCCCTCAAGTGGGGTCACGAGGCCCTGCAGCCGCTCCTCGACACGCAGGAGTCCCTGCGCTCCAAGGCGGGCAAGGAGAAGCTCCAGATCCCCGCGCCGGAGAAGCCGGCCGACGGCCTCGAGGACCGCATCCGCGGCGCCGCCGAGGCGCGCCTGGCCGAGGCCGTCGCGCTCACCGACAAGAAGGCGCGCTACGGGACGATCGCCGAGGTCGAGAAGGAGGTGGTGAACGAGATCACCACCGAGTACCGCAGCGAGAAGGTCGCGCTCGACAGCCTCGAGGCCGTCGAGGCGCGCCAGGCCGGGCTGCGCCAGCTCGCGTCCCGCACCAAGGACTTCCTCAAGGAGCTGCGCAGCGACCTGGTGCGCGAGAAGGTGCTGGCCCAGGGCGTGCGCATCGACGGCCGCGGGACCGCCGACATCCGGCCGATCGCCTGCGAGGTGGGCATCCTGGCCCGCGCCCACGGCACGGGCCTCTTCACCCGCGGCGAGACCCAGGCCCTGGTCTACGCCACCCTGGGCAGCGCAGGCGACGCACAGACCATCGACGCGCTCACCCAGCGCTACGAGAAGCACTTCCTGCTGCACTACAACTTCCCGCCGTTCTCGGTGGGAGAGGCGCGCTTCCTGCGCGGTCCCTCGCGGCGCGACATCGGCCACGGGAACCTGGCCGAACGAGCCATGGTCCCGGTGCTGCCGGACTTCGAGGACTTCCCGTACACGGTGCGGGTGGTCTCGGAGGTGCTCGAGTCCAACGGCTCGTCGTCGATGGCCACCATCTGCGGTGCCACCCTCTCGATGATGGATGCGGGCGTGCCGCTCAAGGCGCCGGTGGCGGGTATCGCCATGGGCCTCATCACCGACGGCGAGCGCACCGCCGTGCTCTCGGACATCCTCGGCGACGAGGATCACCTGGGCGACATGGACTTCAAGGTCGCGGGCACCCGCAATGGGATCACCGCGATCCAGATGGACATCAAGATCGAGAGCGTCGACTGGGAGGTGATGGCCAAGGCCATGGAGCAGGCCCGCGCGGGGCGGGTTCACATCCTCGACTGCATGCAGTCGGAGACGGCCTCCGAGCTGGGCGAGCTCACCGCTCGCGAGGAGCTCTCGCGCTACGCGCCGCGGGTCGACGTGCTCTGGATCAAGCCGGACCGGATCCGCGACGTCATCGGGCCGGGCGGCAAGGTGATCCGCGGCATCCAGGAGATGACCGGAGCGAAGATCGACATCGAGGACTCGGGCCAGGTCACGGTCTTCTCGCCCGACATGGACGCCCTGGCGCGTGCCAAGGCCATGGTCGAGGAGCTGACCCAGGAGGCCGAGATCGGCAGGCTCTACCTCTCGAAGGTGAAGCGCATCACCGACTTCGGGGCGTTCTGCGAGATCTTCCCGGGCACGGACGGGCTGGTGCACATCAGCCACCTGGCCGAGGGACGCGTCGAGCAGGTGACCGACTGCGTGCAGGAGGGGGACGAGGTGCTCGTGAAGTGCATCGACATCGACCCCTCCGGGCGCATCCGGCTCTCCCGCAAGGAGGCGCTGGCCGAAGCGGCCGACGCGTGACCCGGCGCGGGAACGTGAAGGTCCGCATCGCCCGGCTGCCGGGCGCCGAGGACCTCGCGCTGCCCGCGCCCGCGACGCCCGGCTCCGCCGGGCTCGACCTGCCCGCGGCCGTCGAGGGGGAGCTCGAGCTTCCCCCCGGCGGCCGCGTTCTGGTTCCGACCGGATTCCGTGTCGCGATCCCGTCGGGCTGGGAGGGTCAGGTGCGCCCGCGCAGCGGTCTCGCCCTGCGCCACGGCATCGTCCTGCCCAACGCGCCCGGTACGGTAGACTCCGACTATCGGGGTGAGGTGCGGGTGATCCTCCTGAACACGGGCGACGAGCCCGTGAGGATTCGGCGGGGGGACCGCATCGCGCAGCTCGTGATTGCCCCCGTGGGGGCGCCGGAGTGGGAGGAGGTGTCGGACCTCGACGCCACCGAGCGGGGCGCCGGCGGCTTTGGCCACAGCGGCCGGGGCGGCGAGCGGGGCGAGGAGACGGATTGAGCGAGAGCCAGCAGACGGAGCCGATGGAGGAGGCGGTCGGCGAGCCCGCGCACCCGCGCCCCGCCACACCCGTCGTCGAGAAGCCGCCGCGCCAGCTCTCGAACCTGACCGTGCGCCTGATGACGGCGGCCGTCCTGGTCCCGTTCTTCCTCTATACGATCATCGCGGGCGGTCTCCTCTATCTGGCGGTCGTGGTGGTCCTCGTACTGCTCGGCCTGCGCGAGTTCTACACGATGATCGAGGCGAAGGGCGCCGATCCGCTGGTGCCCTGGGGGCTGGCGGGAGGGGCCCTCCTGCCCGTCGTCGCCTGGGTCGGGAGCGAGTACCACGCCACCCTGCTGATGACCGCCGTGCTCCTGGGCGTGATGGTGGCGCAGCTGGCCGAGGCCGAGATCCGCGAGGCCATGGCGAGCATCTCCGGGACCTTCTTCGGGGTGTTCTACGTGGGCTGGCTGCTCTCCCACTCCGTCGTCCTGCGCAACTTCCACTCCGTGGTGGAGAGCCGCTGGGGCTTCGCCGCCGCCTCCTCGGTGGATCCCGACGCGGGCATCTTCCTGATGCTCTTCTGTGTGACCTCGGTGGTGCTCTCGGACACGGGGGCGTACTTCGCCGGCCGCGCCTACGGTCGGCGCAAGCTGGCTCCGACGATCAGCCCCGGGAAGACGTGGGAAGGGGCCCTGGGCGGCGTGCTGGTGGGCGCGGCCGGCGGGGTCGCCTGCAAGGCGATCTTCGACTTCTGGTGGCCCGACCTCTCCTCGGTGTTCGGCTACGGGTTCGCCGCGATCCTGGCCGCGATCCTGGCCGTGATGGGCATCGTCGGAGACCTGGTGGAGTCGCTCCTCAAGCGCGATGCTGCCCAGAAGGACGCCGGGGATCTGCTCCCGGGGATGGGGGGGATCCTGGACCGGGTCGACTCGAGCCTCGTCGCGATCCCGGTCATGTACTATCTGCTCCTCGCTTACACCTGGCTGCAGGTCATCTGATCTTGATCGAGCGCTACTCCCGCCCGGAAATGGCCGAACTCTGGACCGAGGACGCGCGCTACCGGCGCTGGCTCGACGTGGAGATCGCCGTCTGCGACGTGCTGGCCGAGCGCGGCGTCATCCCCGCCGACGCCGCGGCCACGATCCGCGACCAGGCCGGCTTCGACGCCGCGCGCATCGCCGAGATCGAGAAGGAGGTGCGTCACGACGTGATCGCCTTCCTCACCAACGTCGCGGAGTACGTCGGCCCGGACTCGCGCTGGGTGCACTACGGGATGACCTCGAGCGACGTGCTCGACACGGCGCTGGCCCTGCAGCTGCGCGACGCCGGGCGCCTGGTGCTGGAGGGCATCGACCGCATGGCTGCTGCGCTCGAGGCGCGCGCGATCGAGCACAAGCACACGGCCTGTGTGGGCCGCACCCACGGCGTCCACGGCGAGCCCACCACGTTCGGCCTCAAGCTGCTGGTCTTCGCCCTCGAGATGCGACGCAACCGCGAGCGCTTCGCGGCCGCGCTGGACGAGGCGGCGGTGGGCAAGATCTCGGGGGCGGTCGGGACCTTCGCCCACCTCGAGCCCGCGGTGGAGGAGGCGGTCTGCGCGCGCCTGGGGATCGGGTTCGAACCGGTCGCCACCCAGGTGGTGCAGCGCGATCGTCACGCGGCACTGGTGCTCGCGCTGGCCCAGGTGGCGTCGAGCCTGGACAAGTTCGCCGTCGAGTTCCGCCACCTGGCGCGCACCGAGGTGCGCGAGGTCGAGGAGGAGTTCGGGCGCGGCCAGAAGGGCTCGTCCGCGATGCCCCACAAGCGGAATCCCTGGCGCTTCGAGAACGTATCCGGTCTCGCCCGGGTGGTGCGCGGCTACGCCGTGGCGGCGCTCGAGAACGAGGCGCTCTGGCACGAGCGCGACATGAGCAACTCGTCGGTCGAGCGGATCGTGCTGCCCGACGCGTTCCTCGCGGTGGACTTCATGCTGCAGCGCATGGCCGGTCTGGTGGAGGGCCTGGTGGTCTTCGCGGACCGCATGCGCCGCAACCTGGAGCTGACCGGCGGTCTGGTCTTCAGCGGGACCCTGCTGATCGAGCTGGCCGGCAAGGGCCTCACCCGCGAGGACGCCTACGCCCTGGTGCAGGGCCACGCCATGGCCATCTGGAAGGAGGCCAGCGAAGGCCGGGTGGACGCGGACGCCTTCCGGCGCCGCGTCGAGTCGGATCCGGAGATCACGAAGGTGCTGTCGCGGGAGGAGATCGGGCGTGTCTTCCGGCTGGAGGAATCCCTCGGGCAGGTGGACGCCATCTTCGAGCGCGCGCTGGGCGAGGAGCAGTCGTGAAGGCGGTGGTGACCGTGATGCCGAAGCAGGAGGTGCTCGACCCGCAGGGCAAGGCCATCCAGCGCGCCGCCGGCGCACTCGGCCACGCGGGCGTGCAGGACGTGCGCCAGGGCAAGCGCTTCGAGATCACCCTGGATGCGGCCGACCGGGAGAAGGCCGAGGCACTCCTGGACGAGCTCGCCGAGAAGCTGCTCTCCAATCCCGTCATCGAAGACTTCCAGGTCGAATCGATCGAAGCCTGACAGGAGGCCCCCCGCGGTGTTCGCCGTGATCCAGTTCCCCGGCTCCAACGACGACCGGGATACGCGCTTCGCCTTGAAGTCCGTGCTCGGGGCCCCGTCGGAGCTGGTCTGGCACAAGTCGGTCGAGCTGCCGTCCGACACCCGCGCCGTGCTGCTGCCCGGAGGCTTCTCCTACGGCGACTACCTGCGCTGCGGCGCCATGGGCCGCTTCTCGCCGGTGATGGGAGCCGTGAAGCGCTTCGCCGACGCGGGAGGGCCCGTCGTCGGGATCTGCAACGGCTTCCAGATCCTGTGCGAGGCGGGGCTCCTGCCCGGAGCGTTGCTGCGCAACCGCGATCTCCACTTCATCTGCGAGACCGTGGCGCTGCGGGTGGAGCGGAGCGACACGATCTTCACCTCGCGCGCGGCCGCGGGGCAGAGGATCCACATCCCGATCAAGCACGGGGAAGGCGCCTGGTTCGCCGAGCCCGAGCTCCTGGCCCGGGTGGAGGAGCGGGGGCAGGTGTTGCTCCGCTACTGCGAGAACCCCAACGGGGCGGTCGCCGACGTGGCGGGCGTGATGAACGAGGCCGGCAACGTCTTCGGTCTGATGCCGCACCCCGAGCACGCGGTGGAGCCCGCGCTCGGCGGGACCGACGGTCTGCTCATCCTGGGCTCGCTGGTCGACGCGGTGACGGAGGGGCGGAAGTGAGCGCGCTGCGCGAGCCCGAGGTGGATCTGGCCCTCGCCCGCGAGCACGGGCTGACCGACGAGGAGTGGCGGAACATCCTCGAGATCCTGGGCCGCACGCCGACCTTCTCCGAGCTCGGCATCTTCTCGGTGATGTGGTCGGAGCACTGCTCCTACAAGTCCAGCAAGGTGCACCTGAAGACCCTCCCCGTGGACGGGGAGCACGTGCTGCAGGGGCCGGGCGAGAACGCCGGTGCCGTGGCCATCGGTGACGGCCTGGCGGTGATCTTCAAGATCGAGAGCCACAACCACCCGAGCTACATCGAGCCCCGCCAGGGGGCGGCGACGGGCGTCGGCGGGATCCTGCGCGACATCTTCACCATGGGCGCGCGCCCCGTCGCGTCCCTCGACTCGATCCGGTTCGGCCCGCTGGACGACGCACGGCATCGCTTCCTGCTGCGCGGGGTGGTGGACGGGATCGGCGGCTACGGGAACTCGGTGGGCGTCGCGACCGTGGGCGGCGAAACCCAGTTCCATCCCTGCTACCGGGGCAACATCCTGGTCAACGCCTTCAACCTGGGCGTCGTGGAGGCGGACAAGATCTTCAAGGCGCGCGCCTCGGGTGCGGGCAACCCCGTCATCTACGCGGGAAGCAAGACCGGCCGCGACGGCATCCACGGTGCCAGCCTGCTGGCCTCCGCCGAGTTCGACGACACCACCGAATCGAAGCGGCCCACGGTGCAGGTGGGCGATCCCTTCACCGAGAAGTGCCTGATCGAGGCCTGCCTCGAGCTGATGAAGACCGATGCGGTCGTGGGCATCCAGGACATGGGCGCGGCCGGTCTCACCTGCTCGTCGTTCGAGATGGCCAGCAACTCGGGTACCGGGATCGAGATGGACCTCGACCGGGTTCCGCAGCGCGCCGAGAACATGACCCCGTACGAGCTCCTCCTCTCCGAGAGCCAGGAGCGCATGCTGCTGGTGGCGCAGGCAGGCCGCGAAGACGAGGTCTGCGAGATCTTCAACCGCTGGGATCTGGACGCCGTGGTGGTCGGACGGGTGACCGGCGACGGACGCATGCGCGTCCGCTGGCACGGCGAGACCGTGGTGGACATCCCGGTGGATCCCGTCGCCCGCAACTCGCCCGAGCTGCGCCGGCCGACCTCCGAGCCTCGCGGCCTGCGCGAGCAGCAGAAGCTGGATCTCACCGCGGTGGCACCCGAGGAGGACCCGGACGAGGCACTCGAGGCGCTCCTCGACACGCCGAACCTGGGATCCAAGGCCTGGATCTGGCGCCAGTACGACCAGCTCGTGCAGGGCAACACCGTGATCGGTCCGGGGGGCGACGCGGCCCTCGTGCGCATCAAGCGCGAGGACGGCAGCGCCACCGACAAGGCGGTGGCCCTCGCCGTGGACTGCAACCCCCGCTTCTGTGCGCTCGACCCCTACGTCGGTGCGCAGGCCGCCGTGGCCGAGGCCGCCCGCAACGTGGCCTGCACGGGGGCGCGCCCGCTCGCCCTCACCAACTGTCTCAACTTCGGCAATCCGGAGAAGCCCGAGATCATGTGGCAGTTCGCCGAGGCGGTACGCGGCATGGGCGATGCCGCTCGCGTCCTGGGAACGCCGGTGATCTCCGGGAACGTCTCGCTCTACAACGAGACCGACGGTCAGCCCATCCATCCCACGCCGACCATCGCGATGGTCGGCCTGCTCGAGCCCTGGGAGCGCCACGCGGTGGCGCACTTCCGCGAAGCCGGCCGCCCGGTCGTGCTCCTGGGAGAGAATCGCGAGGAGCTGGGCGGAAGCGAGTGGCTGGCCCTGCGCCGGGGCGTCGAGGGGGGGGCACCGCCCCGGGTGGACCTCGAGGCCGAGGCGCGCCTTCACGACCTCCTGGGCCGAGCGGTTCGCGTGGGCCTCGTCGACGTGGCCCACGACGTCTCCGACGGCGGCCTGGCGGTCGCCCTGGCCGAGTGCACCTTCAGCGCGCCCGACGGCGCTGCGCTGGGTGCCCGGATCGAGCTGGACGACGGGATCCGGGTGGACGCCCTCCTGTTCGGGGAGTCGACGGGGCGGGTCGTCACCACCACGGACGACCCCGTGGGCCTGTTGGAGCTGGCCGCCGAGCACGCCGTTCCGGCGCGTGCCATCGGCGTGACCGGCGGCGATCGCCTGCGCATCGGGCGGCCGGGCGGCGCGCCGCCCTGGATCGACCGGCCGGTGTCCGAGCTGAGGGATGTCTGGGCCGCCGCCCTGCCGCGGCGATTGGAGGTGGAATGAGCCGGCGACTGCTGAGCGAGGCGGAGGAGCGCGAGCTTCTCGAGGCGCGTCGCGGGGACCAGTTCCACGACGAGTGCGGCGTGGTCGGGGTGCACGGGCACCCCGATGCGGCCAACATCACCTACCTGGGGCTCTACGCCCTGCAGCACCGCGGGCAGGAGAGCTGCGGGATCGTCTCGTCCAACGGCCATGAGCAGTTCGTGTACCGGGGGATGGGGCTGGTCTCCGACGTGTTCAACGAGAAGAACCTGGCCCGGCTGGGCGGCCGCCACGCGGTGGGGCACGTGCGCTACTCCACCTCGGGCGAGACCAGCCTGCGCAACGCCCAGCCCTTCTACGCCACCACCGACGGGGGGCCCGTCGCGATCGCCCACAACGGCAACCTGGTGAACGCGGCGCCCATCCGGCGCGAGCTGGAGGGACGCGGCGCCATCTTCAGCACCACCTCCGACAGCGAGGTGATCGTCCACCTGCTGGCTCGCTCGCGGGAGCCCACGCCCGAGGAGCGTCTGATCGACGCGCTCTCCCGGGTCAAGGGCGCGTTCAGCCTGGTGATGCTCACCGACGACGCGCTGATCGCCGCCCGGGACCCCAACGGCTTCCGTCCACTCACCCTCGGACGCCTGGACGGCGCCTGGATCGTCGCCAGCGAGACCTGCGCCCTCGACCTGATCGGCGCCGAGTACGAGCGGGACATCGAGCCCGGCGAGGTCGTGGTCATCCGGCGCGGACGCATGCGTACCCTGCGCCCCTTCGCTCCCGCGGCGCGCGAGGCCTTCTGTGTCTTCGAGTACATCTACTTCGCGCGGCCGGACTCCAATCTGCGGCGCCACAACGTATATGCGTTCCGCAAGGAGCTGGGGCGCTGTCTGGCGCGCGAGCGCCCCGTTGCGGTGGACATGGTCGTGCCGGTGCTCGACTCCGGCGCGGCCGCCGCCATGGGCTTCGCAGAGGAGGCGGGCATTCCCTACGAGATGGCCTTGATCCGCAACCACTACGTGCAGCGCACGTTCATCCAGCCCGCCCAGTCGCTGCGCAATCTGGGGGTCCGGCTCAAGCACAACCCCGTCCACGGGATCCTGCCCGGCAAGCGGGTCGTGCTGGTAGACGACTCGATCGTGCGCGGGACGACCCTCAGCAAGATCGTCCAGATGTTCCGCAGCGCGGGGGCCAGGGAGGTCCACGTCCGCGTCTCGGCGCCGCCCACGATCGGCCCGTGCCACTACGGCATCGACACGCCCACCCGCGATGAGCTGATCGCCTACAACTACAGCGTGGACGAGATCAGCAGCCAGATCGGCGCCGACAGCCTCGGCTATCTCTCGCTCGAGGGCCTGCGCGCCACCGCGGAGAGCCTCAAGGGCGGGATGTGCGACGCGTGCTTCTCGGGCGACTACCCGGTGCCGATCGACAACCCGGGATCGGCACCCCAGCTGGCGCTCTTCCGCGAGGTCGACGAGGACGACGCTCGGTGACGCGGCCTCCCGCCGGCGAGCCCGGGCGCCTCGACCTGGACGCCCTGCGCCGCGCCGCGGCGGCCGGGGAGATCCACACCGTCGTCACCGCCTTCCCCGACCTCTACGGCCGGCTGGTCGGGAAGCGCATCCAGGCCCGGTTCTTCCTGGACGAGGTCGCGCAGGGGGGCATGCACGTCTGCGACTACCTCCTGGCGTGCGACATGGAGATGGACCCGACGCCCGGCTACGCGTTCACGAGCTGGAAGTCGGGCTACGGGGATCTGCACGCGCTCCCGGACCTGGACACGCTGCGCCGCGCCGACTGGCTGGAGGGGACGGCCTGGGTCCTCTGCGATCTCCTCGACGAGGAGACGGGCGAGCCGATCTCGGTGGCGCCGCGCAGCATCCTGCGCCGCCAGGTCGAACGCGCCCGGGCGCTCGGCTTCGAGCCGGTCATGGCGAGCGAGCTCGAGTTCTACCTCTTCCGCGAGAGCTATGAGGCGGGGAGAGAGCGCGAGTTCCGGGCGTTGCGACCCACCGCGCCCTACATCGAGGACTACCACGTCCTGTCGGGTGCCTTCTCCGAGGATGTGATCGGCGCCATCCGCCGCCACGTGGACGCGTCCGGCGTCCCGGTGGAGTTCAGCAAGGGGGAGTGGGGTCCGGGCCAGCACGAGATCAACCTGCGCTATGCGCCCGCGCTCGAGATGGCCGACCGCCACGTGCTCTACAAGCAGGCCGCCAAGGAGATCGCGGCGGCGCGCGGAGCCTCGCTGACCTTCATGGCCAAGCTCGACGAGGGCCTGGCCGGGAGCAGCCTGCACGTGCACTCGAGCCTGTGGACACCCGACGGCGAGGCGGCCTTCGCGGGCGACGAGCCTCTCGACCCCTCCCTGCACGCGACCGGCTCGGAGACGTTCCGCCGCTACCTGGCCGGCCAGCTCGCCCACGCTCCCGAGCTGGCCTTCTTCTTCGCTCCCAATGTGAACTCCTACAAGCGCTATCAGGAGGGGAGCTTCGCCCCCACGGTGGTGGCCTGGAGCTGGGACAACCGCACCGCGGGCTTCCGGGTGGTGGGGTCCGGCGCCTCGCTGCGCCCCGAATGCCGCATCCCGGGCGCCGATGCGAATCCCTATCTCGTCTACGCGGCGCTCCTCGCCTCCGGGCTCGACGGGGTGGAGCGCGGTCTCGAGCCGGGTCCCGCCTGCCCGGGCAACGTCTACGAGGTGGAGGGTCTGCCCAGGGTGCCCGACAACCTGCGCGACGCGCTCGATGCGCTGTCCGCCAGCGAGTTCGCGCGTCGCACCTTCGGCGAGGAGGTGGTGGATCATCTGCTCCACTTCGGCCGCACCGAGCTGCGCGCCCACGAGGCCGCGGTGACCGACTGGGAGCGCGTCCGTTTCTTCGAGCGGATCTAGACGGGCCGGCCGTGAGCGCACGCCGCCCGCGCATCGGAATCACCACCTACCACCGTAGCGGGGAAGACCGTCTGGCGTTCTCGCTCCCGTCGGCCTACGTGGACGGCGTGCGGGCGGTGGAGGGGCTGCCGGTGCTGCTCCCGCCGGGCGAATCGCGCCCGGCGGACCTCCTCGACGCGGTCGACGCGCTGGTCTTCGGGGGTGGCGGCGACCTCCATCCGCGTCACCACGGCGGCGGAGAGCACGACACCAACTACTCCGTCGACGGCGAACGCGACGACTTCGAGATGGAGCTGATGCGCGCCGCGCTCGAACGTCGCATCCCCGTCCTGGCGATCTGCCGCGGCCTGCAGGTGCTGAACGTCGTGCGGGGCGGGGGACTCCACGCGCATCTCCCCGATGTGATCGGCGAGGACGTCTTGCACCGGGTCTCGCAGGACGAGCACACCCACCACGGGGTCCGCATCGAAGCCGACGCCGCCCTGGTGCAGGTGTACGGGACGCTGGATCTCACCGTCGCCTCCTGGCATCACCAGGCGGTGTCGACCCTGGGAGAAGGTCTGCGCGCGGTGGCCTGGGCCGAGGACGGGGTGGTGGAGGCCCTCGAGGACCCGTCGCGCCCGGAGCTGCTGGCAGTCCAGTGGCATCCGGAGCTGCAGCTGGAAGCGGATTCCCCGCAGCTCGCGCTCTTTCGAGCCCTCGTCGTGAAGGCCCGAAAGCCGTTCTGATCCCAGGGGTTGCGGCCGACTCCTGCGCACGAAGGACGAGCTTCATCCGGAGGCCCGGATGGTCGATAGACCCCACGTCAACCGGGGTCGGATTCTCGTGCGCAACTCGACCGAAGCTACTTCGCTGCAGACCGGCCGCAGGACCCTCCGCGTGTCCTTCACGACGCTCGAGGAGTTCCGTGCGGAGTACAAGCAGAACCTGGCCCGCGGAGGGCTCTTCGTTCCCAGCCAGGACGAGATGGAGCTCCGCGAAGAGGTCGAGGTGGAGCTCGAGCTGGAGTTCCGCGGCGCTTCGTTCCAGCTGGTGGGCGAAGTGGTGAGCGTGGTGCCCGCCGCGCTGGCCGCCCAGGGCGGGACGCCCGGTGCCGCACTCCAGCTGGTGGCCGACGCCGAGGAGCTGCGCCAGACGTTCGAGCCGGTGGTGGGTCGCATTCCCGACCCGGATCCGGGCCGGCAGGTGGGCGAGCGGCGCTGCGCGCCCCGTTATCCCGCACGGGTCATGGGAAGGATGTCGGGAAGCGACGGCGCCACCGCCGTGCGCACCCGCGACGTCTCCCGCACCGGCGTCCTGGTCTCGGTGGAGGGGATTCCGCAGGCGCCCGTCGGCGACGAGGTGCAGCTCAGCCTCACGCATCCGATCACGGGACAGGAGCTCGAGGTGAGCGCGGTCGTGGTCCGCCACATCGAGGGCG
>JANQFA010000117.1 GCA_028278065.1 Myxococcota bacterium
TTCGGCAGCTCGGCGGGCTCGATCCAGAGCTTCACGGGATGCCCGTCGTGGACGAGGCGCCCGCCCGCCATCAGCCGAGGAACTCCGCCACCGCGCGGCCGACCGCCGCGAGGCCGCTCGCGAAGAAGTGATCCGCGTCGGGAATCACCACGCACTCCCCCTTCGGCGCGCGGCTCACGATGGCCTCCACGCCCCGGGCGGGCGCGATGGCGTCGCGCGCCCCCGCGACCGCGAGGAGCGACCCGGCGAAGCCGGCCAGGGCCTGTGGGTCGCACAGGGCGGGGGGCGGCGCGATCAGCACCAGGCGCCGCACCCTCGGCGTCGCGCTGGCGGCGCGCAGCGCCGCCGCCGCGCCGAAGGAGTAGCCACAGGCGACGAGCGGACCCTCGACGGTCTCCGCCAGATGATCGAGTGCGGCGCCGTAGTCGGCGTCCGCGTCCTCCGCCTCGCCGCTCGGGGTGCCGGCGCTGCCCCCGATCCCGCGCCAGTCGAAGCGCAGCGTGGCGAGCCCCGCACGCGAGGCGGCGAAGGAGACCTCGGACACGACGGGGTTGTCCATCGAGCCGCCGTAGAGCGGGTGGGGCGGCGCGATCAGCGCGCCCGCCTCCATGTCGGCCTCGCCCAGGTAGATCCCGTCCAGGGCGGGCCCGCCGTCCCGGCCCGGGATCGCGACGGCCTTCTCCAGCGGAGCCCGCCTCACGGCAGGCGGATCCGGAACGACGCGCCGCCGCCCTCGGCGTCGGCCAGCTCGAGCGTGCCGCCCGCCTCGACCACGAGGCGACGCGAGATGGCCAGACCCAGGCCGCCGGGACGATCGTCCTTGGTGGAGAAGAAGGGCTCGAAGACGCGCTCGCGCACCTCGTCCGGAACGCCCGGTCCCTCGTCCTCGACGCGGATCTCGAGGGCACCACCCCGCATCTCGCCGACGAGCTGCACAAGACCGCCGTCCGGGCTCGCGTCCACCGCGTTCACCGCCAGGTTCAGCACCACCTGGCGAAGCACGTCCGCCGCCAGCGGCGCGCGCAGGTCCGCGTCCGCCTCGGTCTCGATGCGCAGCGAGCGCTCCACGGCGCGATGGCGGAGCAGGGCCGCCACGGTGTCGAGGACGTGCGCCACCCCGGCGTCCTCGCCTTCGAGGGTCACGGCGGGGCGGGCGTGGGCGAGCACCGCGTCGACGAGCTCCTCGATGCGACGGACCTCGTCGGTGACCACCCGCAGGAAGCCCTCCCGGAACTCGGGATCGTCCAGGCGGTCGGGGAGGAGCTGGAGGAAGGTCTTGACGCTCACCAGGGGGTTGCGCACCTCGTGGGCGATCTCGCTGACCATCTCGCCCAACGAGGCGAGCCGGTCGAGGTGCTGGACATGGGCGTCGAGCCGCGCGAGGCGCGCGGTGGCGGCCGCGGCGGCGACCGGGCCTTCGAGGCGACGCACCGCGCCTTCGAGGATGGCGCGGGTTCGCGGACGAAGCGTTCCGGGCGCGTCGCCGTCGGCGCTCACCAGGAGCGCTGCCTGAGGCTCGCCGGCGATGGCGCCCAGCACGGCGGCCCCGCCGAAGCCCAGCTCGGCCGCGGCGCGCTCGGCTGGCGTGGCGTCCGGCCTCGACAGATCGACGACGCGGCCGTCGTGCGGGATCTCCTCCAGGAGACGCGCGGCGGGCACCGCCACCGGGGCCCCGGCGCACGCCGCCACCCGCAGCGAGCGGTCGGCGCCGCGCGTGATCGCCACCACCGCCCCGACCCGCGCCATCTCGCGCAGGCGCTCCGCCGCGCGGGCCAGCAGGACACCCAGGTCCGCCGCACCGCCCTCGGGCTCGCGGCGAGCCGGGCGACGCGCGCCGGAGCCGGGGAGCTCTGTGGTCGTCTCACCCACCGGAGTCGTTGCTACCTTGCCCTCCCGTCCCCTGTCAACCGAAGCAATCCATGCGCCTGGCCGGTGTCCTCTTCGATCTGGACGGCGTGCTGGTCGACTCGCGGGTCGCCATCGCGCGCTCGATGAACCACGCGCTGGCCGAGCAGGGCCTGGCCACGCTGCCCGAGGAGCGACTGCATCCCCTGATCGGCCCGCCCCTCCACGATGCCTTCCGCGAGGTGATCGAGGCCCAGGAGGGCGACGTCGGGCGGGTAGACGGCTGCGTCGCGTCGTATCGCGAGCGCTATCGCACTGCCTGCCTGGAGGAGACGCTGGCCAACGAAGGCATCCACGTCGCTCTCGACGCGCTGTGCGGGCGCCTCGCCCTGGGCGTGGCCACCTCGAAGCCGGGGGCGTTCGCGGTGCCCATCCTGGAGAGCCTGGGACTGGCGCGCTTCTTCGCCTCCGTGGTGGGCCCCTCCCTGGACGCCCGCTCCGAGCCCAAGACGCGCACCGTGGCCCGCGCCCTGGAGGCACTGGCGGTGGACGGCGCCGTGGCCATCGTGGGCGACCGCTCCCACGACGTGATCGCCGGACACGGCAACGGCATCCCCGCGATCGGGGTCACCTGGGGGATCGGCGACGAGGCCGAGCTCCGCGACGCGGGCGCAGACCACGTGGTTCACCACCCGGACGAGCTGGTGGCTCTCCTCGGCAGCTGACGGGACTTCGAATCGAGTCACCGCACGACGGCGGAGAGACCCGGCAGCTCCGCTGACCCGTGTCTAGAACGCGTCCAGGCGCAGCATGCGGTCGCTCTCGGATGCATGCACGGCGCCGGCCGCCGTCTCCGTGGGTGTGGTGCCCTCGGCGTAGGCCTGGAAGTAGGTGTCCTTGCCCTCGCCGCTCGCCAGGAGTCCCGACTTGCGCTCCACGCGGGCGAAGACGATGCCCTCCGGAACCGGGAAGTCGCGCCGCGGCCGGTCCTTCAGGACGGCGCGCATGACGTCGACCCAGATCGGGAGCGCCGCCTTGCCCCCGGTCTCGCCCTTGCCGAGCACGCGCTTCTCGTCGAAGCCCACCCAGACCCCGGTCGCGACGTCCGGAGAGAAGCCCACGAACCAGGCGTCGCCCTGCTCGTTCGTCGTTCCGGTCTTCCCGCCCAGGGCGCGCTTCAGGGGGCGCGCCTGCTTGCCGGTCCCCTTCGGATCCATCACCACGGCGCGCAGCAGGTCCGTCGCGAGGAAGGCGTCGACCTCGTTCATGACGTAGCCGGGCGGCAGGATCTCCTCCTCCTCGGAATCGGGATCCGCCGGGGCCGCGCGGCGGGCCGGCTCCTCTTCGACCTCCTCGGCTCCCGCGTCCTCAGCGCCGTCCTGGTCGCCGAAGACGGCCTTCGCCGGGACGCTTCCGAGCGGCACATTCTCGAGCATCAGGTTCCCCTCGCGGTCGCTGACGCGCACGATGTAGCGCGGCACCACGACGCGTCCTCGCGCAGGAAACACCGCATAGCCACGGGTCAGCTCGAGCAGCGAGACCCCGCTCGTGCCGAGGGCCAGGGAGAGGTTCCGGTCCAGCGGCGACTCGATCCCGGCGTCGCGCGCCAGCCCGAGCGCGGCGGACACGCCGATCTGGTCGAGGAGGTGGATCGTGGCGTTGTTCACCGAGCGCGCCAGCGCGGTGCGCAGGGTGAGCTTGCCGTGGAACTTGCCCTTGTAGTTGCCCGGCCTCCATACGAAGCCGGACTCCGGGTCCTCGTAGACCAGCGGACGGTCGATGACGATCGAAGTCGGGGTCAGGCCCTCCTGGATCGCGGCCGCGTAGATGAACGGCTTGAAGGCAGAGCCCGGCTGCCGGATGGCCTGGGTGACCCGATTGAACTCGCTGCGCTCGAAGTCGTAGCCGCCGACCAGGGCCAGCACGTCGCCGGTCTCGATCTCGAACGAGAAGGCCGAGCCCTCGATCTCGGGCTCCTGGTGGAGCACCACCCTCGGCAGCTCCGTCGGGCTCTCGTCGTCGTCGGGCTCGGGCCTCACGAAGCGCGCCACCTGTCCCACCTCGAAGATGCGCTCGATCGAACGCACCGGCACCGAGTAGCGGTTGGGATTGGGCTCACGCGCCCAGCTCACGTCGCGCAGCCGAACGCGACCCTGGAGCCCGGGCGCGAAGGCCACCACGGCGGTGTCGGTCTGGGGGTCGACCTCGGTGACCAGCGCGAGCAGCGGCTCCTCGACGGGAACGGTCGGGGCGGGCTCGCCCTCGCCGGCGAGGAGGTCGTTCTCCTTCGCGACGCCCTCCAGGGCGCCGTCGAGCGCATCGGCGGGCACCACCCGCACGGGTCCGCGCCAGCCCTGGCGCCGGTCGATCCTGGTGAGTCCCTTGCGCAGGGCGGCCACGCTGGCCTTCTGCAGCTCGAGGTCGAGGGTCGTCTCGATGCGCAGCCCCGCCGTCCGTACCACCTCGCCGCCCAGCTCCTCGAACAGGTGGCGGCGGACCTCCTCTACGAAGAAGGCGGCTGCGGCGATGTCCGGCAGCTCGGACGGGTCCCGCAGCTCCGGCGGGTTCGCGACCGCCTCCTCGTGGGTGACCTCGTTGATGTAGCCCTCTTCGTACATCCGGCGCAGCACGTACTGGCGCCGCCGCTCGGAGTCCTTCGGATTGCGGTGCGGGGCGAAGGCCGAGGGCGCCTGGGGGAGACCGGCGAGCATCGCGGCCTGACCGACGCTGAGCTCGGCCGGGGTGATGCCGTAGTAGCTGCGTGAGGCCTCTCCGATGCCGTAGGCGCCCTTCCCGAAGTAGATCTGGTTCAGGTAGAGGTACAGGATCTCCTGCTTCGTGAAGCGCTGCTCGATGCGGCGGGCCAGCAGCATGTCCTTCACCTTGCGGGTGAAACGTCGCTCGGGAGAGAGCAGCAGCGTCTTGGCCACCTGCTGGGTGATGGTGCTGCCGCCCTGGCGGACCTTGCCCCCGGCGGCCAGGTTCACCCACGCCGCGCGCAGGATGCCCTGGTAGTCGAGCCCGGAGTGCTCGAAGAAGGTGTCGTCCTCCGAGGCCACGAAGGCGTGCACCACGTGTTCGGGAATCTCCTCGAGCGGGACCAGGAAGCGCCGCTCCTCGTAGAACTCCCCGATGAGGCGGCCCTCGCGATCGTAGACCCGGCTCGTGAGCAGGGGGGTGTAGTCCTGCAGGGTGCGCAGGTCCGGGAGATCGCTCAGGAAGATGGTGTAGAAGGCGATCCATCCGGCCCCGGCGGCCACGGCGGCGAGCGCGCCGAGGACGAGCAGGATCCGGGCGGAGCGCGAACGAGAGGCCATCGGGTGACGCTCCTGGGGGGTGGCCTGACCGTAGCCGACGCGCGGGAGGCTGCGCTACCGAATCGGGCGTCTGGAGCGGGCCCGCGGGCCCGCCCGAGGAGCCCCTTTGCCCGCCCGAACCCTGCGCCTGGCCTGGGTCATGGACCCCATCGAGTCGGTCGACATCGACGCCGACACCACCTTCGCCCTGATGCTCGAGGCCCAGGAGCGGGGGCACCGGAACTTCGTCGTCGACCAGGCGGACCTCTCGGTCGACCGCGGGCGGCCCTGCGCCCGCCTGCGCGAAGCGAGGTTGCGGCGCGAGCCCGGGCGCCACGCCGACCTCGGGGCACCCCGCCACGCCGTGCTCGACGACGACCTGGACGTGGTCTGGCAGCGCAAGGACCCTCCCGTCGACGACGACTACGTGCGCGCGACCCAGATGCTCACCCTCTGCCACCGGGCCCGGGTGCTGAACCGACCCGCCTCGATCCTCGCCTCCAACGAGAAGCTCTACGCCCTCCACTACCCCCAGCTCATGGCCGAGACGATCGTGACGCGGCGCATCCCGGAGCTCGTGGACTTCCTGGCGGCGATGGGTGGGGACATGGTCGTGAAGCCCCTCGAGGGCCGGGGCGGCGAGGGCATCTTCCACGTCCGCAACGACGACCGGAACCTGTTCTCGATCCTCGAGCAGGCCACCGCCTTCGGCGAGCGCTGGACCATGGCCCAGCGCTACCTCCCCGACGTGCGCGAGGGCGACAAGCGCATCCTCCTCCTCGAGGGCGAGGCGCTCGGAGCCCTGCTCCGGGTCCCCGCCGAAGGCGAGCTGCGTGCCAACCTCCACGTCGGAGGCCGGGCCGTCGAGGGCGTCCTGGACGACCGGGACCGGGCCATCGTGGAGAGCCTGGCTCCCCGACTGCGCGAGGACGGCTTCTTCTTCGTCGGAATCGACGTGATCGGGGGCAAGCTGACCGAGATCAACGTCACCTCACCGACGGGCATCCAGGAGGCCTCGCGCCTCTCCGGCGAGAACCTCTGCGCACGCGTCCTGGAGCGGGTGGAGGCGCTCCTCGACACTCACTGAGCAGCCTCCCTCCAGGGCGCCTCGCCTGGCCACCTCAATGCCAGGCCGATGGCCCAAGCGCCCCTGTGAGCCTCCGCCCCGCTCTCCGTCGGTGTGCGCCTCCCCCCGCAAGCCCCAGAGAAGCCGCCGGCGCTCTCCTCGGCTGCCCTTGGGGCGCGCAGCGAGCCGACCGCAGGCGAAGCCTGCAGGGAGGCGAGCGAAGTCACCAGGCTGGCCCGACGGTGGATCCACCTCCCACCGTCGGAGAAACCTCCCAAAACAGCCACTTTTCGAGTTGACACCGTCGGAAACCCGCGGGAATCTAACGGCGTCTCCGTCGGTAATCCTCCCTCCCTCGACGGGGTCTCCTCCGAAAAACCGAATAGAAGGAGACCACTCATGGCAACCGTCGTTGCAAAGACGGGCGTTCGCCGAGAGAAGGGTTGGCTGTACTACCTCGACAAGCGAGGGAACGTCAGCCGCGCGAAGATGGCTCGCGGTGGAGGCCGCAAGCCGAAGGGCAAGCCGCAGATGGTGGCCAAGGCCGGCGTGAAGCGGGAGGAAGGCTTCCTCTACTTCATCGACAAGAACGGCCACGTGGCGCGCGTCAAGATGGCGCGGGCAGGCGGCCGCAAGCGCAAGGCAGCCAGGCGGAAGACGACTCGCCGGAAGACCGCGCGGAAGAAGACCACGCGGAAGAAGGCGAAGAAGAAGCCGGCCCGGCGCAAGACCGCCAAGAAGAAGACCGCCCGACGCAAGAAGACGACGAAGAAGAAGGCCACCCGCAAGAAGGCGACGCGGAAGAAGACCGCACGCAAGAAGACCACGCGGAAGAAGGCCACCAAGAAGAAGACGACGCGCAAGAAGGCCAAGAAGAAGACCGCGCGCCGCAAGACGGCTCGCCGCAAGAAGGCGTAGCCGCCGCACGGGCCGACGCCGGCGGGCGCGCAGGCGCCCGCCGGCTTTGCCGGCCCCTCCCCCTCCCCTATCCTCAGTCTCCCGTGAGCACTTCCGGGGAAGACTCCCAGAGCAGCATCGAGGGCGCGCGCCGCCCCGATGCCTCGGCCCCGCGCTATGCGGTCCTCGTCGTGGACGACGAAGCCGGCATCCGCGAGTCGCTCCAGCTGACTCTCGAGGAGGACTACCGCGTCTTCACCGCCGCCACCGGCGCAGAAGGACTCGAGGTTCTCGAGCGCGAGGACATCGCCCTGATCATCGCCGACCAGGTGATGCCGGGCATGACGGGCGTCGAGTTCCTGGAGCGCGCCATCGAGCTCAACCCGAATGCCGTGCGCATGATGCTCACCGGCTACGCCGACATCGGCTCGCTGGTGCGCGCGATCAACAGCGGGCGCATCTATCGCTACATCCCCAAGCCATGGGAGCCCGCCGAGCTGCGCCTCAACGTGAAGCGCGCCCTCGAGACCTTCGAGCTCACCCGCCAGAACACGCAGCTCGCGGCCGCCCTGGCCGAGGCCAACGAGCGCCTGCGCAAGGAGAACGTCTACCTGCGTCGCCAGGTGGAGCGACGCTACTCGTTCGACAACCTCCTGGGCGAGAGCAACGCGATGCAGCAGGTCTTCGAGCTGATCGAGAAGGTCGGCGAGACGGACACCACGGTGCTGATCACCGGAGAGACCGGGACCGGCAAGGACCTCGTCGCCCGAGCCCTGCACTACACGGGCCCACGCGCCAAGGAGCGCTTCCTGGCCCAGAACTGCGGGGCGCTGCCCGAGACGCTCCTCGAGAGCGAGCTCTTCGGCCACAAGCGCGGCGCCTTCACCGGCGCCCACGCGGACAAGAAGGGGCTCTTCGAGGTCTGCGACGGCGGCACCATCTTCCTCGACGAGGTGGGCGAGATGACGCCGGGCATGCAGGTGCGCCTGCTGCGCGTGCTCCAGGACGCAGAGATCCGGCCGCTGGGAAGCGCCGAGACGCACAGGGTGGACGTCCGGATCATCGCCGCCACCAATCGCGACCTGCGCACGGAGGTGGCCGAGGGACGCTTCCGTGAGGACCTCTACTACCGCCTCCGCGTGGTCGAGATCGCGATCCCTCCGCTGCGCGAGCGCCGCGACGACATTCCGCTCCTGGCCCAGCACTTCCTGGACGCCGCCAACGAGCGCATGAGCCGCTCGATCCGGGGCTTCACCCAGGCCGCCATGGAGCGCCTCATGGCCCACGAGTGGAGCGGCAACGTGCGCGAGCTGGAGAACGAGATCGAGCGGGCCGTCGCCCTGGCCGGGGAGAGCGAGACGATTCCCGCCGACATGCTCTCGGACCACATCCGGGGCGAGACCGCCGCCCAGGCCGCGGCCCTGCCGAGTGGCGAGGACTGGGACATGAACCGGGCGGTGGACCAGCTGAAGCGGCGCATGATCCTGGTGTCCCTGCGCGAGACGGGCAGCAAGAGCCAGGCCGCCCAGCGCCTGGGCATCCCGCGCCAGTCGCTCCAGAAGATGATGAAGCGGCTGCAGCTGACCGACGCCGACGTGGAGTCGGGGAGCTAGGCCGGATGCTCCCGCCCGGGGGGCGTCGAGCGCGCCCGGAGGGCCGCTAGGAGACCGACTTCCAGCTGCGCAGCCACTCCCAGGCGGTGCTCACGATGGTGTCCAGGTCGGAGTGGCGCGGCTCCCAGTCGAAGGCGCTCCGGAAGCGGCCGGCGTCGGCCACGAGTACCGGCGGATCGCCCGGCCGACGGCCGGCCTCCTCGATCGGGACGCGTCGGCCGGTCACGCGCTCCACCGCGGCCAGGACCTCGCGATTGCTGAAGCCGCGGCCGGACGCGAGATTCCAGACGCCCGACGGACCTCCCTCCAGGAGGCTCTCCAGCGAGAGGACGTGGGCGTGGCCGAGGTCGCTGACGTGGATGTAGTCGCGCACGCAGGTTCCGTCCGGGGTGTCGTAGTCGGTGCCGAAGAGCTGGAGGGCCGGGCGTAGCCCGGCCGCCGCCTCGAGCGCGGCGGGGATCAGGTGGGTCTCGGGGTCGTGGCACTCGCCGATGCCGCCCTCGGGATCCGCCCCGCAGGCGTTGAAGTAGCGGAGCGCGGACCAGCGCATCCCGTGGGCGCGCTCCACGTCGGCGAGCAGACGCTCGATCATCAGCTTCGAGGCACCGTAGGGGTTGATCGGGGCCGGCTGGGCGTCCTCGGAGATCGGCTGCACCTCGGGCGTACCGTAGGTGGCGGCCGTGGACGACAGCACGAAGGCCCGCACGCCGTAGCGAACGGCGCACTCCACCAGGAGCGCCGCCGAGGAGAAGTTGTTCCGGTAGTACTTGAGCGGGTCGGCGACCGACTCGGGGACGGAGAGATAGGCGGCGAAGTGCAACACACCGTCGAAGGGACCGTAGTCGGCGAAGACATGGGCGAGGGCCGCGCCGTCTCCCACGTCGCGCTGCACCAGCGGCGCGTCGCCCACCGCCTTGCTCGAAGATCCGCCTGCGCGCAGGTCGTCGAGCACGACCGCCGTGTGACCGCTGCGGCGAAGGGCGCGCAGGGCATGACTTCCGATGTACCCGGCGCCGCCGGTCACGAGCAGATGAGCCACGAATCCTCCGCTTTCCCGTTCGGATGACCGCCAGTGATGGTATTGTGACGGCGGGATGGAGATCGTCCACACCGCCCTCTTCGACACGCCTCACGGACCGATGAAGGTGGCGTCGACCGGGCGCGGACTCGCCTACCTCGCCCTTCCCCGCCAGAGCGGACGCGGCTTCGAGGGCTGGCTGCGCAGGCACGCACCCGAGGCCCGCTGCCGCGAGGCCTGGGCGCCCAACAAGTCGGCCATCACCCAGATCTGCGAGTTCCTCGAGGGCAAGCGCCGCGAGTTCGACCTGGCGCTCGACCTGCGCGCAACCTCGTTCCAGAAGGACGTGTACTCCGCACTCCTGGAGATTCCCTACGGCGAGACCCGCTCCTATGCCGACATCGCCAGGCGCGTGGGACGCCCGCGCGCGGTCCGCGCCGTCGGCGCCGCCAACGGCGCCAACCCGATCGCCCTCGTCGTCCCCTGCCACCGCGTCGTCCAGACCGGCGGCAAGCTGGGCGGCTACGGAGGCGGGCTGGCCCTGAAGAAGCGCCTCCTCGCCATGGAACACTCCGCCCCCGCCCCGGGCGACCTCCTCTAGACGCCCGCCTGCCGCGGGCGTTGCGCGGTCGCGGTCGACTATTGAATGCGTAGGACGAATCAGGAGCGACTTCCCTTCCCCAACGGCTGGGGCGGACGCCGCGAGGGCGCCGGGAGACCCCGCTCCTCTGCCTGGCTGCCCCACGAGAGCCGCGCGCCCTTCGCCTCTCGGCACCCGGTTCTCGTCACCCTGAAGGTC
>JANQFA010000209.1 GCA_028278065.1 Myxococcota bacterium
GCCGGAGCCAGTAGGTGGGCGAGAAGGTCTGGGAACTGAAGGACCGGCCGCAGTGGGTACAGCGGTACCGCTGGATGCGGCGGGGGACGGCCTGGCGGCGATAGAAGCCCGCCCGCTTCCAGGGCCAACCGGCCGGATCCGCGTGGAAACGACACTTGGGGTTGGGACAGTGACGAGGTCGGAAGGATCGTGCGCGGGCAGCCATGCCCCGCCAGAGGGCAATCCCCGTGCCAGGCACAATCGTCGGAACACAATCAAACGGGAAGAGGTCTGCGCGCCGCCCGCCCTAGTCGCGCCCGAGGCGGCGCAGCCTCCAGGCCAGGACCAGGCGACGGACCGTCCGCTCCAGCCAGGGGAGTCGGCGCTCCTCGACGACCGCGCCGTCGCGGAGCAGGCTGACGCGGTCGCCGACCACCCGCTGCTCCTCGCCGTTCGGCAGCAGCACGCGGAACGGCGCGTCCGGGTCGAGCGGGCTCTCCACGTCGGTGATGCGCACGGGCATCGCGGCCCGGTAGCGCGCGGCGATCTCCTGGAGTCGGGGCGAGCGGTCGAAGCTCCCGCGGGTCGCCTCGCGGATCTCGAGCCGGTGGCCCTCCCCCACCGCCAGCACGTCGAGCACCGCTCCGAGTCGATCCGGGCGATCGCCCTCGTCCAGCCCGCCCTGCAGCCAGAGGCAACGGTAGGCGCGGCAGATGCCGGGGCGCTCGGGGTGGATCCCGCAGCCCGCCGGCCCCTCGCGCTGGTGCACGCAACGCGTGCCGCCGAGCTTCCCCAGCTCGTCGACCCGCAGCACGGTGCAACACAGGCTGCACTCGGCGCAGGTGCGTGCGGTGCGGTCGTCCGCCACGTCTAGAAGAGGCGCACGACCGCGTAGACGCCGACCATCATGAAGACCAGCGCCAGCTTGGCGGCCGCGCCGAAGACCATCCCGATCCAGGCGCCGAGTCCAGCGCGGCTCGCCGCCTCGAAGCCCTTCTGGTTGGAGAGCTCGGCGAGCACCGCCCCGGCGAAGGGGCCGATCAGGACACCCGCAAGGCCGAAGAAGAGGCCCGCCAAGGCGCCGAGCGCGGCACCGACCATCGCCCGGCGGCTGGCGCCCAGCTTCTTCGCGCCGAGCGCGGTGGCCGCGAAGTCCACGACGTAGGTGAGAGCCGCCAGCGCCGCCAGGAAGAGGAGCCAGCCCCAGCCCAGATGGACGAAGCCCTCCGCCCAGGCCGCCAGGAAGAGGCCTGCGAAGACGATCACGGCCCCGGGCATCACCGGCGCCACGGTGCCGACGATGCCGACCACCACCAGGATGGCCGCCACGGCCAGCGCGAGCGCAGTGAGGGCGTCCACGCCGCGAGAGTACCTCGGCGCTGCGGTCCCGGCTCAGTCCAGGTAGTCACCCGAGCGGATCAGACGCCCGGGCGGCGGTGTGCGTCGGTAGAGGTACACCCAGGCCGACACGCTCTCCCCGGACTCCAGGGTCACGGTCGCCACCTCGCGCCGGTACTCGGCGCCCTCGTAGCGATCGAGGTCGGCGAGGAGCACCTCGCGCAGCCCGGGCTCCAGCCGGTACACGATGCCGCGCACGCGGTGCTCCGGCTCCGGCGAGCGCACCGCCGCCGGATAGGCCCCGAGATCGTAGAGCCGGGCGCGCACCCGGCCGAACCCCACCGGAGCGGCGCGCCGCGCGAGGAGATCGGCGGCGGGATGCCCGGCGTCGCTGCGCAGGGTCCCGTACACGAAGAGGTGGTCGGCCACGCCGCGATTGTACCGCGAGCCGACCCGACTCAGCTCGCGTCCCAGTCGATCTTGACGGTTCGCGTCTGCGGAACCGACTGACAGCGCTGCGGCCCGCTCAGCTCGCGTCCCAGTCGATCTTGACGGTTCGCGTCTGCGGCACGGACTGACAGGTCAGCACCCAGCCGTCGTCGAGGTCGCGCTGGGTGAGGCAGTCGTTCTTGCGCATCTTCACCTCGCCCTCGACGAGCTTGGCCATGCAGCAGGAGCAGTATCCGTCCTCGCAGGAGAAGGGCGGCTGGACCCCGGCCTCGCGGGCCGTCTGCAGGACCGTCTTGCCCTCGGCGTAAACCAGCTCGTGGGTGGCACCGTCCACGGTCACCACCAGGGTCTCGCAGCCCGCGGCACCGGCGTCGGCCTCGGCTGCGCGCACGAGATCCTCCTCGGTCGGCTGGTCGTCCTCCAGCGATACGAAGACCTCCTTGAAGACCCGCTCGCGGGGAATCCCCGCTGCCTCGATCCCGTCCTCGACGATCTCCATGAAGACGCCCGGGCCGCACAGGTAGAAGTCCGCGTCCGCGTGAGCGGCCACGTGCTGCTTCACGCGCTCCGCGGTCAGGAACCCGTCGCGATCGTCCAGACTGTGCACGATGGAGAGGCGCTCGGGGTGCTTCGCAGCCAGCCCCGCCAGCTCGGAGGCGAAGATGACGGAATCGGCATCGCGATTGGCATAGACCAGCCGCACCGGTCGCGACCCGGCCACGAGGAGGGTCTTGACGATGGCGATCACCGGGGTGATGCCGCTTCCCCCGGCGAAGAGCATCACCGGTCCGTCCCCCGGACGCAGCGTGAAGCGCCCCGCCGGCGGCAGCACCTGGACGGTGTCGCCCTCGCGGACGTTGTCGTTCAGCCAGTTGGAGGCGCGACCGTCCTCGATGCGCTTGACCGTGACCTTGTGCTCGTGCTCGCAGTCCGGGGAGCTCGCGAGCGAGTAGCAGCGGAGCAGCTCGCCGCCGTCGTAGGGCACCTTGAAGGTGAGGAACTGGCCTGCCTCGTAGCGGAAGACCTCGCGCAGGTCCTCCGGGATCTCCACCACGAACGAACGCGCGTCGGCGGTCTCCTCCACCACGCGGGAGATCCGCAGGGGGTGGTAGTGATGGTGCTGCTGCGCGAGGGTCTCGTCGCTCATGCGCCGAGCCCCAGGCTCTCGGTGAGACGCGCGCGGTGCGCGACGGGATCGCCGAAGAGGAACTCCGACACCTTGGCCCGGCGCAGGTAGAGGTGCGGCGCCGCCTCCCAGGTGAAGCCGATGCCACCGTGGATCTGGAGGTTCTCCGCCGCCGCCTTCCGGTAGGCGTCGGAGCAGCAGGCCTTGGCCAGATGGGCGGCCTCGGAGCGCTCCTCGTTGTCCTCGGCGGCGGTCCAGCACGCCCACCAGGCGGCCGAGCGGGCCAGCTCCACCTCCAGCAGCATGTCCGCGGCCTTGTGCTTGATCGCCTGGAACGACCCGATCGGCCGCGCGAACTGGGTTCGCTCCTTCGCGTACGACACCGCCATGTGCAGCGCCGCATCCGCACCGCCGGCCATCTCCGCCGCCAGGCCGATCGCCGCCCGATCCAGCGTGCGCTGCAGCGCCTCCGCGGCGGCGCCCGGCTCGCCGAGGCACTCGGCCTGCACGCCGTCGAAGACCAGGCGCGACTGCCTGCGGGTGGCGTCCAGGGTGGGCGTGTCCTCGACGGAGAGCCCCGCGGCGTCGCCGCGCACTGCGAAGAAGCTGATCCCGTCCCCGCCCTCGCTCCCCGGGAGCCGCGCCACCACCACGACGAGATCGGCCAGCCTGCCGTCGAGCACGCACACCTTCTCGCCGTCCAGCACGAAGCCCTCGCCCGCCGGCCGCGCCTCCATGCGCACGTCGTGCGCGGTCCAGCCTCCAGCGGGCTCGACCAGCGCCAGCGTGGCGATGCTGGCACCGCTCGCCAGCGCGGGCAGGAGCTCGGCCCGCTGCTCGTCGCTCGCCGCGTCGAGGATCGCGCTGGTGGCCAGGCAGGCGGAGGCGAAGAAGGGCGAAGGCAGGAGGACCCGGCCCATCTCCTCCAGCGCGATTCCCAGCTCGAGGAAGCCGAAGCCCTGGCCGCCGTACTCCTCCGGGATCAGGAGACCCTGGAGGCCCAGCTCCTCGGCCATCTGCTTCCAGACGCCGGGGTCGTGACCTTCGTCGGTCTCCATCAGGCGGAAGACCTCGGCGGTCGGGCTCTTGTCCTGCAGGAAGCCCCGCAGCATCTCGCGGAAGGCTTCCTGCTCGTCGCTGAAGGCGAAGTCCAAGAGGGGTCCTCGTTCAGATGGCGCGCTCGCGACCTTCCCAGTAGGGGTCGCGGAGCTTGCGCTTGTAGAGCTTGCCGTTCGGGTCCCGCGGCATCTCGTCGATGAAGTCGATCGTGCGCGGGGTCTTCATCTTGGCGAGGCGCGGCTTCAGGAACTCGAAGATCCGCTCGCGCACTTCCTCGTCGGGCTCGAGGCCGTCGACCACCTCGACCACGGCCTTCACCTCTTCGCCCCAGTCGTCGTGGGGAATCCCGAAGACGGCCACGTCGGCGACCTCCGGGCACTGGATCATCTCGGCCTCGATCTCGGCCGGATAGAGGTTGGCGCCGCCCGAGATGATCATGTCGTTCTTGCGATCGCACAGGAAGAGGAATCCGTCCTGGTCCAGGTACCCGATGTCCCCCACGGTGAAGTAGCTGCCGATCCGGTTGTCGCGGGTCTTCTTGGCATCGTCCTTGTACTCGAAGTCGGCCTGGCCGAGCAGCATGTACACGGTCCCGGTCTCGCCGCGGCCCAGCTCCTTCCCCTCGTCGTCGAAGATCTTGACATCGGAGTTGGTCCAGGCCCTGCCGACGGTGCCGGGGTGCTCCTTCCACTCGGCGGGCTTGGCGAGGGTGCCTCCGCCCTCGGTGGCCGCGTAGTACTCGTAGATCGACTCCCCCCACCAGTCGAGCATCTTCCACTTGGTCTCGACGGGACAGGGTGCGGCGGCGTGCACCATCGCGCGCAGCGACGACACGTCGTACTTCGCGCGCACCTCCTCGGGAAGGGACAGCAGGCGGTGGAACTGGGTCGGCACCATGTGGCTGTGGGTCACCTGGTAGCGGTCGATCAGCTCGAGCATCTCTTCGGGCCGCCACTTCTCCATCAGCACCACGGCGTGACCCATGTGCAGGGATGCCCCGGCGAAGACCAGCACGGCCGTGTGGTAGAGCGGTGATCCGCAGATGTGGACGTTGTCGTCCTCCACCTGGAGGTCGAACATGGCCAGGAAGCCCGTCATCAGGCTGAAGACGATGTCCGGCGAGAGCTCGGGCAGACCGCGCCGCACGCCCTTGGGCTTGCCGGTCGTGCCCGACGTGTAGTTCATCACCTGCCCGGCCGTGCGGTTCTCGGGAAGGGTGTCGGGCTGGCCCTCGGTCAGCTCGGAGAGCGGACGGAAGCCCGGGACGCTTCCCACCGAGAAGGCGCTCTCCGCCGGGAAGTCGGCCTCCTTCAGCGCCACCTCGCAGGCCTCGGCGAACGTCTCGGAGCCGACGAAGACCTTCGCTCCGGAGTCCTTCACGATGTAGGCGATCTCGGGCCCGGTCAGGTGGTTGTTGATGGGAGTCAGGTACATGCCCACCTGGGTGATGCCCAGATAGAGCGCCATGAACTCCGCGCAGTTGGGAAGCACCGCGGCCACGCAGTCGCCGTGTCCGAGGCCGCGCGCGCGCAGCCCGTGCGCGATCCGGTTGGCTTCGGCGAGAAGCTCGCCGCGCGTCCACTCGCGCCCCTCGCACACCAGGGCGAGCCGGTCGGGCTCGCGCTGGGCGAAGTTCCAGAATCCGAGTTCGGCCATCGGGGGGTCCTCTCGATGCGCGCGGCTCCGGGAAGCTAAGAAACCGCGCCCGCTTGGGGAAGGAGAGCCGCGCCGGCTCGGCTGACGCCGCCGACCTTCCCGCGGGGGCACGATCGCGTCCGACGGATCAGGCCGCTTCGGGGGTGAACGCGACGGGCATCTCCTTGATGCCGTCGATGAAGTTGGAGCGCAGCCGCCGCACCTCGCCGGCCGGGTGGATGTCCGGAAGCCGCCTCAGGATCTCCCGGAAGATGATCTGGAGCTCCATCCGCGCCAGGTGC
The DNA here is from genome assembly GCA_028278065.1 of Myxococcota bacterium. GTDB lineage: Bacteria > Myxococcota_A > UBA9160 > UBA9160 > JAFDET01 > JAFDET01. The sequence goes on from JANQFA010000209.1 coordinate 5,890, forward strand.
GAGCCCAGGCAGAAGTGCTCGCCGATCCCGAATGCCAGGTGACGGTTGGGCGAGCGGCTCACGTCGAAGCGGAAGGGGTCCTCGAAGACGCTCTCGTCCCGGTTCACCGACGGGTAGTAGAGAGCGACCTTGTCCCCCTCCTTGAGGGGCTGCCCGCCGAGCTCGGTGTCCTGCATGACGGTGCGGCGGAAGTAGATCACGGCGGGGGACCAGCGCAGCATCTCCTCCACCGCCGTGTTGATCAGGCCCGGATCCCGCTTCACCCGCTCGAACTCGTCCGGGTGCTCGAACAGGGCCAGCATGCCCTGGGTGGTGAGGTTGCGGGTGGTCTCGTTCCCGGCCACGCAGAGGAGCAGGAAGAACGAGTCGAACTCCTCCTCGCTGAGATGCTCGCCGTCGACCTCGCCCTGGAGGAGCTTCGAGACGAGGTCGTCGCCCGGATTGCGCATGCGGTCGTGGGCCAGCTCGTTGGCGAAGGCCCACATCTGCGCCGAGGCGATCCGCCCCTGCTCCGGGCTGGTCTGGAACTCCGGATCGTCGAAGCCGATGAGCTGGTTCGTCCAGTCGAAGACCTTGTGACGATCGGACTGCGGGATGCCGACCAGCTCGGCGATCACCTGCAGGGGCAGCTCGCAGGCCAGATCGGCCACGAACTCGCACGCGCCCCGCTCGGCCACCTTGCCCACGATGTGCCGGGCGAGCTGCTCGACGTCGGCGTGCAGCTGCTTGATCTTCCGCGGCGTGAAGCCGCTGCGCACGATCTGGCGGAACTTCACGTGCTGGGGCGGGTCCATGTTGAGCATCAGGAGCCGCAGGCCAGCGAGCTGCTCCTCCGGGGTGTTCGGAATGTTGGTCCCGTACCAGGAGGAGAAGAGCTTCGGGTTCTTCGAGACGTGGATGAGATCGGCGTGCCGGGTGACCGCGTAGAAGCCCGGGCCGTCCGGATCGTGACTCTTGTCGGTCTCCGGATGCCAGGCGACCGGGTGCTCCCTGCGCAGGTAGGTGAAGTACTCGTGCGGGAACCCGTCGTTGAAGGCATCCGGATCGGAGAGGTCGACGTCGTGGAGCTGCATGGTGGGGTTCCTTCCGCGCTAGTTCACCTTGTGAGTGCCCGCCTCTGCGAGCTTCTTCGCCCAGGGGTAGTCGGCCTTGCCCGAGGGCGAGCGCCGCATCTCCTCCACCAGGTGGAGCTCGCGAGGGGCCTTGTACCCCGCCACCCGGGCCCGGCAGTGTCGGTCGAGCTCCTCCAGGTCCAGGCTGGCTCCCGTCCGCGTCTGGACGACTGCGGCGACCCGCTGCCCCCAGCGCTCGTCGGGAACGCCCACCACCACGGCGTCGAGAACGCCCGGGTGCGCCTTGAGCGCGGCCTCGACTTCCTCCGGAAAGACCTTCTCGCCGCCCGAGTTGATGCACACCGAGCCGCGCCCGAAGATGCGGATCGTGCCGTCCTCCTCCACGGTGGCCATGTCGCCCGGCAGCACCCAGCGGACACCGTCCTTCTCCACGAAGGTCTTCGCGGTCTTCTCGGGATCCCCGTAGTAGCCCTGGGGGATGTGGCCCTTCTGGGCGAGCATTCCCGTGACGCCCGAGCCCGGCACCACCGGATCGAGATCGTCGTCGAGGACGCTGTTGCGCTCGTTCACCGTGAAGCGGAAGCCCTTGTCGGGGGACGAGCCCTCCGTCGCGCTCCCCTGGAAGCCCGTCTCCGACGAGCCCCACGAGTCGATGATCGTCAGGTTGGGGCACTTCGCCTTGAGCTCCGCCTTGACGGTGTCGGAGAAGATCGCCCCGGCGGTGGAGAGCACCATCAGCGACGAGGTGTCGTAGTCGCGCTCGTCGAGCGCCTCGATCAGCGGCCGCGCCATGGCGTCGCCCACGATGCTCATCGAGAGGACCTTCTCGCGCTCGACCAGACTCCAGACCTCATGGCCGCGATAGCGCGGCACCAGCACCAGCTTGTAGCCGGACCAGAAGGCGATGAAGCTCGCGAGCTGGGCCGCACCGTGGATGAGCGGCGCGGCCGGCATCATGGCGATGGCGCCGCCGGCGGCGGCCCGCTCGCCGACCTCTTCGGGCGTCTTGGCGGCCTCGCCCGCCGGATAGCCCCCGCCCATGCCGGCGAAGAAGAGATCCTCCTGCCGCCACATGACCCCCTTGGGCATGCCCGTCGTTCCGCCGGTGTAGATGATGTAGAGGTCGTCGGCGGAGCGCTCCGGGAAGCCGCGCTCGGGAGACGAGGCGGACAGCGCCGCCTCGTAGGGCTCTCCTTCCGCCTCGGCGCCCGATCCGTCTTCGACCCAGACGAAGGCGCGCCGGTCCTTCATCGCGTCGCGGGTGGCCGCCACGCGCGGGCCGAACTCGCGGTGGTACACGAGCGCGACCAGGTCGGCGTCGCCGAAGAGGTAGCGCAGCTCCTCCTCGACGTAGCGGTAGTTGATGTTGATCGGGACGGCGCGGATCTTCATGCAGGCGAGCATCGTCTCGAGATACTCGTTGCCGTTCAGCATGTAGCAGCCGACGTGGTCTCCGGATCCGACGCCCTTCCCCGCCAGGTGGTGCGCCAGCCGGTTGGCGCGCTCGTCGAGCTCGCGATAGGTGAGCCGGACATCGCCCGAGACCACCGCCTCCCGGTCCGGCACGGCGTCGACGACGCACTCGAACATGTCCGCCATGTTGAACTGCACGTCGTTCTCCCTACGGCTTCTCGGCGCCGACGATCCACATGGAGAAGTACTGGGAGCCCCCGCCGTAGGCGTGCCCCATCGCCTTCCTGGCGCCCGCCACCTGGTGCTCGCCGGCCGTGCCGCGCACCTGCATGGCCGCCTCCCCGAAGCGGAGCATCCCCGAGGCCCCGATCGGGTTGGTGGAGAGCACCCCGCCGGACATGTTGACCGGGAGATCCCCGTCCAGGGCGGTGGCGCCCTCGTAGGTCATCTTCCAGCCCTGGCCCAGCTCGGCGAAGCCCAGGTTCTCCATCCACATGGGCTCGAACCAGCTGAAGGGGACGTAGATCTCGGCGCAGTCGATCTCCTTGCGTGGATCGGTGATGCCGGCCTTCTTGTAGAGCTCCTTGGCGCAGTCGATGCCCGCCTGCGGGTTCACCTGGTCGCGCCCGGCGAACGAGGTCGGCTCGCTGCGCATGGCCGTCGAGTGGACCCAGGCCGGCTTCTTCTTCGACTGGTCGGCCAGCTTCTCGCTGGAGAGGACCAGCGCGCAGGCGCCGTCCGAGGAGGGGCAGGTCTCGAGGAAGCGGATCGGGTCCCACAGCATGGGGCTCGACTCCACCTGCTCGAAGCTGATGTCCGGGAACTTGAGGTGCGCGTACGGGTTCTTGAGCGCGTTCTCCCGATCCTTCACCGCCACGCGGATGCCGGTGTCCTCCGGGGCGCCCGAGCGCATCATGTAGCCGCGGATCAGCGGCGCGAAGTAGCCGCCCGCCCCGGCCACCACCGTGGCGCTGAACGGGATCTTGATCGAGAGCGCCCACATGGCGTTGCTCTCGGACTGCTTCTCGTAGGCCACGGTGAGCACGCGGTCGTGGATGCCGGCCTCCACCAGGCTGGCCGCCACCACCGCGGTCGAGCCGCCCACGCTGCCCGCCGTGTGCACGCGCAGCATCGGCTTGCCGGCGCAGCCGAGCGAGTCCGCCAGGAAGAGCTCCGGCATCATCACCCCTTCGAAGAGATCGGGCGCCTTGCCGATCACCACCGCGTCGATGTCCTTCCAGTCGAGATCCGCATCCTCGAGGGCGCGCTCGGCGGCCTCCCGGATGAGTCCCACCTGGGAGACGTCCTCCCGCTTGGCGTCGTGCTGGGTCTGCCCGACACCGACGACTCCACAGAGCTCCGCCATCAGTCCGCCTCCAGGATCGTGACCAGGTTCTGCTGCAGGCACGGCCCCTGAGTGGCATGAGCGAGGGCGCGCCCCGCCTTGCCGCCCCAGATCTGGCGCGCCGCTTCGCCGATGCGGGCCAGGCCGGCGACCATCATCGGGTGGGCGGCCAGCGGGCCGCCCGAGGGATTGATCTTCACGTCGCTCCCGAGGCCCATCGCGTCGCGCAGGATCACCTCCTGGGGCGCGAAGGGGGCGTGGAGCTCGGCCACCTCGACGCCCGCGGCGCCGCCGGCCTTCTCGGTCGCCTTCGCCGTCGAGGGCGAGACGGTCAGGTCGCGCACGCCGGGCATGTGCGGGTCGAGCCGGTGGTCGATGCCGCGGATCCAGACCGGCTTCTCGCTCACCCTGCGCGCCAGGTCGCCGGCCGCGATGACCATGGCCGCGGCGCCGTCGGTGACCGGCGGCAGCGTATGCGGGCGCAGGGGCGACGCCACGCAGGATTCGGCGAGGAACGCATCGACGTCGGCATCGCCCTTGACCAGCGCGTCCGGGTTGTCCTTGGCATCGGCGCGCGAGCGGACCGCGATCTGGGCCCACTCCCGCTCGCTCGACTTGCCTGCATCGAGGAGCGCCCGCGCCTGCAGGGCGGCGAGGCTGATCCCGTCCGGGTGCAGGGGCTGCAGGACGTAGGGATCGAGCTGCAGGCACAGCACCGACGGCAGGTCGCCCATCGACTGGCGGCCGAAGGAGAAGATCAGCGCCGAGTCGACCTCGCCGGTCTGGATCTTCACCCACGACTCGTAGAGCGCCCAGGCGCCGTCCATCTCCACGTGGGACTCGCGGATGGGGGGCCAGGCGCCGAGGGCGTCCACGGCCATCACGAAGGAGAACGACTGACCGGCCAGGTAGTCGGTGCTACCCGAGCAGGTGAAGCCGATCTCCTTGCGCGGGATGCCGGACTTCTCGACGGCCTCGGAGAGGATCGGCATGAGCATCTCCACCTCGTTCTGGGCGGAGACGCTCGACTGGTACGGGGTCTGGGCGTAGGAGACGATCGCGACGTCGCGCATCAGAGGTGCTCCTGGAACTTCTCGAACGGCACGTCGGGCTCGTCGATGGGGTGGAACCACTTGATGTTCGTGAAGCTCGGCTGGAGCTCCGCGTCATCCACCCACACGGCCTGCACGCGCATGCCGGGCCGCACGTCGGCGACCTCCACGTCGCGCAGCAGGGCCTGGAAGGGGATGTCCGCACCGTCGAGCAGGATCGATCCCGCCGCATAGGGCAGCTCGAGCTGGATGTTCTCCGACGGCACGCGAACCACGGTGAAGCTCACCACGGTGCCCTTGTCGGTCAGCTCCACCTCCTCGTCGGTGGGGAGCCCGCACCGGGGACAGGCACCGCGCGGCGGGATGTACACCTTGCCGCACCCCGTGCAGCGCTGGCCCATCAGCCTCTTCTGCTCGATCGCCCGCAGGAAGCGCGTCGTGGCGCGCCCGGGGCTGTACGTGTACTCGACGCGACTCGGAATCCCGACCACGCTCACCGGCTCGTTGGCATCCGCCATCTATGCGTCCTCCGGCTCGAAGCAGGCGATGTCCTCGATTCGTCCGCTGCGCTCTTCGGCGAAGCGGGCCTTCACGCGCATGCCGCTGGACATGCGGCCCTCGTCGCCGGCGTCCACCGCGTGCAGCAGGGCGCTGTCGGCCCCGTCGAGCTGGACCAGGGCGAAGGCGAAAGGCTTCTGGAGAGGATGCTGCTTGCGCGGCTGGGCGATCCAGGTCCAGGTCTTCACCTCGCCGCCCGGCCCCACCTCGACCCACTGGTCGGTGGTCGCCTCGCCGGTGGCCGGGTCGTGCTCCATGGGCGGGCAGAGCACGCGGCCCCCGGCCGTCTTCACGCCTTCGATGCGTCCATCGCGCAGGCCGGTGAAGAAGCGCCCCAGCACGGGACCCACACTGCGCTTGTAGGTGTACTCCAGGACGTGCGGTCCGGAGAGCGGTTCGGGCTCACTCACGTTCGGGCTCCTCGCCGTTGTCCTCCACCCCGGAGGCGAGCGGACCGAAGAGCTTCTCGGTCACCTTGCCGAGGAAGCGGGTGTGCCGCTCCACGGCCTCCGGGGAGAGGAGGTCCATCTCGAGCACCTCGCCGAGCGCGCCGGCCAGGGCGAAGTGCCCGAAGATCAGATGGTGGTAGGTCATCAGCAGGAGGGGGAAATCCTCCTGCTCCCAGTCCATGAGCTGGCTCCCGCGCTGCAGGGCGGCCGTGGCCCGCGCGTAGACCGGACCCAGCCAGCCACGCACGAAGCCGAGGGCCTGGTCCCCGCCGGCCAGCGTCTCGTGCTGGATCAGGCGCGCGAGGTTCGGCGACGAGGCCAGGTGCGCCATGAGATCCTCGAGCACCCCACGACCGGGCGGGGCCTCGGGATCGGCGGCGCGGTCGAGGATCTCGAAGACGGGCCGCAGCCCTCGTTCGAGCACGGCCTCGTAGAGGGCCTGCTTGCTCTCGAAGTGGTTGTAGAGGCTGCCGGGGTTCAGGTCGGCGCGCTGGGCGATGTCGCGGACCGCCGTGCCCGCGAAGCCGTGCTCGGCGAACAGCGCCTCTGCAGCATCGAGGATGCGATCCGCGGAGCTGCGGGCCTCGTCGGCCGGGGCTGCCCGGCCGGGCTGGGGGGTGGTGGCGGTCAAGCGGTGGGTGCCCCGGCTGATGAACGAACGTTTGTACATCAGCCCCACGCCCGACGGCAAGGCTCCCCGAGGGGAGCGACCGCTGGAGGGTCTCATGAACCGGGTCTTGGGGCGATCACTCCTCCCGCTCGGCGCGGGCCTCGAGCAGACGCTCGAAGCGCCCGGGCTGTAGCGATACGAAGATCCCCTCGGCTTCGGCGCACAGGAGATCGCCCGCGTGCAGGGTCCCGCCGGCGAAGACCTTGCGGCCCTCCACCCCATCGACCCAGCACTCGAAGGCGAGGTCGGTGTGCAGCGGGGTGGGGTTGCGGTAGCGCACCGTGAGGGTGCCGGTCATTCCGGGTGATGCCGAGAGCGATTGCGCGTAGCCCAGGGCTTCGTCGAAGGCCGCGGCCACCCAGCCGCCGTGCACGCAGCCCGGCGCCCCTTCATAGGCGGAGCCGAAGCGCACCCGGCCGTAGACCCGCTGCGCCGCTTCGTCGGCCTCCAGCTGGAGGGGAGGCGCAAGGGGGTTGGCTCGACCGATGAGCGGACTCTGGTCGAAGAAGGCGCGTACGTCGCCCGACGGCGAGGCCTCGGCGAAGCCCTCGTAGCGCACGTTGCGCGGATGCCCCTCCAGGTGCCTCGCGTAGTCCTCCAGCCGGTCGGCCGCGACGCGGAGCTCGGCCTCGGGGGCGTCGGATCGCACCAGGAGCTCGATCACACGCCGCATGGCCGTCGCCAGGCGCCTGCGCTCGGCCCACGGGCCCTCGGTCACCTCTTCGGCGGAGGCACCCCAATGGGAGAACTTCCTCCAGTCGGACTGCTCCCCGCTCATGCAGCCGCGCCGCCGCGTCCCAGGGACGAGAGGATCAGCTCCTCGTTCTCGGCCTTGCGCTCCGGGGAGACGCCGACGGTCGGGGCGTAGACGATGGGGATGTCGGTGAGATCCTCCCACGCAGCCAGTCGATCCAGCGCCTCGTCGGGAGTGCAGGCGATCGCGATCTCGTCGACCAGGTCGTCCGGAACCGCGTCGGCCATGCCCTTGAAATCGCCCTTGCGGAAGGCCGCCTGGCAGGCGACGCCGACCTCCTCCATGCCGTGCAGCTCGAGGATCGAGTGGTAGAGCGCCGTCGTGTAGTAGAAGCCGATCTGTCCCTTGGCGCCGCGCAGCGCCGTTTCGCGATCCTGGGCGATCGACGTGATGACGTAGGGCGCCAGCCGGCAGGCGCCCTCGGCCCGCTCGTGCCGGGCCTCGGTCTCGCGCAGCAGCGGCAGGGTCACCTCCCGGTGCCAACGGCGCGTGGCGATCGGGTGGCCGACGAGGCCGTCTGCCACGACACCGCAGGCGCGGATCATCCCGCGGTTCACCGCGGCCGCCCAGATCGGGATCGGCCCCTTGGCCGGAGGGTGACCGTACATGGGGACCCTCAGGTTCCAGTGGGAGCCCTCCCAGGTGAAGCCCATGCCGGTCTCTTCGATGGCCGCCCGCACCAGACGCACCAGCTCGATCATGCGCGGCGCGGGCGCGGAGAACGGGACGCCGTACCAGTCTTCGTTCATGCGGCGCGTGGCGCTGCCCAGGCCCAGGATGAAGCGACCGTCGGAGAGATCGTCCAGGTCGAGCGCTGCGCTGGCCTGCAGGAGGGGGGCGCGGGTGAAGGCGTTGGCGATGGCGCTCCCGATGCGCACCCGCGAGGTGGCCTGGGCGATCGCGCCGAGCACCACGAAGCCGTGCCGGTTGAAGAACTCGATGCTGAAAACCGCATCGAAACCGGCCTCTTCCGCGCGCACGGCCAGGTCCAGATCGGCGCGTGCGCTGCCGCCCGTGAGGATCAGTCCTCGCTCCAAGATCGCCTCCGTCCCGTCACGGGCCCGCCACCCGGGGCAACCAATCTAGTGGATGCCCCCCCGCGCCCAAACCCTCCTCCGCGAGCGTGACCGTTCCTGTCACCAACCGGTGCTCAACTGACTGCACCCGGATCCGGAGCCGCGTCGGCGGAGAGTCCGCTCCTCGGAGCAGCGCGGCCTGCACGGCTCCTTCCGGGACCCGATCCCGCGGCGGGCCACCCCGCCGTCGGAGAGCCGAAAGGAAGGAGCTCATGATGTCCGCCCCCCAACGAACCCTGTCCCGCTGCATGGTCTGTGGCTTCGCCGAGGTGCGCACCGACGAGGTGATCGATCGAGGTACCGTGCTCCTCGCCGAGTGCGTCCGCTGCAACCACCGCTGGACGGCGCGCAACGGCGGCGACGAGTCGTCACGGCTGCGCCGCATCCCGATGGAGGCGGAGGGCGCCGCCGCGGCGTGATACCGTCGGGGGCGTGCGGCTCCTCCTCTACACCGGCAAGGGCGGGGTCGGCAAGACCACGACGGCCGCCGCCACGGCCGTCTGCGCCGCGCGCCGGGGGCTGCGCACCCTGGTCGCGTCCACCGACGCGGCGCACAGCCTGGGCGACGTGCTCGGCACGCCCCTCGGGCCGGAGCCGCGCGAGGTGGAGCCCGGGCTCTCCGCGGTGGAGCTCGATGCGCGCGCGGAGGTCGAGCGCCACTGGGGCCGCATCCGCGAGTACCTCGTGGCGCTCTTCCGCTACCAGGGCATCGAGGGCATGGTCGCCGAGGAGCTGGCGCTCCTGCCCGGCGCGGAAGAGGCCACCACCCTGCTCGGGGCCGACGCCTACCTCGTCTCCGGGGACTGGGACCTGGTCGTGCTGGACTGCGCCCCGACGGGCGCGACCCTGCGCCTCGTCACCCTGCCGGACGTGGCGCACGGTGCCCTGCGCACCCTGCTCCGTCTCCAGGGAGCGCTGGCCACCGTGGTCACACCGGTCGCCCGTGAAGTCGTGCCCGTGCCCCTTCCGGATCGCCACGTCTTCCAGGACGCCGAGCGACTCCTCTACCGGCGACTGCGCCGCCTGCGCGCCCGGCTCCTCGACGAGAGCACGAGCGTCCGGCTGGTCTTGACACCGGAGCGCATGGTGATCGACGAGGCGCGCCGCGCCTGGACCGACCTCTCGCTCTTCGAGCTCTCCTGCGACGCCGTCGTCATGAACCGGATGCTGCCCGACGCCGCGGTGTCGGAGGCGTTCTTCGCCGACTGGGGCCGGCTCCAGGAGGAGCGCCTGCGCGAGGTCGCCGAGCACTTCGCGCCCCTCCCGGTCCTCCCCGCCGCGCTCCAGGACGACGAGGTGACCGGGCTCGAGCGGCTGGCCGCCCACGGAGAGGCGCTCTTCGGAGCTCGCGATCCCGCGGCCGTGCTGTCGAGCTCGCCGCGCATCTCGTTCGAGCGCGACGCGTCCGGCTACGTGGTGAGGCTGCCGCTCCCCCATGCCGATCCCTCCCGACTGGACGTGGTCAAGGTGGATGACGAGCTGGTCGTTCGGGCCGGAGCCCTGCGGCGCACGCTGCGGCTCCCGCGACGCATCGCTCCGCTCGAGCTGGCGGGCGCGCACTTCGAGGACGACGCCCTGCGCGTGCGCTTCGAGAGGCGCGACTGATGCGCGTCCTGCTGCTCACGGGCAAGGGGGGCGTCGGCAAGACCAGTCTGGCAGCGGCAACGGCGCTGGCTGCCGCCGAGTCGGGACGTCGCACCTTTCTCCTCTCCACCGACGCCGCGCACAGCCTGGGCGACGCCTTCGCCCGCCCGATCGGCGCGCGGCCCGTCGAGGTGGCACCCGGCCTGGTCGCCCAGGAGGTGGGTGTCCTCGACGAGCTGGACCGGGCCTGGTCCGAGATCCAGGAGTGGCTGCGCGAGCTCCTGCGCGAGGAGACCGCGGAGGTCGTGGCCGAGGAGCTGCTGGTCTTCCCGGGCATGGAGGAGCTGGTCTCCCTGCGCGCGGTGCGCGAGGTGGAGGCGACCGGCGACTTCGACCTCTGCGTGGTGGACTGCGCGCCGACCGGCGACACCCTGCGCATGCTCCGCTTCCCCGATGCCCTGCGCCTCTTCATGGAGAACTTCTGGGAGATGAAGCGCAGGGGAGTCCGCGCCCTGCGCCCCATCGTGAACCGGGTGGTTCCGGGCAAGCTGATCCCGGAGGAGGAGTTCTTCGACGCCTTCGAACGCCTGTACCGCGAGGTAGAGGACGTGCGCCAGATCCTCCTGGACGCCGACCGCACCAGCGCGCGCCTGGTGGTGAACCCGGCGCGCGTGGTGCTCGAGGAGACGCGCCGCTCGTTCGCGTACCTGTCCCTCTACGGGGTCGCCACCGACGCGGTACTCGTGAACCGGGTCCTCCCCAGCGACGCCACCGAGGGCTACTTCGCGCGCTGGGCGGAGCGACAGGAAGAGGTCCTGCACGAGATCGAGGCGTCGTTCCCGATGCCGATCCTCCACGCGCCGCTGCGCCCCCACGAGGTGCGCGGCACCGAGGCACTCGGCGAGCTGGGCCGCGCGACCTACGCCGGCCGCGACCCGGCCGCCCTGTTCGCCCGCGGGCAGCCGATGCGGCTCAAGAAGCGGGGCGAGCGACCCGTCCTCGAGATCGATCTGCCCGGCGCGAGCAAGGAGGAGCTGCGGCTCTCCCTGCACGGCGACCGCCTGCTCGTGCGCGTGCGCGACGCGGAGCGCCTGGTCACCCTGCCCGCCTCGCTCGCCGGACGCACGGTGGACGAGGCGCGCCTGGAGAACGGCGTGCTCGAGGTGGTCTTCGCATCGTGAGACCGGCGCCGCCGGAGCGCATCGTCTCCCTCGTCCCCAGCCTGACCGAGGCGCTCTTCGCGCTGGGTCTGGGCGGGCGCGTGGTGGGAGTGACCGACTGGTGCGTGCATCCCGCCGATGCCCTCGCCGGCGTCCCCAGGGTGGGGGGCACCAAGGACACGGACAGCGATGCGGTGATCGCGCTCGCTCCCGATCTGGTGCTGGCCAACCACGAAGAGAACACGCGCCGCTGCGTGGAGCGCCTGCGCGCGGCGGGCCTGTCGGTGTGGGTGACCTACCCGCGCACCGTCCGGCAGGGCGCGGAGCTCCTGGCGGAGCTGGCGGACCTGGGCGCCTCGGATGCGGTCCGGAAAGCGGTGGTCGAGCCAGCCCTGGCGGCGGTGGCCAGCGCCGAGGCGGCCCCGCCGGCGCGCCGCGCCCGCGTCTTCTGTCCGATCTGGCGCGACCCCTGGATGGCCGTCGGCGCCGAGACCTACGCCCACGATCTCCTGGAGCTCTGCGGGGGTGAGAACGTGTTCGCCCACGCCGCCGAGCGGCGCTACCCGCTCGTGGAGCTGGACGCGGTGGTCGCGGCCGAGCCGGAGGTGATCCTGCTGCCGGACGAGCCCTATCGCTTCGGCCCCGAGGACGTCGACGAGCTCGCGCAACTGCCGCTCCCCGCCGCCCGCTCGGGACGCATCCATCTCGTCGACGGCACCCTGGTGTCGTGGTACGGTCCTCGCATCCCGCGGGCGATCGATCGAGTGCGCCCCCTCCTCGCATCTCCCCCCTCCTCCGCCGCGGAATAGGAGAGAGGACATGCGTTGCGTATTCGTTCCCGTTCTTCTCGTCGCCCTGCTCTGGGCCGTGCGCGCAGAGGCTTCACGCGTCGTGGACGTCAGGGTCGGCGCGCACAAGGGCTACACGCGGGTCGTGCTGGAGACCGACGAGGCCAGCGACTACCGCATCAAGCGCCGCACGCTGCCCTCGGCCGGCGGCCAGGTGACCGAGCTGATGGTGGAGCTGGACGCTACGGGCGCCTTCGCGGTGGGCGGACGGCGGGGAATCGTAGAGTCGGTTCGCGTAAAGGGCCGCGACGGGGGGGGCTCGGTCGCCCTGATCCGTCTCAACGTGGACTCGCCCCGGGTCGCCGACATGACCCTCAAGGCGCCCCATCGCATCGTCATCGACCTGCGCCCGCCCGCCGCGACCCAGCAGACGGCTGCGGCGCCCCCTCCGCCCAAGCCCGCCCCGAAGCCCGCACCCCGGACGGCGGCCACGCCGCCGCCGAAGCCCGCGCCGAAGGCGGCCGTGCCGCCGCCGAAGCCCGCGCCGAAGGCCGCCGCGGCCCCGCCCGGCCCGCAGCCCGCCCCGGCCCCGGCCGGGCCGGGAGCGCCGGACACCGTCGCGAAGGGGGTCGTGGAGGGCTCGGCACCTCCCGCCGGTACGCCGCTGGGTCGGAAGCCCGGAGCGGCGCCCTCCGAGTGGGCCGAGGGCGAACCCGGCGCGGTGGCGGACGCCGACCCCGCACCTCCGAAGCCCGCGCCCCTGCCCCTGCGCAAGCCGGCTGCCCCGCCGCCGGCCGCCGCGGACGACGGCGGCGGGTTCGGGTTCCTGCCGATGGCGCTCATCGTGGCCGCCCTGGGGGCGGCCTGGCTCTTCCTGCGCCGGCGGACCCGGATCGAGGAAGACGCGGTCCGGGATACCCTGCCGGAGCTCCCGCCCGTCGAGCCGCTGGGCGAGACCCAGACGCTCTCCGAGGCGGACCTCTCGGCACCGTCGACCGAGGCGGAGACCGAGCCCGCGGCGGTCGCCGTACCGGCCGAGGAGGACGAGGACCTGCCGGCGATGCCGGGACAGGAGGGACCTCCCGGAGTGGCCGTGCCCGAGCCCTCCGAGAGCCAGCAGCAGCTGGGGCTCGACGAGACGGGGCCCGTCCCGCCCCCCAAGCCGGAGCCCCAGGTGGAGGCGGCCGATGCCGTCTTCGCAGGAGTCGCCGCCGGGAGCGCGGCCGTACCGGAGGTCGGGGGCGAGGCAGAGCGCATGCTCCGCGAGATCGAGCGACGCCTGCGCCACATCGAGACGCGCCTGGAGGAGGCCGCCGATGCTCGCGAGAGGACCGACCGGCAGCTCGCGGCCCACACCGAGGAGCTGCGGGTCCAGCGCTCGGCGATCGCCCGCGCCCAGCGTGTGCTTCGAAACCTGACCCGCCCCGACGACGGGGCGGATCCAGCCCCTCCGGGGCCGGATCCGGGAGGCTGAGCCGAGGCAGACGATCGCATCGGCACCGAAGGGGGAAATCGGGGGCTCGAGCGAGGGTTTCACCCGACCCTCGGGCCTTTCCCCCCGACGCCGGGGTCCTTAACTTGGCCGCGTCGCGGCGGCGACCCGTGAAATCACACAGGTTCGAGTCGACGCCGACCGCTGTTACACAGGGAAGGGACCACGGAGAAACCATGGAAACCACGATTGTTCTCGCCGACGATCACCGCCTGGTACGCGAAGGGCTTCGACGCCTCCTCGAGGAGCGCGAAGACCTGCGGGTGGTGGGCGAGGCGACGACGGGCCACGAAGCGGTGGACCTGGCGCACGAGAAGAATCCCGACCTGGTCCTGATGGACATCTCGATGCCCGGCCTGTCCGGGATCGACGCCACCCGCAAGATCAGCAAGTCCGGCGCGGCCAGCCCCAAGGTGCTGATCCTGTCGATGCACGACAACCGGAGCTACGTGGAAGAAGTGCTGCGTGCCGGCGCCTCGGGCTACGTGCTCAAGGACGCGGCCGCGGCCGACCTGCTCCAGGCGATCGACGCGGTGCGGGGCGGCGACTCCTTCCTCTCGCCCACCATCACCCAGCAGGTGGTCGACGCCATCGCCCATCCGGCGGACCGGCCGGAGGCGGCGCTGGCGACGCTCACCGATCGCGAGCGCGAAGTGCTGACCCAGATCGCCGAGGGGCTCTCGAGCAAGCAGATCGCCGAGCAGCTGGGCGTCTCGCTCAAGACGATCGAGTCCCACCGCGCGAACCTGATGGACAAGCTCGACATCCACAAGGTGTCGGGCCTGGTCCGTTTCGCGATCCGCTCGGGGCTGGTCGCAGCCTAGGCTCGCGCTCCGCGACGGAGGAGCCGGTCCGCCGGGCCTGCCCTCCGTGACGGGTGGCTGTCTAGGCTCGCGCTGCGTCGCAGGCCTCGAGGAGCGCCCCCAGCGCGGCACCGAACTCTCCGTCGGCGAGGAAGGTACTGGTGCGACCGAAGCGGCCGAGGATGTCGCCGAGCGCCTCGCACAGAACCGGGTTGTCACGCAGGGTCGAGCCGCAGAAGACGAGCTTCTCCGCCCCCGCGGCCGCCGAGAGCCCCGCGGCGATCAGGGCCACGTTTTCGCCGACCATCCACACCAGGGCGCGCGCCAGGTCCTCGGGCCGGGCGTCCCCGTCCCGGCGGGCGAGGCGCGCGAACGCCGACGCGGTGAGCTCGGCGGCCAGGGGAGGGGTCTCGCCACCGGAGTAGACGTCCGCCACCGAGAGGTCGGCGCGAAAGCGGTCCCCGCGTCCGGCGAGGGCGCAGAGGGCGCCGAACTCGTCCACGCCGGTCAGGCGGCTGCCCAGGCCCAGCAGGGTCCCGCCCCCGAGCGCCGTCCCGCCGATGCGCAGCACGCGACCTCCGTCGCAGAGCATGATCGACGTGCCGGTACCGACCGAAACCAGCAGGTAGCGCGCATCTTCGGCGGGCCCGAGCAGAGCCGCCGCGCCGCGGCCCCAGGCGTCGAACTCGCCCACGCGGGCGGTGTCCAAAGAGAGGCGCCCGGCGAGGGCGGAGGCGCCGCCACCGGTGAGCCCGACACGCACGGGCTGGACGGCCTCGACGCGCTCCGCGACGGCGTCGAGATCGGCGGAGGAGAAGGACTGGAACTGCGTCTCGCCGGCGCCCCGGCGCAGGGCCAGCTTGGTCAGGGTGGCGCCCGCGTCCACACCCACGATGCTCCCGGGGTCGGCGCTATGGTTCTCGCGAGACAAGGCTGGGGGCGATGTATACCGCTTTCTACGGACTGAGGGAGAAGCCGTTCACCCTGAGTCCCGACCCGCGATACCTGTTCCTCGCCGGGGCGCACCGCGAGGCGCTGGCCCACCTGCTGTACGGAATCGACCAGGGCGAAGGCTTCATCGCCGTGACCGGCGAAGTGGGGACCGGCAAGACCACCCTGTGCCGCACCCTGCTGAAGCGGCTCGGCACGGCCACCGAGGTGGCCTTCGTCTTCAACCCCACCCTGACGAGCTTCGAGCTCCTCCAGGCGGTCAACGCCGAGCTGGGGCTGCCCGTCGCCAACCGCTCGCAGCGCGAGCTGCACGAGCAGGTGAACGACTTCCTCCTGGCTCGGCGTCGGGAGGGCCGCCGCGTGCTCCTCATCATCGACGAGGCCCAGGATCTGGCGCCCGAGACCCTCGAGCAGGTGCGCCTGCTCTCCAACCTCGAGACCGAGACCCAGAAGCTGCTCCAGATCGTGCTGATCGGGCAGCCGGAGTTCGACACGATGCTGGCGTCCCCGGGGCTGCGCCAGCTCCGGCAGCGCATCACCGTCCACTGGCGCATGGGACCGCTGAGCGCCGCCGAGACCCGCGAGTACGTGCGCCACCGACTGCGGGTGGCAGCGGGCGAGGAGCGCGACCTCTTCACCCCGCCGGCGCTGCGCGAGGTGTACCGCCGCACCCAGGGCGTGCCCCGACTCGTGAACGTCCTCTGCGACCGTGCCCTGCTCTCTGGATTCGGGGACGAGGCACCCCAGATCGACCGCGCCCGGGTGAGCCGCACCTGGCGCGAGATCCGTGGACCGGAGGCGGACGGACGACGCCGACTCTGGCCGTTCGCCGGGAGTGCGCGGTGAGCAGCATCCTGAAGGCGCTGGAGAAGCTGGAGCGGGACAAGGGGGACAGCCACAACGCCCCCCCGCGCGAGCCGCAGGGAACGCCGCCTCCTGGCCGCCGCGTCGGGCTGCGCTCGGTGCTGGTGGCGCTCGCTCTGGGATCGCTGGCCGGCCTCGCGGGCGCGGTGTGGTGGACGGGCACCGAGCAGGCGGGCTCCAGCGTCGGCCCGGCAGCGAGCCCGCCGGCCCGCAGCACGAACGCCCCCCTGGCAGCGAGCCCGCCGGCCCGCAGCACGAACGCCCCCCTGGCGGCGAGCCCGCCGGCCCGCAGCACGAACGCCCCTGCGGCGTCCGGCCCCGACCCGACCGCCCGCGCGGCGCCCGAACCGCCGCCTGCGGCGACCGCCCGCGCGGCGCCCGAACCGCCGCCTGCGGCGACCACCACGGCGGCCC
>JANQFA010000213.1 GCA_028278065.1 Myxococcota bacterium
CCGCTGCGGATGCCCACGCGCTTCTGGTAGTCCTTGTCGTACTTCGCCGCCTCGGTGGCGATGGGGACGCTGCCTTCGGGCAGCCGCGAGAAGCGCATCTCCCAGACGGGGAAGGTGGTCAGGCGGCGGTTGCCGAGCACACTCACCGTCAGCTCCCGCCCGTCGATGTACTCCTCGGCCATCGCGTCGCTGCCCACGTTCTTGTGGATGAAGCGCACGCGCTCGCGGAGCTGGGACTCGTCGCGCACGACCGAGGCCTGGGCGATCCCGAACGAGGCCTCCTCGTCCACCGACTTCACGATCAGCGGAAAGTGGAGACCCTTGCGTACGCGCACGTTGCGCCCCCGCTCGAAGACCACGAAGGCCGGTGTCGGGATGCGGTGGTAGCGAAGGATCTTCTTGGAGAGGGCCTTGTCCCGGGAGAGCAGGATGCCCCGGGGATTGCAGCCCGTGTAGGGTACGCCCAGCAGCTCGAGGTAGCTCGTGATGTGCACCTGGAAGGCCGCCACGTCCTGGAACTCCATGAGGAGGTTGAAGACGATGTGCGGCTTCCAGGCCTCGACCATCTCGCGGATCGGCGACAGGTCGTCGGAGACGCCGAGGAAGCGGGCATCGTGGCCCATCTTCCGCAGCGTGTGGTGGACGTCCCGCTCGGTGCGGAACGCGAGGCGCTCCTTCTGGTCCACCGAGCTCATGGGAGTCGGGGGAATCAGGTCCTCGTGGGAGAGGACGGCGACGCGCAGCGGTCTCACGGGGACTCCTCGCACGGGGGGCGAGGGGTGCGAAGAGCTTACCTGAAGTACTCGCGGTGCCGCATCCGCTGGATGCGGGTCGTGTGGAGGGTGAGCAGGACGGCCGCGCCCTCTCCCGTCTCCTGCTCGCTGTAGGCCAGTCGCAGGCGCAGCTCGCGGCACCGGTGGATCATGCCCTTGAGGACGTCGTCCACCACGAAGCGATGCTGGCCGGTCCACTGCGACACGATGCTGCGCAGCTCCCCGCGCCGCTCGCGCAGGAAGGCGGCGGCGGAGAGGCGACGCCCGTCCCCCGGCTCGTCGCTGAAGAGCCTGAGCAGGTCGCGATCGTAGAGTGACCAGTCCTCCTCTCCGTAGTGGGCCTTCTTGCGCTCGTAGTACTCCCGTAGCGTCATGCGCAGCTTGGAGATCGCATCGGTCCGCTCCCGGGAGCGGACCGGTGCGGCCCGCCCCGCAATCTCCGCCATCAGACCGTCGACGTAGCAGAGCTTCTCGAGGGCGGGCGTTCCCGCGTAGCGCCGCTTCCAGCGCCGCCCGGGCCGAAGCCAGACCGCGAAGGTCTCGGCAAAGTCCTCCACCGGGTGGCTCTGGGCGTAGAAGTTGTAGAGGTTCTGGACGAACTCGGTGCTGCTGGGCTCCGGCACGTAGGTCGTGTGGTACGGCCGCCCGGCGCGTCCGAAGAGCTCGCGCCAGCGCTTGCGCCGATGGAGCCGGTAGGCGTGATCGAGGGCGTGGCCGGTCTCGTGGCGAAGGAGCTTCATGCACCAGCCCTGATTCCCGCCCTCCACCTGGAGCATCTGGCTCCGCTCGAGGCGGGCCAGCCTCGGGTGGGCCAGATAGAAGGGAATCGCGAAGCCCGGCACGCCGTCCGGCGAGAACCAGTCGGTGGACAGCCAGATCCGCGGCCGGAAGCGCAGGCCGGCCCGCGCCAGCTCCGCGTGGAGCGCCTCCACCCGCGGTGCCAGCGGGCTGGTCTCCAGATCCAGGCGCAGATCGCACAGCCGCACGTCCAGCAGCGCGCGGGTCGGGAGCTTCTCCCAGGCGTGACGGCGACGGCGGGGCGGGGGCATTCGGTTAAGATCCTCTAGCCGTGGCGATCGAATCGATCAACCCCGCAACCGGCGAGCTTCTCGAGCGCTTCGACGCCCACGATGCGGACCAGGTCGAGCGCGCCCTGGAGCGCTCGCAGGAGGCGTTCGCATCATGGCGCACCACCCCCTTCGCCGAACGGGCCGGGGTCCTGCGCCGCACCGCCGCCCTGATCCGCGAGGAGCTCGCCACCCACGCGGCGCACATGGTGCGCGAGATGGGCAAGCCGGTGATCCAGGCCGAGGCCGAGGCCGAGAAGTGCGCGTGGGTCGCCGAGTACTACGCCGAGCACGCGGAGGGCTTCCTCTCGGCCGAACCCGTGGAGACGGACGCCGCGCGGAGCTACGTGCGCTTCGACCCGATCGGGACGGTGCTGGCGGTGATGCCCTGGAACTTCCCCTACTGGCAGGTCTTCCGCGCCCTGGCGCCCGCGCTCATGGCGGGCAACACGATGCTCCTGAAGCACGCGTCGAACGTGCCGCGCTGCGCTCTGGAGATCGAGTCCCTGCTGGTACGCGCGGGCCTGCCGGACGGCGTCTTCCAGACCCTCCTGGTGGGGGCAGGCGCGGTGGCCGGGATCGTCGAGCATCCAGCGGTGCGCGCGGCGACGCTGACCGGCAGCGACCCGGCCGGGCGCGCGCTCGCCCAGACGGCGGGGCGGCATCTCAAGAAGACCGTCCTCGAGCTCGGCGGGAGCGATCCGTTCATCGTACTCGACGACGTCGACGTGGATGCCGTGGCCAGGCAGGCGACGACGGGCCGTACGATCAACTCGGGTCAGAGCTGCATCGCGGCCAAGCGCTTCCTGGTGCACGAGGCCGTGGCCGAGCGCTTCGCCGAGGCCTTCGCCCGCGAGCTCTCGGCCCTGAGAGTGGGCGACCCGACGCAGCGAGACACCGACGTCGGGCCGCTCGCGAGGCCGGACCTGGTCGACGAGCTCGACGACCAGGTGCGACGCGCCCTCGCGGCCGGCGCCGAGGCACGCTGCGGGGGACGGCGCATCGAGGGCCCGGGGTGCTTCTACGAGCCCACCCTCCTCACCGAGCTGGATCGCACGAATCCCGTCGCCGTGGAGGAGACCTTCGGACCCGTGGCGGCCCTGCTCCGGGTGGCCGACGAGGAGGAGGCGCTCGAAGTGGCCAACGACAGCGAGTTCGGCCTGGGAGCCAGCGTCTGGAGCGGCGACCGGGCCCGAGCCGAGGCCCTGGCCCCGCGCATCGAGTCCGGCCACGTCTCGATCAACGGCATCGTGAAGAGCGACCCGCGGCTGCCCTTCGGCGGGGTCAAGAACTCGGGCTACGGGCGCGAGCTCGCCTCGTTCGGGGTCCGCGAGTTCGTGAACGTCAAGTCCGTCTGGATCGGACCCGGAGGCTGAGAGCTCAGCCCTTCCCGCGCACCTTGGCCCAGGTGTCGCGCAGCGGAACCGTGCGATTCAGCACCGGGCGCTCCGGCGTCCCGTCGCGATCCACGCAGAAGTAGCCCAGGCGTTCGAGCTGCAGGCTCGTGCCGGCCGCCATCTCGGCGACGGCGGGCTCGAGCCGGGCGTCCGCGACGACCTCCAGGGAGTGGGGATTGAGGTTGTCCATGAGGTCCCCGCCTTCGGGGAAGTCGTGGGGATCCTCGACCCGGAAGAGCGTCTCGTACAGCCGCACCTCGGCCGCGATCGCGTGGCGCGCCGAGACCCAGTGGAGGGTTCCCTTCACCTTGCGGCCATCCGGCGCGTCGCCTCCCCGTGTCGCCGGGTCGTAGGTGCAGCGGATCTCCGCAACCCGACCCTCCGCATCCTTCACCACGTCGGTACACGTGACGAAGTACGCCGAGCGCAGGCGCACTTCGCGACCGGGCGCCAGCCGGAAGAACTTCTTCGGCGGATCCTCCATGAAGTCGTCGCGCTCGATCCAGAGCTCGCGGGAGAACGGCACCGGACGGGTTCCTGCGGCGGGGTCCTCCGGGTTGTTGACGCACTCCATCTCCTCGACGCGATCCGGCGGGTAGTTCTCGATCACCAGCTTCAGCGGACGCAGCACGCCCATGCGACGCTCGGCGGTCCGGTTGAGCTCGTCGCGTGCGAGGAAGTCCAGCTTGGCCATCTCGACCATGCTGCCGCCGACCCGGTTGATGCCCGCCTCCGCCACCAGTCTGCGCAGGGCCACGGGAGGCACCCCGCGGCGTCGCATCGCGGCAATGGTCGGCATGCGCGGATCGTCCCAGCCCGCGACGTGCCCTTCGTTCACCAGACGCAGCATGAAGCGCTTCGAGAGGACCGTGTGACTGATCGCGATCCGCGCGAACTCGATCTGCTGCGGGTGCGGGTCGTAGTCCAGCGTCTCGAGGATCCAGTCGTAGAGCGGGCGATGGTCGACGAACTCCAGCGAGCAGAGCGAGTGGGTGATGCCCTCGAAGGCGTCCGAGAGGCCGTGGGCGAAGTCGTAGAGCGGGTAGATGCACCACTCGTCTCCGGTTCGGTGGTGGCGCGCCTTCAGGACCCGGTAGAGGATCGGATCGCGCATCGGGAGCACGGACGAGCTCATGTCGATCTTGGCGCGCAGCACCCGCGAGCCGGGCTCGAACTCCCCGGCCTTCATCCGCCTCAGGAGATCCAGGTTCTCCTCGACCGATCGCTCACGGTAGGGGCTCTCTTCGCCCGGCTCCGTGAGGGTGCCCCTACGCGCCTCGATCTCCTCGGAGGAGAGATCGCAGACGAAGGCCTTGCCCCGTCGCACCAGCTCCTCGGCGCACTCGTAGAGCTTCCCGAAGTAGTCCGAGGCGAAGTGGAGGTGGTCACCCCAGTCGTAGCCGAGCCAGCGGATGTCCTCCTGGATCGCCTCGACGAACTCCGTCTCCTCCGAGACGGGATTGGTGTCGTCGAAGCGGAGATGACAGCGGCCGCCATACTCCTCGGCGATCCCGAAGTTGATCCAGATCGGCTTGGTGTGACCGATGTGCAGGCGTCCGTTGGGCTCGGGGGGAAAGCGGGTGACCACACCGGTGTGCTTCCCGGTCCGCAGATCCTCGTCGATGATCTGCCGGATGAAATCCCTGGGCTTTTCCTCGGCCTCGACCGTCACGTGTCTCCCCCACCCTCGCCGGGTGCCGGGATTATAATCCCCGGTCGCGACGCTGCCCGAGTGGCCGCCGTCGCCACCCACGAGTGGACCACCCGGATGGGCTGCTACGCTCCGCGCCATGGCTCGCGCCGGCACCATGCGCAAGACCAAGATCATCGCCACCGTCGGGCCCGCCTGCTCGGACACGGAGACCCTGGCGCGCATGATCGAGGCCGGCATGGACGTGGCGCGCTTCAACTTCTCCCACGAGACCCACGAGAGACACGCCCGGCGCCTCGAGATGCTGCGGGCCGCCTCCACGCAGGTGGGGCGGCCGATCGCCACCATGCTGGACACCAAGGGCGCCGAGATTCGCACGGGCTCGGTCGAGGACGGCGAGGTGAAGCTCACCGCGGGCGACGAGTTCACCCTCTACGCCGGCGACAAGCTGGGCAACGAGCACGGTGTCTCCGTCTCCTATCCGGACCTGGTGGAGGAGCTGGAGCCGGGCGTTGCGGTGATGATCGACGACGGCCACATCGAGCTGGCCGTGGAGTCCCTCGCGAAGCGAGCCCTGGTCTGCCGGGTGGTCCGCGGTGGCCCCCTGTCGAACCACAAGGGGGTCAACGTCCCGGGCCGCGCCATCCTCGCGCGCGGCCTGAACGAAGCCAACCAGGCCGACCTCGAGTTCGCCGTCGACCACGAGATCGACTACATCGCAGCGTCGTTCATGCAGCGTGCCCGGGACGTGAAGGAGATCCGTTCCTTCCTGCGCGCACGGAACGCCGGGACGCCGATCATCGCCAAGATCGAGAACAGCGAGGGCCTGGCGAACCTCGAGGCGATCGTAGCCGCTGCCAACGGCGCCATGGTGGCCCGCGGAGACCTGGGGGTCGAGCTCCCTCCCGCCGACGTGCCCGCCATGCAGAAGCGCATCATCCGGACCACGGTCGGGGCCGGCAAGCCCGTGATCACCGCCACCCAGATGCTGGACTCGATGGAGCGCAATCCCCAGCCGACGCGCGCCGAGGCCAGCGACGTGGCCAACGCGATCCTGGACGGCAGCTCTGCAGTGATGCTGTCCGGCGAGACCGCGCGCGGCCGCTATCCGGTGGAGGCGGTCGAGACGATGGCGGACCTCTGCCTCGGAGCCGAGGCCTCGCTCCGCGAGTACGGCTACCTGCAGCAGATCGAGCCCCATCCCACCGCGGCGGTCACCGAGGCGATCAGCCAGGCGGCCATCACCATGGCCGACCACCTCCACGCCGCAGCGATCCTGACCCTCACCGAGAGCGGCTTCACCTCGCGGCAGATCTCGAAGTACCGCCCCGCCTGCCCGATCGTCGCCGTCACCGGCTCTCGCGACGTGGTGCGCCGGCTCTCCATGAACTGGGGGGTCACCGCCACCTTCTACGACGGCGATCCGTCCGATGAGAAGAGGATCGACGCGGGGATCGCCTGGGCGCGAGCGCGCGGAGTGGTCCACGACGGCGACCTGGTGGTGGCCACCGCCGGGATCTCGAGCGAGCGCGGCAGCACCAACATGATCCGCATCGTCACCGTGAGCTGAGCCGTGTGGGGCCCGAGTCCGGGCGGCGCCGATCCGGCGCACTTCCAGTAGAATCCAGGCGCACCCAGGAGTTCCCATGTCGAAAGGGCCCCAGGTCGGCGAGCCGGCCCCGGACTTCACACTGCCGTCCACGGAGGGCGCCTTCACCCTGTCGGAGAGCCTCGAGAAGGGCCCCGTGCTGCTGGTCTTCTATCCCGGCGACGACACCCCGGTGTGCACGCGTCAGCTCTGCAACTACCGCGACAATCTCGACGTCTTCGGGCACCTGGGGATCCAGGTCATCGCGATCAACCCGCAGTCCGAGTCGTCCCACGAGCGGTTCGCCGAGAAACACGCTCTCCCCTTCCCGCTGGTCTCGGATCCCGGTGCGGCGATCTGCAAGGACTACGGTGCGGCGAACTTCCTCGGCATGGCGAAGCGCGCGCTCGTCCTCGTCGACCGAGAAGGCAACGTGGCCTGGCGCCGAACCGACCTGCCGATCTTCCACCAGAGCGCGGACGACATCCGCAAGGCCGTGGAAGGCCTGGAACGCTGATGCGCCAGATCTGGATACCCAGGGCCGGTCCGCCCGAGGTGCTCGAGCTGCGCGAGGCGCCCGACCCGCTTCCGGCTCCCGGCGACGTGCGCATCCGCGTCGAGGCCGCCGGCGTGAACTTCGCGGACATCATGGGGCGACTCGGGACCTACCCGGACCTCCCCGAGATGCCGGTCGTCCCCGGCTACGAGGTCGCGGGTCGGATCGACGCGGTGGGCAGCGAGGTCGAGACGGACTGGATCGGCCGTGACGTCGCCGCCATGACGCGCTTCGGAGGCTACTCCGACGTGGTCTGCGTCCCCGAGATCCAGGCCTTCGCCAGACCCGAGAACTTCTCCGCGGAGGAGGCGGCAGCCTTCCCCGTGAACTACGTCACGGCGTACCAGCTGATGGTCGTGATGGGTGGCGTCAAGGAAGGAGAGACCGTCCTGGTTCACTCCGCCGGCGGCGGCGTCGGAATCGCAGCCATCCAGATCGCTGCCCGGCTCGGAGCCCACGTCATCGGCACCGCTTCCGCATCGAAGCACGACTTCCTCAAGTCCATCGGCGTCCGCGCCCTGATCGACTACACCAGCGAGGATTTCGAGGCGCGCGTGAAGGAGATCACGGGCGGACGCGGGGTCGAGCTGGCGCTGGACGCAGTGGGCGGGAAGTCGTTCGCGAAGAGCTATCGCGCCCTGGCCCCGACGGGCCGACTCGGCGTCTTCGGAATGTCCGCGTCGGCGACGGGCAAGGTCCGCAGCCTGCCCTCGCTGATCAAGGCACTGGTCCAGACCCCTTGGCTCACCTTCAACCCGATGGGGCTGATGGACAAGAACAAGGGCGTCTTCGGGGTGAACGTGGGGCACCTGTGGGAGGAGGTCGATCGGGTCCGCACCTGGACCGAGGTCCTCGTGCGCTGGGCTCGGGAGGGAGCGCTGCGCCCCGTCGTGGCCGAGCGCTTTCCGTTCGACCGCGCCGCCGAGGCGCACCACTTCATCCAGGACCGCCGCAACGTGGGCAAGGTCCTGCTCGTCCCCTAGCGACGTGGGCAAGGTCCTGCTCGTCCCCTAGCGACGTGGGCAAGGCGCCCTTCGTCCCCTAGAGTGGGCGCGCCAGCCACGAGGAGAAAGCGTGAGCGACGCCATCACGACGATCGAGAGCTTCATCGCCAGCAGCGGGCCCGACACCGGCGCCGACGGGTGGCGCACCCGGGTCCCGCGCCCTCCGGAGTGCGAGTTCGCCGCCGACAAGACCTACTGGTGGGACCTCGACACGAGCCACGGCCCCATTTCGGTGAAGCTGCGCCCGGACGTGGCGCCCAGGCACGTGGCGAGCACCATCTACCTCACGAAGCTCGGCTTCTACGACGGGCTCTCCTTTCACCGCGTGATCAGCGACTTCATGGCCCAGGGCGGCTGCCCCCTCGGCACGGGCACCGGCGGCCCTGGCTACGAGTATGACGGCGAGTTCGACCCCGGCCTGCGCCACGACCGTCCGGGCCTGCTCAGCATGGCGAACCGCGGACCGGGGACCGACGGAAGCCAGTTCTTCCTGACCTTCGTGCCCACGCCCTGGCTCGACGACAAGCACACGATCTTCGGCCAGGTCGAGAACGGCATGGACGCCTTGAAGGCCCTCGAGGAGCGCGGCTCCGAGAGCGGAACGCCCCGGGAGCCGCTGGGCATCGCGACGGCGACCATCCGCGTCGAATAGCCCGGCCCGCAGCCGTGTCGGGGTGAGTCCAGGAGGACGCGGCATGGGGATTCTGCTGCGCGCCCGCTTCGCCGAGGTAGGCGTGGCGCGCTGCGCCCGCAACCCGTGCCGGAGGAGTGACCCGATGCCCGATCGCCGCTGGATGTCCGTGCTGGCCCTGTGCAGCCTCGCCTGCGCCGCAGTCCCTCCCGCCGCGCCGGAGTTCCTCCCCTCGCCGGAGACCGAGTCCCTCGGGCTCCCGTTCTCCGACGCGGTGCGCGTCGGCGACGTCCTGTACCTGTCCGGCCAGATCGGCGTTCGCCCTGGAAGCCTCGAGCTGGCGCCCGGTGGCATCCGCGGCGAGGCACGTCAGGCGCTCGAGAACGTGCGGGCGGTGCTCGAGCGCAACGGGTCCGGCCTCGATCGGGTCTTCAAGTGCACCGTGTTCCTGGCGGACATGGCCGACTGGCCCGCCTTCAACGAGGTGTACGTCGGCTTCTTCCCGGGCCCCAAGCCCGCGCGCAGCGCACTGGGCGCCAGCGGCCTGGCCCTCGGCGGCCGCGTCGAGATCGAGTGCCTGGCCGCGGCTGGATCTCCGACGCACGGAGCGCGATGACGGCGAGCTGACTCGCCCTCGGGCGTGGTAGCCTGCAGCGCTGTCGAACCGCTGAGTCGGGAGGAATCCAGGATGGCAGAGCTGAGCTCCGTTGCGCCGGCCTTCGTCGAGATGGCGCACTCGATCGTGTGGTGCAGTGCAGCGACGGTGGATCGCAGGGGGCGGCCGCGCTCACGCGTGCTCCACCCGATCTGGGAGTGGAGCGGCGCCGAGCTGGTGGGCTGGGTCGCGACGGCGCCGACGCCGATGAAGCGCGCCCATCTCGAACACTCGCCGTACGTGTCGCTCAACTACTGGGGACCGTCCCAGGACACCTGCGTGGCGGAGTGCCGCGCCACCTGGGCGTTCGACCTGCCCACCCGGGAACGCATCTGGAACCTGTTCGCAGAGGGGCCGGAGCCGGTCGGGTACGACCCGTCGATCATCCCGGGGTGGGACGGGCCCGACACCGAGATGTTTGCCGCGCTGCGTCTCGACCCGTGGCGCCTGCGCGTCTTCCCCGGCAGCGTCCTGCTCAGCGGCACGGGCGAAGTGCTCACCTGGCAGGAAGCCTGAAGCGAGCGGCGGTCGCGACGTGTTAGCCTGCCGCAAGGGGTGAGCGCGGAGACCCTGATGGCGAACGAAGCCCACCTCGTCCGCAGCGGGCCCGTCGTGCTCCTGGTCGGCACCCGCAAGGGCGTGTTCATCCTGCACTCGGACGCAGATCGGCGCAGCTGGTCTCTCGACGGTCCGCACTTCCTCGGCCACCTCGCCTACCACGTGGTCCTCGATCCGCGAGACGGGCGCACCCTGCTCGTGGCTTCGCGCACGGGACACCTGGGCCCCAGCCTGTTCCGCTCCACCGACCTGGGCAAGACCTGGCTGGAGGCTTCGAGTCCGCCCGCCTTCCCGAAGGCGGCCGAAGGCGAGGAGGGACGCGCGGTCCACCACACCTTCTGGCTGGAGCCCGGCCACGCGAGCGAGCGGGACGTCTGGTACGCCGGGACCTCCCCGCCCGCGCTCTTCCGCTCGCACGACGCCGGCGACACCTGGTCGCCGGTCTCCGGCTTCAACGATCACCCGATGTGGGGAACCTGGACGCAGGAAGGCGACGACGGGACGCCCGACGGCTCCCTCCTCCACTCGATCAACGTCGATCCCCGCGATCCACGGCACCTCTACATCGGACTCTCGGGTGGCGGCGTCTTCGAGAGCGTCGACGGCGGCGCGGACTGGGAGCCCCTCAACAAGGGCTGCGAGGCCGACTTCAACCCGGTCCCGGATCCGGAGTACGGCCACGACCCCCACTGCCTGCGCCTGCATCCGCTGGCGCCGGACGTCCTCTGGCAGCAGAACCACTGCGGGATCTACCGGATGGAGCGGCCCCGCGGAGTCTGGGACCGGGTGGGGGACAACATGCCGCGCGCGGTCGGCGACATCGGCTTCCCGATCGAGCTGCATCCGCGCGACCCCGACACGGCGTGGGTGTTCCCGATGGACGGGAGCGACGTCTGGCCGCGCACGAGCCCCGACGGACGCCCGGCCGTCTACGTCACCCGCGACGCGGGGCAGAGCTGGCAGCGGCGCGACGAGGGACTCCCGAAGGAGAAGGCCTGGCTCACGGTGCTGCGCCAGGCGATGACCGTGGACTCCTGCGACCCGGTGGGCGTGTACTTCGGCACGACGACGGGGGAGATCTGGGCGAGCCCCGACGAGGGCGGCAGCTGGACCTGCATCGCCCGCAATCTGCCCCACGTCTTCTCCGTCGAGGTGGCGGACCTGCAGCCGTGAAGGTGTCGATCCCGACGCCCCTCCACTCCTACACCCGCGCGTCCGTGGTCGAGGCGAAGGGGGCGACGGTGGCCGAGCTCCTCTTCGACCTGGAGCGCCGCTACCCGGGAATCCGCTTCCGCATGATCGACGAGCAGGATGCGATCCGGCCCCACATGAGGATCTTCGTCAATCGGGAACGCATCGCGGACCTGGACGAGAGCCTCGCGCCGGACGACGAAGTGCAGATCCTGCAGGCGCTCTCCGGGGGCTGAGCGGAGGCCGGAGTCTCGGGAGCGGGGCTGGGCCGCACGGGCGCGCTCGCGTGGAAGCTGGCGCTGGAGAGGCGTTCCGTGCGCGCTCGAGTGGAGCGCTAGCCCGCCTGGTCGGCGAGACGCGGAAGAACCCGATCGGCGTAGAGCTCGAGGCTCTGCCAGGCCAGCTCGGGGGGCGTCCCGCCGCAGAGCGGGAAGTGCACGAAGAGTGCCAGCGGGCCGCTTCCCTCCGCCACGCACTCGTCCGGGGTCAGCACCCGATACTTCCCCTCGGCGCGCAGCTCCTCGACGGTGGTGGCGGCAGACAGGACGGTCGAGCCGTGCCCTGCGGGCTGCCAGCTGGCGTAGGTCACCGCGTCGTGGAGCAGGTGGGGCCCGATCTCCGCCCAGGTCCGGTCGGGATCCTCGGACACCCAGGTCATCACGCCGGGGCCCGGCGGAATCAGGAGCGGCTCCTGTACGCCGAGGCGCTCGCACTCGGCCAGATAGACGTCGAAGACCTCCTGGGTCTGCACCGCGGGCTGGAAGGGCAGTCCGAAGCGGGCCGCGCGACGGGCTCCCGGCTTGCCCGCCCCTCCGACCGTCACCGGGGGGTTCGGCTGGGTCACCCCGAGCGGCGAGATCGCGACCGTGCGTCCCTGCCATTCGAAGCTCTCGCCCCGCCAGGCGCGCACCAGCACGTCGAGGCACTCGTCCATCAGCTTGCCGCGGCCCGGCCAGTCCTTGCCGAACAGGGCGTACTCCTCGCGCCGGTAGCCCAGCCCGGCCACGATCGACACGCGACCCCCGCTCGCCAGGTCGAGGACCGCGAGATCCTCCGCCAGCTTGACCGGGTCGTAGAGCGGCAGGAGCAGCGCCACCACGCTGATCGGAATCGTGCGGGTGCGGCCGGCGAGACAGCCGGCGAACGGGATGGGTGACGGCAGGTAGCCGTCCTCCGTCGCGTGGTGCTCGGAGAGCGAGATCAGCGAGAAGCCCTTCCGCTCCGCCCACTCCGCCATCTCGAGGGCCGCCGCGTAGAGCTCCGCCCGCTGTGCGGACGAGAAAGCCGGAGAGCGCATGTCGAGACGCAGCACAGAGATCACCATGGTCGAGTCCTCATCGCTCCGGGGGCGCGGGCGGGGCCCCAGCATACCGATCCGTGGTAGGCTCGCGAGGCGTTGTCGGGCTTCATCTCGTACAAGAGCCCTCTGGCCGACGAGGCGAACCGCGCGGCCGACCCGAGCTGATCCGCCGTGGCGGAATGGGCGCCCAATCGCTGGATGCAGGATCTCTCGACGTTCGAGGAGGTCGACTCGGACTGCTTCGCGGTCCAGCAGGAAGGCGACGGGAGCCCGGAGTTCGGAGGGGCGATCCTGGCGCGGGCCGCGGCCGCTCTGTCGCGGACCGCGCAGGGCAAGCGACTGCACTCGCTCCACGCGCGCTTTCTGCGGCCGGTCCCGGACGACGCGCGCCTCGTTCTGAGGGTCGAGCGCGTGAAGGAGGGCCGGCTGGTGGCGGTTCGCCGCGTCGGCATCCATCTGGACGGGGCGAGCGGGAAGCTCCTCTTCGAGGCCAGCGCCTCGTTCTGCTCCGAGGCGCCCGGCCGCGACTACCAGGAAGCCGCCGCGCCAGCGGGCCTGCCCGACCCGGAGACGCTGCCCAGCGAGGAGGAGCGCGCCCGCAAGGTCGGGCTCCTCGACTGGACCGCGGGCGACTTCGAGTGGCGCTGGCCCGGCGAGCCCGCGGCGGCTGCCGACGCCTCCACCTGGCACTGCTGGGCGCGACCCCTGCAACCGCTGCCCGACGACCCCGGAGTCCACGCCGCGGCCCTCGCACTGCTCAGCGACGTGCACTCGGACTGGGCCGTGTCGCGCAAGGTCGGCGGCCACTGGCCGCGCGACCGCTTCGCCAGCCTCGATCACGCCCTGTGGCTGCACCGGCCGCTGCGCTGGGACGACTGGCTCGTGATCGAGAGCCGCAGCGACGTGGCCCAGGCGAGCCGCGCCCTCACCCACCGCCGCGTGTACACGCGCGATGGAGCGCTCGTCGCCTCGATCGTCCAGGAGGCGCTGCTGCTCGATCCGAAGGCCTGAGCGCGCTTCGGATCAGTCTCCACGCCGGCCGCGGTCCTTGTCGCGCATGCGGGCGCGCACCTGCCTGCTGAACTTCTTCATCTTCTTGCGGTGCTCGTGGCGGGCCCTCGCCGAGCGCTTGCTGCGCAGGTGCTCGACCTCGCGCTGCAGCTTCCAGTAGCTGTCCCAGCGATCCCGATCGAGCGTTCCGGCCTCCAGGGCGCTGCGTACCGAGCAGCCGGGCTCGTTGCCGTGCCCGCAGTCGGCGAAGCGGCAGGTCCCCAGGAGCGCCTCCACCTCGGGAAACGCCGAGCCGACGCCTTCCTCGTCGCCGCCCCAGAGCCCGAACTCGCGCAGCCCCGGGGTGTCGATCAGGACTCCACCGGTCGGGAGCGGGAGGAGCTGGCGATGGGTGGTCGTGTGCCGTCCCTTGTCGTCGGCTGCGCGGATCTCGCGGGTGGCGAGGCGCTCCTCGCCGAGGAGCCGGTTCGCCAGGGTCGACTTGCCGACGCCCGAAGAGCCGATCAGGACCGCGCTCCTGCCCGCTCCGAGATACGGCTCCAGCTCCTCGACTCCCTCGCCCGTGAGCGCGGACAACACCACCAGGGGAGCACCCCCTGCGGCCACGGCGGCCTCCGCGGCCCGCGCCTGCAGGTCTTCCGCGACGTCCCGCTTCGACAGGACCACCACGCCCATGGCGCCGCCGTCTCGGGCCAGAGCCAGGATCCGCTCGATGCGCCGCGCGCGGAAATTCTGGTTGGCCGAGACGACCACCAGTACCGTGTCCACGTTGGCGGCGAGCAGCTGGGCGGCGACGGGCCGCTCCGGCGCCTTGCGCAGAAGCGCGCTGCGCCGCGGCAGCACGTGCACGACGGTGCCGCGCCCCTCGTCCGGACGCGGCGCGACGGCCACCCAGTCTCCCACTCCCGGCAGATCCTCGGGACCCGACGCCGTGTAGCGCAGCCGCCCGGCCACCTCGGCCCGCAGGCTCCCGCCCGCCCACAGCACCACGAGCTCTCCGCGGTGCTCCTCGGCCACCCGGCCGGGGGCGAGCGTCCCCTCCGGATCGAGGCCTTCCAGATCGGCCGCCCACACGGGCGACCAGCCGATCGCTTCCAATGCCTTCAAGACGACGCTCCTCGCTTCGAGACGAGCCGATCCCCATGGACCACGGTTCGTGGCGAACCCCGCCCTGGGGGCGCTCGCCGGCGGGAGCCGGAGCTCGAAGCGGCTAGGAGCGCGTGGAGGCGACGGGTCCGCGCGGTGCGTGCACACGGGTCATGGGTCGCCTCCTTTCCGCAGCCTCGGCGGCTGCCAAGTCGCAAGGGTGCGCGGACGCGTCCGCTCTGTCAAGGCACGCCGCGAGGAGGCGAGCGGCGACTCCTGGCGGGGAGGACTATCATCCCGCCTCCCCCCACGGTTCCGATGGCACGACCTGGACCTCCACGCGGCTGGGGGGGAACGGGAGGTTTGAGATGGCGCGCTCGGGGAAGATGTCGGTTCTGAAGAGACAGCGGGAGCGCCAGAAGGCCGAGAAGGCCGCGCGCAAGCGGGAGGAACGCCTCCGCTCACAGGAAGAGGGCGAGCGGAGCGGCGGCCAGGAAGCCACCCAGGACGACCTGGCCGGCTACGGGCTCCTCCCCGAAGAGGACGACGAGAGCCGCGAAGAGGGCTGACACTCCGCGCCTCGCCCCCGCGACGACGGCTGACCCTCCGCGCCTCGCGCCCGCGAAGCGCGCCGGCCCTCAGCGCCGGGCGGCACCGAGCCGCCGGGCCAGGTCCGCCACGTCGGGGCTGCGCGCGCAGTCCACGTCCGGCCAGTCGCCGTAGGGGTCGAGCAGCAGCGGGTGGATGCCCGCCTGGCGCGCACCCACCACGTCGGCCGAGTAGAGATCGCCCACGTGCAGGGTGCGCCCGGCCTCGGCCCCGGTCGCCTCGAGGGCGTGCTCGAAGATGCGCGGATCCGGCTTCTCGAAGCCCACCACATGGGAGTCGACGATCAGATCCAGGTGACCGTGCAGGTCGAGCCGGCGCAGGGTCTCGTCCACGGTGCCGTCGGAGTTGCTCACCACGACGAGACACAGGCCCAGGGCACGAAGCGCCGCGAGGCCCTCCTCCACCGCCGGCATCCGCCAGCTCCACAGGCGCAGGCTTCCGCCCGAGCGCAGCACCGGCCGCAGCTCCCGTGCCAGGGCGTCGCGTGCCTCCTCATCCAGGTGCTCCGCCGGCTCCAGCTCCGCGAGCACCGCGCGCAGGTAGACCAGGAAGGAGTCGCGGCCCTCGGTGCGCCCCCGGGACTCGACCGCGGCCGACACCGCGGGACGCGCGGCGGCCTCGGCGCGGCGCAGGGTGTCGACCTCGGCGTCGATCCCGCGCCGGGCGAGCTCGTCGCAGACCCAGCCGAAGTCGATCGACACCAGGGTGTTCCCGGCGTCGAGGAAGACCGTGTCGATCTCGGACCAGGGGACACGGGACACGGGCGAGCGCCTAGAGGAAGATCGGGTAGAAGATGTTGGCGACGAGACCCAGGATGAGGAACCCGCCCGACATGCGGGTCAGCGAGAACGCCCAGGCCACGTACCAGAGGGGCCAGATCGGATAGTTCGCCGGAGGCTCGCTCGGGCGCGGCTTCGCGAAGATGCCCATCACCTTGACCGCGCGAGGCAGGGCCAGGAACGCGGCCAGCGTCCAGACCCCGAAGGTGCCGGTCAGCACCAGGATCCCCACGGTCGCGAAGAAGGCCAGAATCAGGGCCTGGGTGGACCAGCGCGCGCGCTCGTCGCCGAGGATGACGGGCAGGGTGCGGATCCCCTTGGCGGAGTCGGCCGGGAGCTTGTCGACGTGCTTCCCGAACAGAACGGTGGTGACCAGGATCGCGTAGGGCAGACTTGCGGCCCATACCCATGCGGGCATCTGCCCCGTCGACACGAAGTAGGTCCCCACCACCATCAGCGGACCCCACACGATGAAGACCCCCGGCTCCCCCAGGCCGCGGTGCTTCAGCTTGAGGGGGGGCGCCACGTAGAAGACGCTGATGAAGAGCCCCGAGAGCGCGAATGCCACCACCGGCCAGCCCCACACCGAGGTGAGGTGGACCAGGATCGCCAGGTCGATCACGTTCACGGCCAGGATCGCCGCGACGAGGCCTCCCTTCGAGATCAGGCCGTTCAGGATGGGATGCGGCGCGTACTGGCCGCGTACGTAGTCCTCGGAGTCGACCCCGCCCTCCAGGTCGAAGTAGTCGTTGATCATGTTGTTGGCGGCGTGGGCCAGGATCAGACCGACGACCGCTTCGATGAAGTAGAGCCAGTGCAGGGTCACCGGGGTCGGCCCGGCCAGGGCGAGCAGCCCGCCCATCACGCCGGACGTGATCGTCATGGGGAATACGCTGGCGCGGGTGATGAGGAGCCAGCGCGAGACCGCGTCCATGGGCTTTTCGCTGGAGAGGTTCTGGGTGCGGAGCACCTCGGACCAGTTCTGGACGACGGATGCCATCGGGGGGTCTCCTGCCCGGACCGCGCGGGGTGGAGGGGCGCGGGCCGCGGAGGCAGGATAGCGACGGCGCTCCCTAGACGCCTCCGCGCGGGTTCGAGGGCTCGAAGGCGCGCAGGCCGGCCACGGCGGCCTTGGCCTCGTCGTCCAGGTCGCGGGGTACGCGGATGCGCACGACGGCGTAGAGATCCCCCGGCACGCCCCCGCCCGGCGAGGGGATTCCCTTCCCGCGCAGGCGAAGCCTGGCGCCCCCGTCGGTTCCGGCGGGGACCTGGACGCTCGCCCTGCCGTCCAGCGTGGGCACGTCCACCTTCGCACCCAGCACCGCCTCGCTCACGGTCACGGGAACGTCCACGTAGACGTCGCGTCCCTGCCGGCGGAACACCGGGTGGGGTCGCACGCGGATGCGGGCGTGCAGGTCGCCGGCCGGGCCTCCCCCCATGCCCGCCCCGCCCTTTCCGCGCAGGCGGATGCTCCCACCGTCGGCCACGCCCGGCGGGATGCGGACCGTGACGGACTCGGGATG
>JANQFA010000227.1 GCA_028278065.1 Myxococcota bacterium
GTCTGGAGGGCCTACTACGAGCGCCGACTCCGAACGAGGCCGCTCGGGAGCCCCGCCCCGCATGCACTCACCTACGCGGGCTAGAAACGGAATGGACGCCAGGGCTTCCAGCGAGTCGGGTCCATTCCTCGAAACACAACCTGAGCAGCAGAACGCGACGAGCCGATCTACGAGTCTGTTGGGGCCTCGGCGACCCTCCACGCCACCATGAGCCTCCCCCGCAAGCCCCGGAGAAGCCGTCGGCGAGCTCCCCGGAGGTCTTGGGGCGCGCAGCGAGCCCACCGCAGGCAGAGCCTGCGGGTCCACCGCAGGCAGAGCCTGCGGTGGAGCGAGCGAAGTCAAGAGAATGGGCCCCAGGTCCCGCACCACCCCGGGACCCGGCCTGACTTGCTAGCTTTCGCCGCCTCGGAGGAGGAGGTGCTCATGGCCGATATCGAGATCGTTGAAGTGCGCGCGCGGGAGATCCTGGACTCGCGCGGGAATCCGACCCTCGAAGCCGACGTGGCGGTCTCGACCGGCCAGCGCGCGACGGCGGCGGTTCCCTCCGGTGCGTCCACCGGTGCGCGCGAGGCGCTCGAGCTGCGCGACGGCGATGCGGGTCGCTACCTGGGCAAGGGCGTGGCGACAGCGGTCGCCAACGTCAATGGAGAGATCGCCAAGACGGTGGTCGGACGCCGGCTGGGATCCCTCGCCGACCAGGAAGCGCTCGATCGGGCCATGATCGAGCTGGACGGAACCGACACCAAGTCGCGCCTCGGGGCCAACGCGCTTCTCGGCGTCTCGCTGGCCGCCGCGCACGCCGCCGCCGCCGCGACCGGTCAGCCCCTGTACCGCTTCCTCGGCGGCTCCGAGGCCCGCGTGCTTCCGGCGCCGATGATGAACGTCCTGAACGGCGGTGCACATGCGGACAACAACGTGGATCTCCAGGAGTTCATGATCTATCCGCTCGGTGCCCCGACCTTCGCCGAGGCGCTGCGCTGGGGCGCCGAGGTCTTCCACAACCTCAAGAAGGTGCTCTCGGAGAAGGGCTACGCGACCGCGGTCGGCGACGAGGGAGGCTTCGCTCCCAACCTCGGGAGCAACCGCGAGGCGATCGAGCTGGTGCTCGCGGCGGTCGAGAAGGCCGGCTACCGGCCCGGCGAGGACGTCTCCATCGCGCTCGATCCGGCGTCGAGCGAGTTCTTCGAGAACGGCGTGTACGACCTGGCCGGCGAGGGTGTGAAGAAGAGCTCCGAGGAGATGATCGCCTTCTGGAAGGACTGGACGGCGCGCTACCCCATCGTGTCCATCGAGGACGGACTCGACGAGAACGACTGGGACGGCTGGGCCGGGCTCACCCGCGAGGTGGGCGGCGACTGCCAGCTCGTCGGCGACGATCTCTTCGTCACCAATCCGGCCATCCTGCGCGAGGGAATCGACAAGGGCGTGGCCAACGCCATCCTGATCAAGGTGAACCAGATCGGCACCCTCACCGAGACCCTGGACGCGATGGGCATGGCGGCGGACGCCGGCTACTCGTGCGTCGTCTCCCACCGCTCGGGCGAGACCGAGGACACCACCATCGCGGATCTGGCCGTGGCGACTGGCGCGGGACAGATCAAGACGGGCTCCCTGTGCCGCTCCGATCGCGTGGCCAAGTACAACCGGCTCCTTCGCATCGAGGAGGAGCTCGGCGGAAGCGCGCGCTACGCGGGCGGGAGCACGATCGCGGGTCGCCGTTGAGGCGCGCGGCCTCGCCGCTCGGGGCGATGCGCTTCTCCCCGCCGGCGACCCTCGTCGTCGCCCTGGTCGCGGCTTGCCTGTCCCCGCAGGCCGCCGCCTTCGTTCCCAGCGGCGACAAGCTCGCCGACGCCGCCGGCCGGGCCAACTACGAATCCCGACGCACCGGCGCCCTGCGCCTGGAGGTGGCGCTCTTCAGCGAGCCGCCGGAGGCCGGCGCCGAGCCGATCGCCACGGGACGGCTTCTGTCCGATCCGTTCGCAGGAGCGGCCCGGCTGGACCTGGTGGGTCGCAACGGCGTGGAGGAGAAGCACCTCGCGCGAGGCGGGACGTGGTCGGCCTGGCGCGACGGCCAACGGCTGAGCCGCCCCCGGCCGCTGCTCCCGCCGTTCACGCTCCTCCAGGTTCGCTTCGGGAAGTCGCTGCGCGCCGGGCTGCGCGGTCTCGGCGTGGATATCGGGGCGGCCGAGCTGGCACGCAGCGGTGAGCACGACTGCTTCGTGATCGGCGGGGTCGACGCGGCCGCCACGGACGGAGGCTTCGCACGAAGCCCAGCGGTGTGGCTCGATTCCTACAGCTACGACATCGTGCGCGTGGACCGCTCGGACGGCGTTCGCTTCACCTTCGGCCCGAGCAAGCCGTTCGGTGATCGCCGCATCCCGGGCTTCGTCGTGCTCGAGGAGGACGGCAAGGATCCGCTGTGGCTCGAGGTGCGCGGTGCGGCGCCCGCCAAGACCTCCGCCGCCGACTTCCGTCCCCCGCAGAACCCCTGACGTTCCGGGCGAGTGCGCGATCCCGCGGGCGGGGTCCCGAACGTCCGGGGGGGTGAAGTCCGCCGCGTTCTTCGCCACCGTCTGGGAGGCCATGAGAACACTCGAGGAGCTGCGACCGCGTCCGGGTCTCTCGGTCCCGCTGGTAACCGTGCTGGATCCGGCCGGCGCCCTGCTCGAGGACGACCAGCGCAGCGTGGTACGTCACGTCGTCCAGGATGGGCGGGGCGCGGACGTGATCTTCGCGGCCGGGACCACCGGTGAGTGGGACCGGATCGCCCCGGAGGTGCAGCAGCGCTGCGTCCAGGTCTGCGCCGAGGAGATCCGCAAGCTCAACGTGGCCCTGCCGGCCTCGACCCGCGACGTGGAGCTCTGGGCCGGGATCACACGTCCCAGCGCCCGCGAGACCCTGGCGAGCCTGGAGCACGCGGTCGCCGCGGGAGCCGACGCGGCGGTGCTGGCGCCCCTCTCCGTGGCCGACGCCGGCGATCCGGTTGCCTTCGTCGCGCGCGCCGTCGCGGACCTCCTCGACGCGCTCCCGCGGAGGATCCCAGTCTATCTGTACGACAACGCGGACATCGCGGTCGACCCCAGGGTGCCGCACATCCGCACGCGCCAGGTGAAGGCGCTCTCGCGGCTCGACTTCGTGCGCGGCATCAAGGTGACGGCGCCGCGCAAGGTGATGGGAAACTACACGCGCGCGGCCGCGGGCTTTCGCGAGCGCGGCGAGTTCGCCATCTATGCGGGCAACGCCATCGAGATCTTCGACCTCTTCCGCCCGCGCGCGGGGTTCTGGGGCACCCTGGTCGATCACTGGAACCGGCGCCTGCTGCGCGACACCCTGCCGATCGGGGTGGTCGCCGGACCCGCCAACGTATTCCCGCGCGAGTGGGCGCGCGCGTGGCAGGTCTGTCGCGCCGGCGACGTGGAGCGCATGGACCAGGTGCTCGAGGTGCTCGAGGCCTTCCGCGCAGGAACCTGGGCGGCGGGCGGCCGGCGTACGATCGCCTGCATCAAGCGGGCACTGCGCCAGATGGGCGTCGTCTCGAGCGACGCCGTGGCGGAGGGCACGCCGAGTCTCGCGGCACCCGATGCCGAGAAGTTCGACCGCGTCTTCGAGGAGGTGGTCGCGCTCGCCCGCGAGCGGATCGGCGCGCCGTGGGTCTCGGTCGTGGAAGAGGGTCTGCCCGGATCCGTCGCATGAGCGGCTTCGATCTCGACGTCGTCGGAATCGGCAGCATGGTCGTGGATCGCATCGTGCGCGTGCCGCGGGTGCTGGGTGCCGACCAGAAGGGAATCGTGCGCGCCCACCCCGACGGCGCGACGATGCACGAGTTCATCGGCGGTGTGACCTTGAACCACCTGGGCTGGGCCGCGACGCTCGGGCTGCGCTGCGGGATCTTCGGTCACCAGGCGGACGACGCCGAAGGGCGCCTGCTGCGCGAGGCGATGGACTTCCTGGGGATCGAGCGCCACATCCTGCTGGACGGCTCCGCGAGCTCGACGGCCCAGATATTCGTGGACGATGCAGGAGATCGGGCGATCTACATGGCGCCGGGCGCCACGTCGGAGACCACCCCGGACGCGATCCGAAGCCGGCACGCGGATTTCATCCGCCGCGCGAAGCGCCTGACCACCGAGGTGTCCCAGCTTCCGCTCGCGGCGGCCCTGGCCGCGATGGAGGTAGCGCGCGGGGCCGGTGCCGAGACGGTCGTGGATCTGGACGTCCCGCCCAGCGAGGCCGTGCCCGGCCTGGGCGATCTCGAGACCCTCGAAGCGGTGCTCGGCGCCGCCGATCTCATCAAGCCCTCGAAGGCCGCAGCGCGCGAGCTGGCGCCCGGCGCCGAGGACCCGCTGGGATTGGCGCGGGCCCTGCGCGCGCGCTTCGACGCCGACGTCGTGCTGACCGACGGTGCGGCGGGCTGTGCGATCGCGGCCCAGGGCTTCGAAGGCTGCGTCTCGGCCCGACCGGTCAAGGTGGTGGACACGACCGGCGCGGGGGACGCCTTCCTGGGAGGTCTCCTCGCGGCGCTGGAGGAGGGCCTGGGCTGGCCGGATGCAGCGAGCTTGGCGAACGCCTGCGGGGGCGCCTGCGCCGAGCGCCTGGGCGCCTTTCCCGAGCAGCCGGGCGCGGCGCGGGAGCGGGTACTCGAGCTCTACGACGGCCCGAGCCTCACGCGCATCAGGGGGCTCGGTGGCAGCGGCGCCCTGAGCGATCCGACCGACGACGGGGGGGCGGCCCTCGACGCGATCGCCGTCGCCCTGGACGAGCTCCGGGAGCTGCACGTCCGTCTGGAGTCGCACCGCTTCAGCGAGGCGGCGGATCTCGTGCAACGGGCCGAGAAGCACGGCGCTCGCGTGCACGTCACCGGGGTGGGCAAGCCGGCCCACGTGGCCCGCTATGCGGCGGCGCTCTTCTCCAGCACCGGAACGCCGGCCACCTTCCTCGACGGGACCGAGGCCGTGCACGGCAGCGCCGGCCAGGTGCGTCCCGAGGACGTGGTCATCGCGATCAGCAACAGTGGCGAGACCGCCGAGCTGCGCGCGGCGATCGAGTGCGTGTCCGACCTGGGAGCCCGGGTCATCGCGATCACCGGCGATCCGGCCTCCTGGCTCGCGCGCTGCGCCGACGTCGTGCTGCACGCCGGGGTCGCGAACGAAGGGGGAGGGCTGGAGCTGGCGCCCCGCGCCAGCGTGGCCGCCGAGATCCTGGTGATCGCGGGGCTCTCCGCCCTCCTCGAGGAGCGGCGGCGCTTCACGACGAGCGACTACCACGCCCGCCATCCGGCGGGCGCACTGGGCAAGCGCTCCGCCGAGCGCTAGGGGAATGCCATGGAAGACCGCGAATCCTTCGGAAACGCCTGCGCGCGGGTCTGCGAGGAGCAGGGCTGGGACCTGCTGCCCTCGGGAGTGCGAGTGGGCCTGCCCGGCGGACGCCACCAGGTGGTGTCTCTCGAGTTCTTCGAGTCCGAGGGCGAGGAGCTGGTGCGCCTCTTCACCGGGATCGGCGCCGCGGCAGCCCTCTCCGCCGAGCGCCTGGCCCTGGCCCTGCAGATCAACGCCCGCCTCGCCCACGGGGCCCTGGCCGTGCGCGAGGGCGACCTCATCATGACCGACACCCTTCTGCTGAAGGACTCGGACGCGGCCGAGATCCAGGCCTGTCTGGGCTACCTGGCGGAGACCGCGGACTACTACGAGAAGACCCTCTTCGGTACCGACGATCACTGAGTCCGAGCCGGTCCTCCCCCTCGGCGCTCGGCGGGGTTCTCAGCGCGCGGCGAGGCCGTTCAGCTCGCGGACGACGCCGAGCACGTCGCCGCTGCGGTAGAAGTCCACGGCCACCACGTTGGGCAGGTGGTCCCGGTCCGCCTGGCACTCGCGGGCGCGCGCCAGCAGGAAGTCGCGCGCGTTCACCAGCTCCGCGTTGGAGGGGCGCGGAGCGGGCGTCGTCTCGATCCAGTGGTTGATCTGGAAGAGGGAGCCGTCGGTCCCGCCGCGATTCGCCCGGCAGCTGAACTCCTCCGGGTGGTGGAACGTGTACGGGGTCTCCTGGATGTGCTCGAAGGCGGGCCGCAGCCACGGCACGCCCTTCGCTCCGGACTCGATGAACACCACGACCGGCTGGCCGGAGACCACCAGCTCGCGCAGGGTCGGCCACGGCGGGCCCGAGGGACCGCGATAGACCAGATCGAGGAGCCCGCTCTCCTCGAAGGCCGCCGCCAGGTCGAGCGGGTCGACGTAGTCCTCGACGACGATGACGACGACCTCGCCGGGGTTCTGGATCAGGAAGCTGCGCACCTGGCGCAGGGTCGGCACCACCTCGTACGCGCCGACCTCACAGAAGCCGTGGCAGAAGTAGAGCCCGCGCTCGTCGGTCTTCACTCCGACCAGACGCTCGCGGATGCGCTCGGCCGCCTCGACCCCCTCCACCCCCAGCATGTGCTCGAGCGCTTCGCGGGTGGGGCGCGGTCCGTCGAGATCCGTCTGGATGCGCGAGCCGCCCGGGAAGCCGTAGTGGATGTCGATGAGGAGCGCGCGCACGCCGTCGCGGAGCTGGCCGGGGATCGCGGCCTGATGGTGGGGGAACATCCAGTCGGGGATCTCGACGTTCGACATGGCGTTGTGGGCGCCGGCGAGCGAGACGCGATCGAGCGAGCGCGCGCAGAGCGCCCGCTCTCCGTTGCAGGTCTTCACGCTGGCCGGGGCCGGCTTGACCGCGGGATTGCGGGTCAGGATCCAGAGCTGCGCCAGGGCGGCGACGAGGCCCACCGCCAGCAGCGGCCGCACCAGGGAGGCGCGCCCCC
Organism: Myxococcota bacterium; assembly: GCA_028278065.1. Taxonomy (GTDB): domain Bacteria; phylum Myxococcota_A; class UBA9160; order UBA9160; family JAFDET01; genus JAFDET01. The sequence continues at coordinate 6,794 of JANQFA010000227.1, forward strand.
GCGCGGCGCGTTGCACGGTGGGGCTGGCCTCGGCGGCGTCGAGCGCCAGCTGGAAGAGCTCGCGCGTGCCCAGGAAGGCGAGCAGCAGTCCCAGAGCCAGCACCAGCGCGGCCACGAGCTCGCCGGGAAACCGGATGGCCACGATCCCGAGAAGGAGCAGGCCGACGCCCCGGCGCAGCCGCACGCCGCGACTCGGGTCGGGTGCATCGAGAGCACGCAGCCGCGCTGCGAGCCAGGCCAGCGGATCGGATCCGTCCATCACCGAGTTGGCGGCGCCCGAGCAGAGGACGCCGAGGCCGCCGAGAAAGAGACCCCATTCGGTCAGGTGGGACATGAACGTGCGCCAGAGTCCGACCGCGGCCTCGGCGTGGAGCGGGTCGCGGACCAGGACGTCCAGCGCGGCGGCCCCGAGTGGCCGCACCAGGAAGACGGCGAAGCCCGCCGCCACCAGGGCTGCGCCCGCCGCCGTGAATCCCGCCAGCCGCTGCCGCGCCATGGCCACCGACGCCGCCATGAGGAGGAGCCCGAGCAGCCCGAGCAGGCGCTCCGCGCCGGCGACCGACTCGCGCAGCTGCCAGAGGTCGACCATGACCCGGGTCGTCCCGCTGCTCTCGACCGAGCCGAACAAAGTCTCGATCCGTTCGGGGATCTTCGCGGCCAGCTCGGGGCTCGCCGCCTGGAAGGTGCTCTTGAGGAGGATCCCGACGTCGGGGATGGAGAGCGCCACCTGATGGGCTCCGTCGGAGAAGAGCGCGCGGTGTGCGGAGCGTGCGGCCGTGCGCACGACCGCGCGGAAGGGCTCGGTGCTGGCGAGGCCCTCGGCGGTGGCGAGGATGAGCGGTCGCACGGCGGTGAGGTCCGGGCTCTGGGCCAGGACCGCCGCGGTGACCCGATCCGCCGCGAAGCGCGCCACGCCGGGCTCCTCGAGGGCGGCAGCCGTGCGGTCGCCGAAGCTGACCGCGTCGAAGGCACTCGTGGCGGCCGTGGAGAGCACGGCTGCCGCGGCGATGCAGGTCGCTGCGGCCACCAGGGCCATGCGCGAGAAGATCGTCCGCAAGGGGCCTCATGCTAGCCGAAACGCGCTGCCCGCAGCGCGAGTCGCACCGGGGTAGTAGGTTGGAGGGAGCGGGAGGGACGCGGTGAGGCTGCGCACGCTCGGCGTGATCAAGGGCGCCGCGCCGCGATGAGGTGGCGTGCACCGGCGGCGCTGTGGGGCGTCGCGCTCCTCGCGGGGTGCGGGGGTGACGTCGAGGACGCCCCGATCGAGCCCGGCCTCGGGGAGCTGGTCTACGAGGAGCGCTGCGCCGGCTGCCACGACGGGCGCGTGGAGCGGGCGCCCTCACTGGAGACCCTCCAAGGGCTTCCCGCGCCGGCGATCCTGGCGGCGATCGAGCTGGGGATCATGCGCACCCATGCGCGCGGGACCTCCGCCGCCGAACGTCGCGCGGTGGCGGAATTCCTGGGCGGCCCCGTCGGCGAGGAGAGCCCGGCTCCCTCCTGTTCCGGGGCGGGGTCGTCGCCTTCGGGGATCGCGGAGCCACCGATCGCCAGCGGCTGGTCGTGGGATCTCCGCAACCTGCGCTTCCACACGCGCGAGCGCGCCGGCTTCGCGGCCGAGTCCGTGCCGCGGCTCGAGCTGGCCTGGGCCTTCCACTTCCCCGGTGCGTCGAAGGCGCGCTCGCTTCCGGCCGTGGTCGGCGACACCCTCTTCGTGGGCAGCGCCGACGGCACGGTCTACGCACTCTCGCGCCGCGCGGGCTGCGTGCGCTGGCGCTTCCGGGCGGACTCCGAGGTGCGCACCGCGATCAGCGTCGGGCCGGCCGAGCCGGGAGGCACACCGCGCGTCTACTTCACCGACTTCGGCGCGGTGGTCTACGCGCTCGACGCGGAGAGCGGCGCGCTCGTCTGGCGGACGAAGGCGCACGATCACCCCTTCGCCACGGGCACCGGATCGCCGCGTCTGCACGCGGGCCGGCTCTACGTTCCGGTCTCCTCCTTCGAGGTCGCGGTCGCGATGAAGCCGAGCTACGCGTGCTGCACCTTCCGCGGCGCCCTCGTCGCCCTCGACGCCCGCGACGGCGCGGTGCTCTGGCGCACCTGGACGGTCGACGAGCCCCAGCCGCGCGGGCGCAACGCGATGCTCGCCAGGAAGCACGGCCCTTCCGGCGCCCCGATCTGGACCAGCCCCGCCATCGACGAGGAGCGCGGCCAGCTCTACGTGGGGACCGGCGAGAACTACTCGACGCCCTGGTCGCGGGGTAGCGACGCCATCTTCGCCATCGCCCTCGAGGACGGGGCCGTGCGCTGGATCCGTCAGACGACGGGTCGCGATGCCTACACCATGGCGTGCTACGTGCCCGGCAAGGTGAACTGCCCGGACGAGGACGGGCCCGACTTCGACTACGGCGCCTCCCCGATCCTCGTCCGGCTCCTGGACGGCAGCGACGTGGTGGTGGCGGCCCAGAAGTCGGGGTACGTGCACGGACTCGATCCGAGCGACGGCGAGGTGCTCTGGCGCACGCGCGCGGGTCGCGGAGGAACGCTGGGCGGTGTCCACTGGGGGATCGCGGCCGACGGCGCGCGCGTCTACGTGCCGGTCTCCGACCGGGCGGATGGCCGCGAGTACGCCCATCCGGCGCGACCGGGGCTGGTGGCCCTGGACGCCACCACGGGCGAGGTGCTCTGGCGCGTCGAAGCACCCGACACCTGCGCGGGGCGCCCGGGCTGCTTCCCCGGCTTCTCGGCTGCCCCCTACGCCGTGGAGGGCGCCGTCTTCGCGGGCGCCCTGGACGGCCATCTGCGCGCCTACGCGGCGGCGGACGGGGACCTCCTGCTCGACCTCGACACGACCGGCGCGCAGCCGGACGCGCTCGGCGGTCCGGGCCACGGCGGCGCCATCGACGGACCCGGCCCGCTCCCGGCAGGCGGCTTCCTCTACGTCAACAGCGGCTACGGCCAGTTCGGCCAGCTCCCGGGCAATCTGCTGCTGGCCTATCGCGTGGTCGACTGAGCGCGCGGCACGGCGTCGCTCGCCCCGCTCAGGCGAGGATGAGTCCGGCGATCATGTCGGTGGTGGTCTCGACGGCGGCCTCCACCTCGGCCTCGTCGGCGCCGCCGAGCATGAGGCGGGAGGCCGTCCACTCGACCGAGGTGTGGATCACGAAGGCCGCGGAGTCCGGGTCGCGCACGCCGCCCACGCCCCACTCCTCCAGGTGAAGGACGAGGTTCTTCACGGCCAGGAAGATCGGCGCCTCGATGGCCTCCAGGGCCTCGCGCACCTGGTCGTCCTTGAAGAAGCGCTCCCACACGATGCGCTGCAGTCCGGGGCGCAGACGGCGGGTGGTGAAGAGGGTGTGGATCAGGTCGCGCAGGGAGCGGCGCGGATCGGCGTCGCGCCAGCGCTCCGGCTCGAGGCGTTCGAGCACCAGGTCGGCGATCTGGGCCACCGTGTCGTGGAGGATCTCCATGAGGATGGCGCGCTTGTCGGGGAAGTAGCCGTAGACGGTGCCGACGGCGACACCGGCCCGGCGCGCGATCTCGGCGGTGGTGGTCTCGTCGTAGCCGCGCTCCTCGAAGAGCGCCCCGGCGGCCTCGACCAGGGCCTTGCGGGTGCGGCGACTGCGGGCCTGCTGGGGACGTCGCGGCCCTCCCCTGGGGGGCTTTCTGGCGGGCGCGCCTGTCATGCCTCGAATCCTACACGAGCCGTTCCGGCACCGCCCAGAAAGTTGAATCCGACGTCACTTTTCTATTGACCGTGGAACCCCCTATGCTTACGCTCCTTTCCGCCGATCCGGGGAAGCCGCTGAACAAGGAGTCTCACCTCATGGCCACCGCACCCACCTCCCAAGCCGCCGTCGACCAGGAGCTGGAGGTCATCCTCACCAGCTTCGACAGCAGCTACGTCTGGAACTACGGCTGCGTGAAGGAGGGCTTGCGCGACCTCTACGAGAAGGCCAAGCGCGAGCAGTGGAACGGAAGCGAGCTCCTCGACTGGTCCATCGACGTGGACCCGGAGAGCGAGATCATCCCGCAGCCGTTCAATCCGCTGCAGGACTACGGACCCTTCAAGAAGCTGAACGAGAAGGAGGTCCGCCACTTCAATCACGGGCAGCTGGCCTGGACCCTCTCCCAGTTCCTGCACGGTGAGCAGGGCGCGATGATCACCGCGTCCCAGCTGGTGGGCTGCGTGCCGTGGACCGACGGCAAGTACTACGCCTCGAGCCAGACCATGGACGAGGCCCGCCACGTCGAGGTCTTCGCCCGCTACCTGAACGACAAGCTCGAGTGGGAGTGGCCCATCAACCCCAACCTGAAGAAGCTGCTGGACACGATCCTCACGGACGGGCGCTGGGACCTGAAGTTCCTGGGCATGCAGATCCTGGTGGAGGGCCTGGCCATGGCCGCCTTCGCCAACATGTGGAAGATGGCCCAGGAGCCGCTGGTGAAGGACCTGCTCAAGAACGTGATGCGCGACGAGTCGCGCCACGTCGCCTTCGGCGTCCTGGCCCTGCGCGACTACTACGACGACATGCCCGAGAACGAGCTGCGCGACCGCGAGGACTTCATCATGGAGGCCTGCACCCTCATGCGCGATCGCCTGGTGGGCGAGGACGTGTCGGAGTACTTCGGCTTCGACAAGAGCGAGGTGCGGGCGATCGTGCTCGAGTCGCCGGTCATGCAGGAGTTCCGGCGCTTCATCTTCATGCGCGTCGTTCCCAACATCAAGCGGCTGGGCCTGCTCTCCCCGCGCGTGCGCAGCCACTTCGAGGAGCTGCGCATCATCGAGTTCGAGAACCTCGATCCCGAGGCGATGGACCGGGAGCTGGGGCTCGCGTAGCGGCTACCCGGGGAAGGCGGCTGGAGAGGTCGGAGCTAGTCCCACTTCCGGTCGAGATCGAAGCCGCTCTTCTTCTTTCCCCAGATCAGCAGGAGCCGATCCAGGACGGTCTGCGCCTCGGCGCTCTTGTTGGAGCACTTCACCTTGACGCGCGCCCTGCCGCTGCTCCAGTCGGTCACGTCTTCGATCTTGACCTGACCCTTGCAGCCCCGGGCGCTGAAGGGGCTCCCGGAGCTGAAGCTGTCGAAGCTGCCCAGGCGCTGGAAGAGCTGGAACCCCACGTAGTCCTTCTGCTTCAGGGTGAGGGTCGAGCCCTTGGCGTTGGCCTTGCGCTTGACGTCGTCGGGCTCGAAGAGCATGGCGCGCAGAGCGGGGACGTTGGTCGCGTACGGAATCAGGACCGCGGTCGCGAACGGCGGGAGCAGGGTGGAGCTCAGCCCCTGGGAGGAGATCGAAGCGGGGGCGCTGCTCACCCAGGTGGGGCGGGTCGGCCCGCTGGCGAGGTTGGGGTGGACGCCGCCGCGCAGGTACCCGTACATGGACTGGTCGCCCCCGGTCGTCTCCTTCGCTCCCTTGACGTAGAGCCACGAGCCCAGCCCCGTGGAGGGCCCCCAGAAGTTGTCCTGGAGATCGGGCCGGTTCAGTCCCAGGCCCGGCGCCGCGATCTGGGCGTGGGACAGGGCCGGGGTCAGCAGCAGCGCGAGAGCGACTAGCGCGGAGCGGAGCATCAGGTCTCCTCTTTCGTCTTCACCGTCAGCACGGGGCAGTGCGCCTTCTGCACCACGCGCTCGGCGATGCTGCCGAGGAGCAGGTGCTTGAGGCCGGTGTGCCCCCGCGTGCCGATCACGATGAGGTCGGCGCCGATCTCGTCGGCACATTCTTCGATGACGGTCGCAGGGTAGCCCTCGCGGACCACGACATCGACGGGTACGCCCGCCGCACGCACCCGCTGGGCATGGCTCTCGAGGCTCTGCTCGGCCTCGTTCTTGACCGTGGTCCAGAAGTCGGCCGGCAGGTAGGTCCCCTCGAGCTGCTGGAACTCCACCGGGGAGTGATAGGCGTGGAGCAGGGTGAGGTGGCTGCCGTGCTCCTCGGCCAGGTGGATGGCCCACTCGAGGATCGAGTCGGCGTGCTCGGAGAAGTCGATGGGAACCAGGATCTGGCGGACCTGGACGCTCATCACACAAGCCTGCCCGCCTCCGTTGGCCGCGTAAAGCCCCTTTGCGCCCCCGGGACCGGGGGCTACCGTCTCCCGTCCCGGCGCCCCCGGCGCCGTTCCGGGGCCGTAGCTCAATTGGGAGAGCGCCGCGTTCGCAACGCGGAGGTTGGCGGTTCGATCCCGCTCGGCTCCACCAGCATTTCCACCCTGGGATCCGGCACGCGGGATCGGCACTCGGGACGGCAGGACGATGGCACGAAGCATCGAGGCGCTGATCGAGCGCCAGGTCCAGAAGGCGGAGCTTCTGCGCAAGGCGGCGGCGGGCGCTGCGGCCGCTCCCTGCATCGCGCTGGCGCGCCAGCCGGGCGCGGGTGGCGAGGAGCTGGGGCCGCGCGTCGCCGCGCGCCTCGGCTACGAGTTCTACGGCGCCGAGATCGTGGAACGGATCGCTACCGAGTCCCATGTGCGGCGCCAGCTCGTCGCTGCGCTGGACGAGCACGTGCGCGACCGCATGGAGCGTTACGCCGCCGACTTCTTCCACGACTCCGAGTTTCGCGAGAGCGACTACGCGCGCGCCCTGGTCCACGCGATCGCCGGGATCGGCGAGCACGGCGGCGCGGTCCTGCTGGGACGCGGCGCGCCCTACGTGCTGGGGCCCGAGCGCAGCCTGCGCGTGCTGGTCGTGGCGCCGCGGCTCGAGCGCGTGGAGCGGATTCGCGTCGAAGGCGACGAGCTCTCGGAGCGGGAGGCCGAGGAGCGGCTGCGCCACCTGGAGCACGAGCGTCGCGAGTTCCTGGGCCACCACTTCATGGTCGACCCGGACGACGCGAGCCTCTACGACGTCGTGCTGAACACCGGCAGTCTCGGGATCGACGGCGCGGAGGAGGTGCTGCTGCGGGTCTTCGAGCAGCGCTTCCCGACTGGATCCGGACCCAGCGCCCGGGCGTAGTCGCGGGGACCGGACCCAGCGCCCGGGCGTAGTCGCGGGGACCGGAAACCCGGCGCCCTGGGACCGGATGGACCCCGCGCCGCGGCGCGGCGAACGGGCCGGGCCGGCGCTCAGGCGTAGGCGACGAGGGCCAGCGCGCCGCCCACCAGGAGCGCGCCGTCCACCACGGTGAGCCCGTAGCGCTCGCCCTCGCGGAAGGCCGCGACCGAGCCGAGGGTGAGGAGCGGCACCGCGGCGAGGGGGCGCAGCGCCGCGGGTCCCGCGACGGCGGCCGCCGCACCGGCCGCCGCGGCCAGCAGGGCGGCGAGCCGCGCCGCGTCGGTTCCCACGCGGGCGGCGCCCCCCTCCCGGTCGCGCAGGCTCGAGACGATCGCGTTGGCGACGAGGGCTCCGCCCAGGGTCAGGGCCGCGAATCCCCAGGGCCCGCCCCCCGCCAGGATCGCCGGGACGCCGACCACCACCGCCAGCCAGGCCACGCTCAGGTAGGCCGCCTTGACGAAGGGAACGCGCTTCAGGACCGGATGCGCCGCCGCCAACGCCAGCACGCACGCCGCCAGGGCGAGGACACCGCGTCCGGCAGCGAGCCCACAGGCAACCGCGCCGGCCAGGCCCAGCAGCGCCAGGGCACCGAGGAGCTTCCGGTTGCGTTCGACGAAGGCGCTCCGCGCCGGCGCCGTGGCACGGTCGCCTTCGACGAAGCGAAGCCGATCGAAGTTGTAGACGGCGAGGGTGCCGCCGAAGGCCAGGCCCAGCGCGCTCGGCTCCGGTGCGGCGCCGAGGGCGGCCGAGACCGCCGCGGAGAGCAACGCCGCCGCCCACGCGACCCAGAGATTGGAGAAGACGAGGGCGTCCAGCAGCTTCTGGAGGTTCACGATCAAGCCAGCTCCCGATCGTGGCCCGCCCGCGGGCCTGTCTCAGCGGCCCGCCCGTCTCATCGTTCCGCCCGCGGGCCCGTCTCAGCGGCCCGCCCGCGGGCGGACCAGCCGAGCCGGAGGGTCTAGAATCGACCGGATGGTGACGCCGACGGAGGACCCGCGCACGGTGCGCCTCTCCGCCGTGGTGATGGCGGGCGACCGCGGCGCGGCGCGCACGATCCGGGGCGAGAGCAAGGTCTTCCTGCCTCTCGCCGGCCGTCCGCTGGTGGCCCACGTGGTGGAGGTCCTGCAGGACGTGCCGGAGGTGGCCGAGGTCTGGGTCGTGGGCGACTCGGCGCGCCTCGAGGCTGCCCTCGACCCTCTCCGCGAGCATCTGGTGAAGCCCCTCCACATCCAGGAGCAGTTCCGGAACCTGTACGAGAACGCCTGGGAGACCTACCGGAGGGCCCTTCCCGGTGCGGGACCGGAAGGGCGCGACCCGGAGAGCGAGGCCGATCGGCGCTTCCCCATCCTCTATCTCTCCGGCGATCTGCCCTTCGCCACGGCCCAGGAGATCTCGGACTTCATCCAGCAGGGCCTGGCCAAGGACTGCGTCTACGCGATCGGCTTCAGCGAGGAGTCGGCGGTCGAGCCCTTCTATCCGAAGGAGCCGGGCGATCTGGGAATCCACCCGGCCTTCTTCAACATCAGCGAGGGCCGTGTCCGCCAGAGCAACCTCCACCTGGCCCGCCCTGGCGATCTGGTGAACCGTCACTACATCCAGGACATGTACGAGCATCGCTATCAGAAGCAGCTGGGCAACATGATCGCGCTCGGCTGGCGGATCGCCCGCTCGGAATCGGGCGGTCTCCGGATCGCCTCCTACTACGCGGTCCTCCACCTCGCCTCCCTCCTGGACCGGGCCGGCTTCCGCCGGCTGGCCGACCGACTCCGCTCCTGGGTGCCGACCCGTCGCGTCGAGGACTCGGTGAGTCAGCTCCTGCGCGGGAGCTTCCGGCTGGTCATCACGAGCTGCGGCGGCTGCGCCATCGACATCGACAAGGAGGAGGAGTACGAGGCCGCCCTGGCGCACTTCGACGACTGGCGTGCCATGCAGCGCGCGCGCGCCGAGGAGCTGTACGGCCCGCCCGCCCTCGCCGGAAGGGCCGCGTCGTGAGCGCCGAGCTGGCGGCCGGGAGGGCCGCGTCGTGAGCGCCGAGCTCGTCGCCGCCGTGCGGGAGGGCGCGGGCCTGTTCGCGCTGAGCGACCGGAGCGTCGTGCGGGTCGGCGGCCGCGATGCACGGCGCTGGCTGAACGGGATGGTGACCAACGACGTGGAGCCCCTCGAGCACGACGGCCCCACCAACGGCTGCCGCACCCTGCTGCTGACGCCGATCGGGCGCATCGCCTCCGACCTGCTGGTGGTGGCCCGTCCCGACGGGTTCTGGCTCGACCTCCCGTCGGAGGTGCGTGCCGATACGGTGGCGCGTCTCGAGAAGTACGTCATCGCGGACGACGTGACACTGGAGGACACCGGGACCTCGCTGGTGCGCTTCGCCGTGGAGGGACCGGCTGCCCGGGAGGTCGCCGAGGCCGCGCGCGACGCGCTCGACGAGGCGGGGGTGGTGGCCTTCGCGTTCGGCCTGTCCGGCGGCCCCGGCGTGCAGCTCTTCGTGCCCGCGGAGGCCCGGGAGACCGTGCGCAGCGCGCTCCTCGAAGCCGGGGCGGGCCACGGTCTGGTGGAGGCGGACGACGCCACTCTCGAGGTCCTGCGCGTCGAAGAGGGGGAGCCGCGCCTCGGCGCCGAGCTCGATGAGGAGGTGCTCCCGCCGGAGGCGCGCCTCGACTCGATCGTGTCCACCACCAAGGGCTGCTACACGGGCCAGGAGGTGATCGCGCGCATCGCCAGTCGCGGTCAGGTGAAGCACCTGCTGGTGGGGCTGACCCTGGAGGGCGACGCGCTTCCCAGCCCCGGAGACGCGATCGAGGTCGACGGCCGGGCAGTCGGCGAGGTGACCAGCGCCGTGCGTTCGCCGGCCGCGGGCGCCATCGCCCTCGGCTTCGTGAAGCGGCCGCACGAGTCCAGTGGCACCGCGGTCCGTGCGGGCGGTCTCGCCGCTACGGTGGTGGACCTCCCCTTCGCCGGGCGCCGTGCATGAAGCGGGGTCGGCTCGTGGTCTTCGCCCGCCAGCCCCTCGCGGGCGCGGTGAAGACCCGCCTGACGCCGCCCTTCTCGCCCGGCGACGCCGCCGAGCTCTACGCCTGCATGCTGGACGACGTGCTCGAGGTCAGCTCGGCGGCTGCCCGCGAGCATGAGCTCGAGCCCATCCTCGCCCTGCATCCGGGCCGGGCCGCTCGCGAGCTGGCGCAGCGGGCACCCTCCGGCTTCCGGGTGGTCGCGCAGCGGGGACGCGATCTCTCGCAGCGCATGCAGTGGGCCCTCGGCGAGGCGGCCGCGGCCGACTCGTGGCCCACCCTGCTGCGGGGCAGCGACAGCCCCATGCTGGGCGCGGAGCGGGTGGCCGAGGTCGTACGCGTCCTCGAGGAAGACGACGTGGCCATCGTTCCGGACCGCGATGGCGGCTACAGCATGGTCGGCCTGCAGCACTTCGTGCCCGGTATCTTCCGACACACGATGAGCACCACGACCGTGGCGGAAGACACCCGGTCGAGAGCGGCACACATGGGGCTTTCGAGCCGCGTCCTGGCTGCCGGCTTCGACGTGGATCGGGCCGACGATCTGCGCCTGCTCGCCGAGGCGCGCTGCGGTCCCGACGCCGATCTGTGTCCACGCACCCTCGCCTTCCTGGATGAGCGCGATCTCTGGGGCCATCTGGCGCCCGCTGCCCAAGGCCTCGGCACCCGCTGACTGCAGGCCGGGCAGCCATCCCGGGCCTGCCGCGCCTCGGCGTCGCAGCGTTCGTTAGAGCCGGCACGCGGCTTGCAAAACTCGGACTTTCAGTAAGTTCGGGGAGGACTTGCCGATCCCTGTCGGATCGGTCAAGGTTTCCGAGACGGCCGAGAATATGGGGCTCGGCGTCATCCCCCCAAAGCTTTGTTCGACGTTGTGGACCTCCGCCGTGGTCAATGGTCCCGGACCGCGCGCGGCTCGACTTAAGGGAACCTTCAGGGGGTAGAGCAATGCGTGCCGTGCGATGGATCGCGGCCCTGTTGGCGATGGCTGTCTTCGCGGCCTCGCCGTTGGCAACTGCGGACGACATGTCCGACGAGGACATGGCCGAGCAGATGCAGGTCATGCAGCAGAAGATGCGCCGCATGGAGGACAAGCTCCGCGACGCAGAGCGGCGCGCCCCGGCCAAAGCGCCGGCCGGGGACTGCTTCTTCTGCAGCATCGAGTTCGAAGGCTGGGTCGCGGCCAGCTACTTCTGGAACACCAAGGGCTTCGAGAACGGCGGGATCAACGGTCAGGACCTGGGCGGGTTCAACAACGGCACGGCGCCGGTCTTCCCGCTCCGGCCGGATCACAACTCGTTCTCCGTGGATCAGGTGTGGATGGGCATGGAGCGCCCGGTCAGTGAGGACCAGCGCGCCGGCTTCCGCCTGGACTTCGTCTTCGGGAAGACGGCCGACCTGCTGAACGGCGGGAACGACGGCTTCTCGGGAAGCCAGAACGACTTCCACCTGTTCCAGGCCTACATCAGCTACCTGGCTCCGATCGGCAATGGTGTCGAGTTCAAGATGGGCAAGTTCGGAACGCTCATCGGCCCCGAGGTCACGCAGACGACGGGCAACTACAACATCACCCGGAGCAACCTGTGGAACCTGTTCCAGCCGATCACCCACACGGGTATTCTCGCCACGACCTCACTCTGGGAGGGCGGTACGACCTCCTTCGGTGTGATCAACGAGACCCGCTCGTTCACGTCGCGTGACATCGACCTGGACAACAACAAGGCGATCACGTGGCAGATCGGGCACCAGATCAACGAGGCGCTCTGGGCTTCGTTCAACGGTGCCTACGGCGGCGCGGACAGCGGTGCGGGCTTCGATGCGCCGAGCGGCGACAAGGAGACCATCCTGGACATGACGGTCCTCTGGGATCCGTCGGAGAAGTTCTCGTCCTACCTGAACTTCGACTACGTCAAGAACGACGCTGCCGGCACCACCGAAGGGTGGGGCCTCGGTGCTGCGGGCCGCTACGCGCTCACCGAACGCCTCGGTCTGGCGGGCCGCCTCGAGTACGCGGACTTCGACTTCGCCGGAGACGACTTCCGGCTGCTCGGGTTCACGACGACGGCGGACTACATGCTCACCTCGAACCTGATGGTCCGCGGTGAGGTTCGCTACGACCAGACGCTGGGCGGCGACCTGAACCAGGTCTTCTTCGACAGCGGCGCCGGCGCCACCCGGGGCAACCCGGGCGGCGGCCAGGTGGCCGAGGCGACCAACCAGGTCGTGCTCGGAGCCGAGGTCGTCTACACCTTCTAGGTGTCGAGACCGCAAGAACGAACGAGGCCCCGGAGCCCCCGCTCCGGGGCCTTCTTCGTCTCTGGCCTCCGCTCGCCGACCGACTAGCCTTGCCGACGTGATCCGCTGCCTCGCCCTGGCTGCTCTCGCCGCACTCGTCCTCGCGTCCGCAGGCTGCGAGCGGGCCTCCCGCTTCGGTTTGAAGGACGAGGCGATCATCACCGAGCGGGTTCCCGACCCGGTGTACGAAGAGCTCTTCCCCTACTACGCCGAGCTCTGCGCGGTCAGCCAGTGGCGCTCGCACAGCAAGGGGACGGGTGGCGTGCCCGGGCACGCGGTCATGTACCTGAAGGGCGCCTGCAAGGACGAGACCGCGCCGTGGCCCCGGCTGCGCCGCTGCCGTCGCGCGGCCGCCGATCCCCACGATGTCGAGCACGGGGCCGGGATCAGCGTGAATCGCTGGCTGCGCAACGTGAACTGGCTCGCGTTTCCCGGCCGCGACCTCTTCTACGCCGGGAACGTGCGACCGGGGGAGCGCCTGACTCAGGAGCGGGCCGATGCCACGGTACGCGACGCGGTGGCCGCGGGCGTCCTGCACGGGGTCGAGCTCCACGACTACCCGGCGGCGGAGGGAGAGCACGACCCGGACAACTTCCTCCTGCACCATGCCCTGGCCACCGACTTCGCGCTCCAGTACGGACGCTCGGTCTTCTGCGCGCGCATGCCGCTGGCCGAGGGGATGCTCGTGGAGGCGATGGAGTTCCTGAACGCGCTCAACGACGAGTACGCCGGCGGCGAAGCGGACTACCAGTGGAGCGGCCTCCACGACAATTGCGTCCACACGTTGCGGAACGCGCTGGCCGCGGCGAGCGTCTGGTCGCCCACCTCGGTCCGGGTCATCAAGCTGCGCCAGCTCTTCAACCTGGCGATTCCCGCCAACGAGTTCGTCAACCTGGCGCGCCTCGGGGCGGAGGGACCGATCGACGACTACGAAGAGATCCACCGCGACCCGGCGCAGCGCGAGGCGCTGCTCGAGTTCGACTGGCTACCGACGCGTCACGGCGCCCTGGTGAAGACCCTGCCGGTGCACCCGGACAACGAGATCTTCGACACGACCTTCCGCCTCTTCGTCCTGCAGTCGCCCCTGCGCCGGGGGCAGACGCAGGCGGCCGTGCGTCTCGCATCGGACCGGCGCTTCGTCGAGCTGGAGGCGAACCTGCGCCACTTCGCCGGGGTGTACGAGCGCGTCCTCCGGGAACGGGACGAGGACGGCTTCGGGATCGCGAGCCTGCGCGGCGACCCGTACCGGCGCGCGCGACGGCGCTACTACGAGTACGTCGAGCGCCAGCGCGCCGAGGTGGAGCGGATGCTCGCGCGGATCTCCGGGTCCTAGAGACCCAGCTTGTGCATCTTGGCGTAGAGGGTGCGACGCCCGATGCCCAGGCGGCGGGCGGCGGCCGAGCGGTTGCCCCGTGTCTCGCGCAGGGCGCGCTCGATGCGCCAGGCCTCGGCGAGATCCAGCCAGGCGCGCAGGGGGAGATCGCGTCCGGAGGCCTCGGCCTCGGCCAGGAAGCGGTCGAAGGCTTCGGAGAGTTCGGGACGGGTGGCGGCGTTTCCGTTGACGGGCTGAGGTTCCATGCCCCCGCGAAACTGCAAATCCCATACCGCGTCGCAGGGGCCGCGAGGCTCTGCCCCGCGCCTCGGCGTGTGCCGGGTTGCACACGCGTTGGGCAGAAGTCTGCCCAGCTGCTGAGCAAGCAGGCTGTCGCGGGGCGCTCTCGGGGGCTCTCGAGCGTCCTGGAGCCTTCTCGCGACCCGCGGCGGCTGGCACGCAGGTTGAAAGGGAGGGGTGCGGGTCCGGGGCTTCGGCCAGGGCCATGGACGTGATACCGTGTGCCGGCTCTCGCACAGTGGCGGGGCGGCGCGCCGGATCCCCGGGGCCGCGATGCCCCGGGGCGCGTGAACACCCACAAGAGGAGAGCCCGATGCGCAAGGTCGAGGCAATCATCAAGCCCTTCAAGCTCGACGAGGTCAAGGACGCCCTGAACGCCATCGGCATCCAGGGAATGACCGTGACCGAGGTGAAGGGCTTCGGTCGGCAGAAGGGACACACCGAGCTGTACCGCGGTGCCGAGTACGTGGTGGACTTCCTGCCCAAGATCAAGATCGAGATCGCCCTCAGCGAGGATATGGCGGACAAGGCCGTGCAGGCGATCGTCGAGGCGGCCAACACCGGACGCATCGGTGACGGCAAGATCTTCGTGAGCCCGATGGAAGAGGTCATCCGAATCCGCACGGGCGAGCGCGGCGCCGACGCGGTCTGAGACCGGCCGCCCCACCCTATCCCCCAATCCTAGAGAGAAGGACGAGACGTCAAAATGGACGCCAAGCAGGTTCTGGAATACGCGAAGAAGAACAACGTGAGCATGGTGGACCTCCGGTTCATCGACTGGCCCGGCACGTGGCAGCACTGCTCGTATCCGCTCGACTTCATCGACGAGGATACGTTCGAGGACGGTCAGGGATTCGACGGCTCGTCGATCCGCGGCTGGCAGTCGATCAACGAGAGCGACATGCTGATGATCCCCGACCCGGAGACGGCGTTCATCGACCCGTTCTTCCAGCATCCCACGCTGGTGATGCTCTGCGACATCGTGGACCCCATCACCCGGGAGCGCTACTCGCGCGACCCGCGCTACATCGCCACCAAGGCGGAGAACTACCTGAAGCAGACCGGGATCGGAGACACGATCTTCTTCGGTCCGGAGGCCGAGTTCTTCATCTTCGACGACGCGCGCTTCAGCACCGGCCCGGACCACGGCTTCTACAGCGTGGACTCCATCGAGGGCTCGTGGAACACGGGTCGCGAGGAGGAGGGCGGCAACCTGGCCTACAAGCCGCGCGCACAGCAGGGCTACTTCCCGGCGCCGCCCCTGGACAAGTTCCAGGACCTCCGCTCGGAGATGGTGCTGGCGATGCAGGAGCTCGGCATCAAGATCGAGGCGCAGCACCACGAGGTGGCCACCGCAGGCCAGGCCGAGATCGACATGGTGTTCCAGACCATGCGCAAGATGGCCGACCAGCTGTGCCTCTACAAGTACGTGATCAAGAACGTCGCCATCCAGAACGGCAAGACGGTGACCTTCATGCCGAAGCCGGTCTTCGAGGGCAACGGCTCGGGCATGCACTGCCACCAGTCGATCTGGAAGGACGGGAAGCCCCTGTTCGCCGGAAGCGGATACGCGGGTCTCTCGGAGCTGGGCCTCCACTACATCGGCGGCATCCTGAAGCACAGCCGCGCCATCGCGGCCTTCACCAACCCGACGACCAACTCGTACAAGCGGCTCACGCCGGGGTACGAGGCGCCGGTGAAGCTGGCCCTGTCCAGCCGCAACCGCTCGGCGTCGTGCCGCATTCCGATGTACTCGGACAGCCCGAAGGCCAAGCGCGTCGAGGTCCGCTACCCGGACCCCTCGTGCAACCCGTACCTGGCGTTCAGCGCGATGCTCATGGCGGGCCTCGACGGAATCGAGAACAAGATCGATCCGGGCGAGCCGCTCGACAAGAACATCTACAGCCTCCCCCCGGAGGAGGCCGAGGCGATCCCGAACATGCCGGGCAGCCTGGCCGAGGCGCTCGACTGCCTCGAGGAGGACCACGACTTCCTCCTCAAGGGCGACGTGTTCACCGAGGACGCGATCAGCGCCTGGCTGGAGTACAAGCGCGAGGAGGAGGTCGACCAGGTCCGCCTGCGGCCCCACCCGCACGAGTTCGAGCTGTACTTCGACATCTAGTCGGAGGCAGAGGATCCGACGCAAAGGCCCCGGGGCGCGCGCCCCGGGGCCTTCTGCATTCCAGCTGGTTCGGCGCGCTTCAGCGCGCGCGGAGGTCGCCCTAGGTCAGCGCGACGTCCCCCTTCTCCCCGGTCCGGATGCGGATGGCATCGACGACGTCGGAGACGAAGATCTTGCCGTCTCCGATCGATCCCGTCTGGGCGCTCTCCATGAGGGCGTGCGTGGTCTTCTCGAGCATCTCGTCGGGCACGACCACCTCCACCTCGAGCTTCGGCAGGAAGCTCGGGGAGTACTCGGCCCCCCGGTAGAGCTCGGTGTGTCCCTTCTGGCGCCCGACACCCTTGACCTCGGTCAGTGTCATTCCGCGCACCCCGATCTGCGTGAGGCTCTCCTTGACGTCATCCGCCTTGAAGGGCTTGATGACCGCCACGATCTTCTTCATCGAATCGATCCTCCCGCCTTCTTTGCATCGCAACCGGCGTGCCAACCCGATCGGGCCGAGGCGCGCACACCGGGCTCCTCGGCGTGCCGGATCCCGCACGCGCGGTCCGGGACAGCCCACCGCGCGGGCAGCGCGCGACCACGGATTGGGCGCACCCAGCGCCTCGCGGCCGCTGCGCTTCGCTTCCGGCTGGCACGCCGTTTGAATCCGGTGGGCGCAGGAGGACCTCGAGATGCAGGTTTGCGCCCAGGAGTTCGCCGCGATCGGTCACGCCGAGCCCGGGGCGCTCGAGCAGCCGGGCTACGACGTGCGCCTCGGCGAGGAGGGACGGCTGCGCCTGCGCATCTGGGGCGATCTTCCAGCCAGCT
Organism: Myxococcota bacterium; assembly: GCA_028278065.1. GTDB lineage: Bacteria > Myxococcota_A > UBA9160 > UBA9160 > JAFDET01 > JAFDET01. The sequence continues at coordinate 23,625 of JANQFA010000227.1, forward strand.
GGCCCGCCTCTCTGGGTGTCGGCCTGTACGAGTCCGGCATCCGTGTGGTGCGCGGCGCCGCGCGTCGGGCCGGACCCGGCGGAGGACCCGACGATCCCTGGCTCGCGGAGTTCGAGCTCGAGGTCCTGGACGATGCCGCCGATCCCGTGCTGCTCGACTACCTGGGGCTGGCACGCCGGTCCCCCGAGGATCTCTCGCCGCCGGAGGTTCGCATCACCTCCCATCACCGCTCGCTGACCGCGAAGTACGGCGGCGCGGTCTACCTGGAGGTGGCCGCGGCCGACCGGCTGGGCTTCATGGGCGGACTGCTGGCGCGCATCGCGCAGATCGGGCTGGTCCCGGAGGAGCTGGAGATCGACACCCTGGGCGCGCCGGTCTTCGACCGCTTCTTCCTGAAGGGCGTCGACGGCTCGGCTCCGGTCCGCGAGGCCCGCGCGCGACTGTGCCATCTGATGGACAGGCTCTCGAGCCCGTAGGGCCCGCGCTCGCTCCGCCGGGCACTAGGCCTGGAAGACGGGGCGTCCGTCCATCCAGGTCTCGCTGACCCGGATCTCCGAGATCGCGGTCGGCTCGACCTTGCGAGGGTCGCTCTCGAGCACGACCAGGTCCGCCAGCTTGCCGGCCTCCAGGCTGCCGATCTCGTTCTCCGAGTGGCACTGCCAGGCCGCGTTTCGCGTGATCGACCGGATGGCCGCCTCGACGGAGACCCGTTCGTTCGGGGCGAGCACCGTCCCGGGCTCCTTCCACAGGTCCCGGACGACCGCGACGCGGATCTTGTGAAGTGAGCCCAGGGGCGAGACCGGCGCGTCGGTATGCATCACCCACGGTATGGCCTGGCGCTCGACGCTCGCGCAGCGGTCCAGCAGCAGGACCTTCTCGGGACCGAAGACCTGGTCCCGCATGACGTGGCCCCAGTAGTGCACGTGGTTGATCAGGAAGCTCGGACCGACTCCCAGCTCCTGGATGCGCGCGATCTGGTCGTCGTGGAGGATCGAGCAGTGCTCGATGCGGCAACGCAGCGCGCGGACGTCGATCCCCTGGTCCCGCGCGTGCTCGAGGGCGTCGAGAATACTGTCGATCGCCGCGTCGCCGTTCCCGTGCATCGACAAGGGCCAGCCCTCGGCGGCGTAGCGCTGCACCCGCTCGCGGAGCACCGGGGGCTCGATGTAGTAGAGCCCGAGGGAGTCGCGCGTCCAGTAGCGCTCGCGCTGTCTCCCGGTGAAGCCCTGGTTCGAGCCGTCCGTCACGAACTTGAGACCGGCTACGCGGAGCAGGGCGTCGCCGTCGCCGAAGCGGACGTCGGCGTCTCGCCACGGTTCGCCGTGGAAGTCGTAGAGGTAGGCGCGCAGCCGCGTCTTCATGCGGCCCTCCGCGTACATCTCCCGGTAGCGCCCGAGCTCGGCGGCTCCCGAGAGGACTCCCGTCGCCTGATCGCACAGCGTCGTGATCCCCAGCGCTGCGGCCGCCTCGCCGACCTCGATACCGGCGGCCACGAACTCGCCCCGCATGCGAGCCTGGATCTCGGGGTTCTTCAGCAGGACCGGGAGGTGCGCGCTCGGCCCGTAGAGCACACCGTTCAAGGACCCGTCCGGATGGCGCCCGAACTCGCCGCCATCCGGGTTCGGCGCGTCTCGCGGGATGCCTGCCAGCTCGAGCGCGCGGCTGTTCACGTAGGCGATGTGTCCGGAGGCGTTGAGTACGAAGACCGGGCGGTCCGGGGCGATCTCGTCGAGCTCCCGGGTGGTGAGCTCGCGCGCGGGCTCGAGCAGGATCGGATCGAACTGCCTGCCCATCACCCAGGCCTCGGGTCCCGTTGCGCTGGCGACATCCCGGATCTCGCGCAGCGCAGCGAGGCACTGCTCGAAGGTCGGTCGCACGAAGGGACCGATGTCCTCGACATGTCCCAGGCCTGCGAGCAGGAGGAAGTGCATGTGCGGCTCGATGAATCCCGGCAGGACCGTGCGCCCGTCGAGATCGACGATCCGCGCGCCCGAACCGGCAGCCGCCAGCACCGCCTCGTCACTTCCGACCTGCGCGATGCGATTGCCGCGAATCAGCAGGGCCGAGTGCTCGGAGAAGCGCTCGTCGACGGGCAGGACGACGCCCCCCCGCAAGACCGTGACGTCGGCCCCGGACTCGCGGCTGCACCCGATGAGCGGCAGCCCGGCGAGCGGCAGCAGCGCAGCGGCACCCGCCGTGCCTCGCATGAACTCCCGTCGAGTCAGCATCCTCTCGATCAATAGCACCGTCGCGACGATGCGTGGAAGACCAGCGGACTCCCTGCAGCGGCGCCCTCGGG
>JANQFA010000231.1 GCA_028278065.1 Myxococcota bacterium
CAACCCGGACGGCGTGATCGATCTCATCGAGCAGTACGAGGTCACGGACACGCTGATGGTGCCGACGATGATCGGCCTGTGTCTCCTCTCGGAGAAGTACGCGCCGAAGCGGCTGAAGTCGCTGAAGCGGTTGGTCTACGGCGCCTCGCCCATGCCCGAGGCCACTCTCGATCAGATTCTCCGGGACCTTCCCGAGCTCGAGCTGGTCCAGGGATACGGCATGACCGAGGGCTGCTCCACGGTGACGCTGCTCCTCCCCGAGGACCACGTGGCCGGCTCGCCGCGCCTGCGCTCCACGGGCAAGCCCGTGGTGGGCGTGCAGGTCTCCATCCAGGACGAGGACGGGCGCGTGCTCCCGCGCGGCGAGATCGGCGAGGTCTGCATCCGCGGCGGCAACTTCATGCGCGAGTACTGGAACAAGCCCGACGCCACGTCCGAGGTCTTCCGCGGGGGCTGGTATCACTCCGGCGACGCCGGCTACCTCGATGCCGACGGCTACCTCTTCCTGGTCGACCGCGTGAAGGACATGATCGTGACGGGTGGCGAGAACGTCTACTCCGCCGAGGTGGAGTCGGCCATCAGCACCCATCCCGCCGTGGCTCAGGTGGCCGTGATCGGGATCCCCGACGCGAAGTGGGGCGAGGCGGTGCACGCGGTCGTGGTGCTGCACCCCGGTCAGAGCGTCACGGCCGAGATCATCATCGAGCACGCCCGCGATTCCATCGCCGGCTACAAGGTGCCCAAGTCGGTGGACTTCCGGGACGAGCCTCTGCCCCTCTCCGGCGCCATGAAGGTGCTGAAGCGCGAGCTGCGCGCGCCGTTCTGGGAAGGGAAGGACAAGCGGATCGGGTAGCGGAGCGGCGCCTAGTCGAACTCGATGGTGCCGAACTTGTTCGAGTCGAAGGTGTTGTCGCCCTCGGGCACCTCGGAGAGCAGGTCGAAGGTGCCGCTGCCCTTGGCGTTGTTCCCGGTCAGCGTGTTGCCGGCGACGTTCGCATCGATGTAGATCCCGGCGAGGGTGGCTTTCCGGATCCGGTTCTTCTCCAGGGTGTTCCCGCCGAGAGGCGGGGGATCCTCGGACTCCGGGTCGAGTACGATCCCGGACCCGCCGGTCTTCGAAATCTTGTTCTTCAGGAACTGGTTGTCGTCGCCCCTGATGATGATCCCGTGGTCGACCGTGTTCCTGATCTTGTTCTCCTCCACCACGCAGTTGCTGCCGCCCACGCGGATGCCCGCGAAGCTGGCCCGCTTGACGTTGTTCTTCTCGGCCAGGTGTCCGGTGCCCAGCAGACGGATGGCGTTGTGCGGATCGTCGAACCGGTTCTTCGAGACTCGCGCGCTGGTGGCGCCCTGCAGGGTGTCGACCGCGAAGCCGTCCTGCAGGGCGAAGCGGTTCTTCTCCACGACGTGGCCGTCGCCGTCGAGCAGAACGCCGTTCCCGTTGACCTCGAAGCGGTTCCGGGTGATCAGCCAGTCGACGCTCGGGGTGCCCCCGGCGCGATCCAGGTCGATCCCGTTGCCTCTCGCCAGGATCGTGGACTTCCGGACCACCACCCGCTCTGCGTCCAACCCGCGGATGCCCGATCCGTCCACATCCTCGAACCTGCACTTCTGGATGGTGATGTCCTCGGAGTCGGAGACCACGATGCCGTCGGCGCCTGGATTGTCGATGGTGAGCCTCTCGATCACGATCTCCTGGGATCCACTGACGAGGATTGCCTCGTCGCCGGAGCCGTCGACGACGGACTTGCCGGCTCCGCGGATCCGGAGGTCGGACTTGCCGGACACCGTGAAGCCGGCGTGGCTGCCCTTGGCCAGCTGGATCGTGTCCCCCGGGTTGGCCACGGCGAGCGCGGCGTTCACGGTGGGCTGGTCTCCCGGAACGTGGATCTTGTCCGCGGCGGCCGGAGCGGCCAGGGCCAGCGCCAGGGCGAGGCCGCCATGGAGGGGCGAGAACATGCGCATGAAGAGCCTCCTCGCTCGCGGCCGATTCTACACCGAGCGCAGAGTCTGCGGACTGGCGCGGGGCGCCCGGTGGCCGGACCCTGGGAGGTATTGCATCGTTCTGGACCGCGCGAGGAGGAGCCGTGGAACGCATGAACGAGCTGGGCTTCTACACCCTGGCCGGGGCGCCGAAGACGCCGCGCGAGCTGATCGCGGAGGTGCAGCAGGGCGAGGCGCTGGGCCTGGGCAGCGTCTTCATCTCCGAGCGCTTCAACGTGAAGGAGGCGGCCACGTTGTCCGGCGCCGCCGGCGCCGTCTCCAGCGAGCTGGGCATCGCCACCGCGGCCACCAACCACCACACCCGACACCCCATGGTGACGGCAGCCTTCGCCATGACCATGCACCGCATGACCGAGGGCCGCTTCTCGCTCGGCCTGGGTCGGGGGATCGCGCCGCTCTTCGACGCCTACGGCCTGCCGCACATCAAGACCGCCGAGATCGAGGACTTCGTGGGGCTCATGCGGCGCATCTGGCGCGGCGAGATCGTGGCGGGCCACGACGGCCCGGCCGGGAAGTATCCGCTTCTCACCATGGGGCCGGACTACCGGGAGCACATCCCGATGACCTTCACGGCCTTCGGGCCCAACTCCCTGGCGCTCGGCGGCCGCGCCTTCGATGCGGTGGTGCTGCACACCTTCTTCACGGACGAGACCACCGAGCGCTGTGTCCGCGCGGTGAAGAGGGCCGCGGAGGAGGCCGGCCGCGACCCGGCCGCCGTGCGCGTGTGGTCCTGCTTCGCCACCGTCGGCGACCACCTGCCCGAGGCGCTGCGTCTGAAGAAGACCGTCGGCCGCATGGCCACCTACCTGCAGGGCTACGGGGATCTCATGGTGAAGACCAACGGCTGGGATCCGGAGGTGCTGCGCCGCTTCCGCGAGAGCGAGGCCGTGCGGGCCGTGCGCGGGGCCATCGACACGATCGCCACCCCGGAGCAGCTCGAGGCCATCGCACTGCTCATCCCCGACGAGTGGCTCGCGCCCGCCGCCACCGGGAGTCCCGAGCAGTGCGTCGAGAAGGTGCGCGGCCAGCTCGAGCTGGGCTGCGACGGCGTCATCCTGCACGGCGCCAGCCCCCGGGAGCTGGAGCCCATCGTTGCGGCCTACCGCAAGACGCGACCGGAGGGTCGCTTCGCCGGCCTGCCGGCCAATCCTGCTGGTCTCGCCGCCGGTGTGGAGGCGAGCTGAGTCGTGGACATCCCGACCCCCGAGAGGGTCTCCGCCGACTGGCTGACCGAGCGCCTGCGCGAGGCCGGCCATCCCGCCGTCGAGGTGCGCGGCTTCGACGCCACCCGGATCGGGACCGGGCAGCTCGGTTCCTGCTACCGCTACGCGCTGGACCGCGTCGGCGACGAGAGCGCGCCGAAGAGCCTCATCGGCAAGTTCCCCTCCGACGATCCCGCCAGCCGCCAGACCGGCGTCATGCTGCGCAACTACCGCAAGGAGGTGGGCTTCTATCGGGATCTCCAGGCGCGCATGCGGATGCGGACGCCCCGCTGCTACTACGCCGCCATCGAAGGCGACGGCCCCGAGCACGTGCTGCTGCTCGAAGACCTCGCGCCCGCCGAGCAGGGAGACCAGCTCGCGGGCTGCTCGCCGGAGGTGGCGCGGGCCGCCGTGCTGCAGCTTCCGGGTCTGCACGCGCCCACCTGGTGCGACGAGTCCCTGAAGGAGATCGACTGGCTGGGACACCCCACGGAGCAGACGATCCAGCTCGGCCGCGCGCTCTACAGCGCGAACCTGGGGCCCTTCCTCGAGCGCTTCGCCCCGCGTCTGGAGAAGGACGAGGCCGACGTGATCGCCCGCGCCGCCGACAGCCAGGGCCCGCCCTTCGAGCCGCTGGGCGAGGTCTTCTCCATCGTGCACGTGGACTACCGGCTCGACAACCTGCTGATCGACGAGCGCGAGGATCCGCCGCGCGTGACCGCCGTCGACTGGCAGAGCCTCACCGTCGGGAACCCGCTGGCCGACGTGGCCTACTTCCTGGGCGCGGGGCTCCAGCCCGAGGTCCGCCGTCCCGTCGAGCGGGAGATCGTCGAGGCGTACCACGCCGCACTCTGCGAGGCCGGCGTCCGGGGCTACGCCTGGGAGCGCTGCTGGGAGGACTACCGCCGCGGGACCTTCAACGGCTTCGCCGTCACCGTGGTGGCCTCGGTGATGGTCCAGCAGACCGAGCGCGGGGACGAGATGTTCACCGCCATGGCGCGCCGCCACGCGCGCCACGCACTCGACCTGGGCGCCGACGAGCTCTTCGCCGGCTGACCGACGATCCGCGGTTAGCAGTCCCGGACGCAGCTCTCGAAGGTGTCCTCGCAGTCGTCCTGGCCCTTCTTCAGCCGCTCCTTGATCTCGGCGCTGCGGTTCTTGAGAACGTCCGTCCAGCCCGCCAGGCAGCCCTTGGGGTCGAGCGTCCGCTCGAGCTTGCAGAGGGCCTTGTGGTACGCCGCCTCCGTCTTCGCCTGGGCCACGTTGCACTTGGCGGCCGCCTTCACGCGCTTCTTGCACTGCTTCATCCAGACGTTGCAGACCCAGCGGGCCTCCTTCTCGGTGCCGCACTGGTTGAAGGCGATCTCGTTGTCCCAGCGGTCCTCGACGAGCGAGGTGGCCACGCAGATCTCGGCCATGCCCGGGGAGGCGACGAAGAGCGGGGCGGCGGCGATCCAGAGGGCTGCGAGGGTCGAGAGCGGGCGGTGGGTTGCGGGCATCGGGTTCTCCGGTGGTTGGACGCCCCCCAGCGTCACCCGCGGCCGGAGCGCGCGCCTCTGCCGTCCGGCAGAGCCGAGGCAATCGCGCGGGCCCGGTCTCCCGCAGCGGCTGGAGGGCTAGGATCCGGCGGTGTTCTCACTGAAGCGTCCGGTCCCCGCTCTGGTGCTGGCCGTCGGCCTCGTAGCGATGGGTCCGTCCGCCTGTCGGGAAGGCGACAGCGATCCGCAGGGAGCGGGTGAGCCTTCCGTGGAGCGACCGGAGCCGGCTCGGACCGTGGCGGAAGAGGCGGACCAGGCCGCTCCGCCGGAGCTCCCGGCGCGGGGCGAGGTGATCGTGCGGCGGGGCGAGGGAGGGTTGACCGTCCTCGCTCGCCAGGCGCCGCGGCTCGAGGTGGTGCGGGCGCTCGCCCGGGTGGGAGGCTTCGCGCTGGTGGACCGGGCCGCGCGGCACCCGGCGGTGACGCTGGTGATCGTGGACGCCCCACTGGAGGAGGTCCTGGTGCGGGTGCTGGAGGACACGCCCTACCAGGTCGGATACGCCGTCCGCGAGAGGGGGCGCGGGGTCGAGGTCGCGACGGTCGTCATCGGGACGGCTAGCCCCGTCGACCCGCTCGCGACCGATGCGGCGAGCGCGCCCGCGCGGGCGACGCCGGACGCGCAGGAGCCGGGTGGGAACGAAGAGGACGATGAGGCACGACGCCTCGCCCGGCAGCAGGAGCGAGCCCGGCGCTACGCGGAGCTGAAGGAGCGGCAGCGCGCCGAGCCGCCCAGCGAGGCCGAGCTTCGCTGGGCCGCGGAGCAGCGCGCCCGGCGCCAGGAGAGTCGGCGGGAAGAGCTGCTGGAGGAGGTGGAGTCGCCCGACGTCGAGACCCGGGAGTTCGCCGCCATGGGCCTCGACGCCGAGCGTGAGGAAGATCGCCTCATCCTGGAGAACCTCCTGCTGGGCGATTCCGATGCGTCGGTGCGGCGCCAGGCGGCCATCCAGCTCGGATTCGGTCCGCCCCGCGACGTCCTTCCGGTCCTCGAAGGCGCGCTCGCGGATTCCGATTCCGAGGTGGTGATCGCGGCGATCCGCTCGCTTGCGTTCCTGGACGACCGCTCCGCGATCGCACGCCTGGCCCCGCTCACGCAGCACCGTGAGCTCGCCGTGCGCGAGGCGGCCGAGGAAGCCGTCGAGCTTCTCGAGGCCCTGCCCTGAGGATTTCTCCAGGACTCGCTGTAGCTGGAGGGCGGGGCTGCCGTTAAGGTCCTGGAGACGCGATCAGCAGACGGGGGTGGTCGAGATGACGCGTGTACTCTGCAACGGGATCTTCTTCTTCACCGTGGTCGCCACGGCACTGCTGATTCCGGGATCGGCTCTCGCCAAGACGATCTGCGTACAGCCGGGTGGCAGCGCCAAGTGCGCGGCGACCATCCAGGACGGGATCGACGCCGCCTCCGCCGGGGACACGGTCAAGATCGGCAAGGGCGTCTACTTCGAGAACGTGACCATCCCGTCCGATCGGGACGGCCTGACGCTGCGCGGGGATCGCAAGACGATCCTCGATCCGGGTGAGGACAGCGACGAGAACACGGCGGACAACGCCGGCCACGGGATCACCGTGGAGGCCGACGATGTCACCATCCGGGGCTTCACGGTTCGCAACGGGACGGGGAGTGCCATCGTGCTCGCGGCCGACGTTGCCGGCGCAGTCGTCACCCAGATGCGCTTCGTGCACTGCGGACAGGAGTGCATCGAGAGCGCGGACTCGGGGCAGCCGAATCCGGATACGGTCGTCACCAAGAGCACCTTCTTGGGCGGGAACAACGAGAGCGCCGTCGACCTCGCCGGAGATCGCATCGAGGTCTCGCGGAACTCGATCCTCGGCGGCGACAACGTCGGCGTGGAGGTCGAAGGGGACGACATCGTTTTCGAGCGCAACCAGGTGCTGCTCACCGGAAACGACAGCGACTGCGTCAATCTCGTCGGCAATCGCGTCGAGGCGGTCAAGAACGTGGTCGAGGGGTGTGAGTCCGACGGGATCGAGGTGACCGGAGACCAGGCCCTGATCACGCAGAATCGCCTGGAGGACCTCGACAACGGCATCACCGTCATCGGCGAGGACCCCGTGGTGACCAAGAACCGGATTCGCAGCGCCTTCGACGACGACGGGATCAACGTGCTCTGCTCCGGATCCTGCGGTTCCGGCGAGGTGTCGGGCAACCAGGTCTTCCAGGGTCCGGACGATGTCGACGGCATCGTCGTGGTCGCCTCGGCACCGGGCTTCGAGGTGGTGAAGAACGTGGTCGAGCAGGTGAGCGAGGAGGCCTTCAATCTGGACATCCTGGATGGGCTCGTCAGCCAGAACCGGGCCATCGATTCCGGGATCGTGGAGAGCAACGAGTCCTGCTTCGAGATCCGCGGGGACGGCAGCCAGATCGAGCGCAACTCGGCGAGCGGCTGCTCGGACGGTTTCGAGATCCGCGGAGACGACAACACGCTGGAGAACAACACGGCCAGCGGCGGGACCCACGACGGCTTCGACGTCCAGGCCGACGCGACCGGCAACACGCTCACGAACAACCGGGCGACCGACAACGCGGGGGTGGGCTTCGAGATCAGCGACGGCAACCCCGCGGCCACCAACACGACGCTCACCCGGAACCGGGCGAGCGGAAACCACACCGACTACTGCGACGACGGGGCCGGCACGATCGCGACCGACAACGACTTCGGCACCACCTACGCCAACAACACGCCTGACGACAACGACCACGAGTGCCCGATCCGGGACTAGCGTGGAATCTGCCGTCTTAGCCTCTCGCAGGGGTCTTCGCGCTCCGCGGCGGGGGTGAAGAGGGCGAAGTCGAACGCCTCGGCATCGGTCGTGGCGATCTGCGTCGCTTCGGGCCGCACCTCGAGCAGGCCCACGGAGACGATCGCGCGGCGCTCGGCCCCGGCTCGGAGCAGGAGGGCAGGGACGTCGCCTTCGCGAACGTGGCCGGTGCCCGCGATCAGGATGGCGCGACCGCTCGAGCCCGCTCCCCGCAGCATCCCCAGCGCCAGCCGCGCGTCGCGCTCGCGCTGGATCGTCACCATCGGCGCGAGGGCTTCGCGCGGCATCAGCTCGCAGTGGCCGGCGAACATCTCGTCGAGCCGGGCCT